>DAOPWT010000019.1:0-12612 GCA_035351775.1 Bacillota bacterium | reverse complement strand
GAGTCTCTCACTGAGTCGCGAAGCGATCTTGGTGCGTAGCCCAGTTCGCGCCGGGCTTTGGCGTTGCTGATGTTGCAGTTGCTAAGGAGCGTCTCCACAGAATACTTGGTAATCCGGCTTTTCACTTTGAAGGCCAGGCAGATGGCTGTGGAAACATGGGCTATGACCCGCGTGAGCCAAGCAGGCAAGCGCAACCGGGAGCGCGGTCGGCGCCCGCGGAGCTCGTCCACCATGCGCGCCAGGTCGGCAACGCTGATGCATTCGCCGGCCAGAATATACACTTCTCCCGGTTTGCCCTTCTCGGCTGCCAGGATATGTCCGGTTGCGACATCCCTTACGTCTACGAAATCGTAGCCTCCATCGGGAATCGCCCAGAGCGAACCGCGCGCCAGATCAAGCAGCACCCGGCCCATGATCGACACGCGGAAGTCGAACGGTCCGATGACCCCGGTCGGGCATACTATCACTGCATCCAGTCCACGCTCCACTGCCTGGAGGACCTCAATCGATGCTCTGGCTTTTGACTTGTCATACCCGCCGCGTGAGCGCTCAGGATCGAAGCCGCATGATTCATCGATCACAGCGCCGTGCGGGGGTTCGACGAGGGAGTGGATCGAGCTGGTGTAGATCAGTCTCCTCACGCCCGCCTTCTCGCAGGCCCTCAGCACGTTGATGGTGCCCTGCAAGTTCACGCGGTCCACCGACTGCTCCTGCCAGGGGAAGATGCTCACCAGCCCAGCCACGTGGTAGACAATATCGGCCTCGTGAAATGCAACTTCCAGTGAATGGGGGTCCAACACGTCTCCCGGGACGATCTGGATCGGCAGGCCATCCAGCGGCCGCGTGTCTTCAGTTGGAAGCGCAAGCACCCTTACCTGCTCGCCGCGGGCCACCAACTCCCGCACGAGCACGTTTCCAATGTGCCCTGTTCCTCCAGTTACTGCTATCAATATGCTCACCGCCTCAAGGAGTTGGCCCCACGCCGGTAGGGCTGATCGGCCGACGCTGACTGAATGGTCAGTCACCCACTCATTCACAGTGTACAGCGGGGGTTTTGCACTGTCAACAGGCCGACCTGCCTTACCAATTCGCACCATACGCAACATCATATGCCCAGCTAACCGACGTTTCACTCGACGAGGGCCGAAGGAAACAACTGTGCGCCGTCGAAGTTGACAGCGGTGGTGAATGCTTGTGGCGCGTATCAATCGCCGGCGCATCGGGCGCTCAGTGTGTGTTTCCATACTTCTTCTCGCCGTGATCACCGCGGGGTGCCTGGTGATCCGGCGTAACCTGGCCGCGATCGGTGCTGACGTGGCCGGGGCTGTTCTCTCTCGCGCGCTTGGCGGGGCCGACGTGCGGGTGGAAGAAGTGATGGTTCATGGCATCAGGTCGCTGGCCATGTCCGGTGTACAGCTGGGAGACGGACTGAGTGCGCGAAGAATGCTTGTCACCTATGACTTCCGCTCACTGCTGAGGTCCCGCACTAACCCTCTGTTGAGTGTGACTGCGATACATGCCCAGGGAGTGGAGGCGGACTGGATCGCGCTTCAGAGGTATATGGGGCGCACGGAATCCGCGAGTGCAACACCAGCCGACTCACCTCGCTCGGGCTCCGGAGAGGGCAAGCAGGCTTCCGGTTTTGCAGGCGCAATCTCGATCCGCGACGCTGTCGTCACCGTCGATCATTCAGGTGAGGCGGGCGGCGGCAAGGGTGCCGGACGCAAGGTTGAGCTAAGGGACGTTAGGCTGGAACCACTCGCGCACCGTCAGGCCCCTGCGTGGTCGGTGGCCGTTGCCCGCGCGACATATCACGATCCACACCAGCCCGCGCAGTCAGTGGAGTTGGCTGATATTCGCGGCGCAGTCGCATTGTCGAACGATACCGTGAATGTAGACGATGTTTCAGCCCGGCTGCTGGGGGGCACGGTGCAGGCCGCGTTTGCTCTGCCCGGCGCAGCGGGAAGAAGACTGACCGCGGACCGCATCTCGGGGAAGGCCGTCCTGATGGGAGTCTCGTACCATGGATGGGCTTTCACAGGCGAGCTCGCGACGTGTGATGACGGCAGGATACAAGCTGATGGCGACGTCAGCTCCGAACACCTAAGCGCTCGGGTCGACGGAACGGTCGCAATCCCCGGTTTCACTCCGGACGCCACCAGCCTTGCGGCCGAAGGGGCTGTGGACATAAAGACCATGGAAATCGGTGAATCGCGCATAGAGGACATGAAGTTTCGGGTGTCAGCAGAGCGTGCCTCGCGCGCTGACGGTGGTCCGGGCGACATCGTGATCCAAACGCGCGCCCAGAAGGCCACTCTCGAGCAGATCGCCAAAGCGCTGGGCAGGCCCATTCCCGCTCAGGGCTGGGTGAAGTGGAGTGCCGACGCCAAGATAGGCCCGGATGGACGCACCTGTGTCCGCATAGGCCTTGCCGATGGGGTTGTGCGCGCTGATGGGTGGGGGGACGGATTGCCTCACGAGTTCACGGACGTCTCGGGTGTGATCGAGGTGTCCACCGCAGTCGGGGTTGCCGCAGGCGCTGACTCCGATGGCGCCGGCGTTTCGGCCGGTGTGCGTGAGGGTCGGGGCGAATCTGGTAAACGCGGGCCTACCTTCAGCGTTCCCGGGGTGCAGGCGAGCTTGGGTGGCGGTGAGGTAGTGCTGTCGGGCTCTATGCAGTCGTGGCGCGTGAAGGCGACAGGGGTCAGAGTCGACCACCAAGTCGTGTCCGGTCTTGTCGATGCGGACCTGGCCCTGCGCACTGGAGAACGATTTGCGCTGAGCGGGCGCGCCGCTGTGCGAGATGCTCTGATGGATCTGGTGATAGCGGGCATTCAGAGTGGCGTTCCGGTTCCAGAGGCGGATCTGGATGTGGATATTGAGGTTGGCGAGAATGTGATGATCGTGCGAGGCGAGTCGTGGGCATGGGCGCTGCCCGGGACGATTCACGTGCAAGGCAGCACGCGGCGCCCGACAGCCTCCGGCAGCCTGAATCTGTCGTCTGGCCAGATAGACCTGTACGGTGTTCCGCTCGAGGTCATGTCGGGAGGCGTGCGCTTTACTGGAAGACCAGGCGACCCGCCGGAGTTTGTCCTCGTGGCACGGGATGTCGCGTCAGGACTTCCCACGATCATAACTGTAGATGGTGTGCCGGGCGACATGCGAATAGCCGTGAAACCCGAGGAGGGGTCAGAGAAAGAAGTGCCGGAAGGCGACCTCCTCGTGAAACTTCTGCTGGCTCGGTTGCGTCTATACATGTTAAGTGGGCTTGGACGAGTGTTGGCGAATTGATCACCAGTGTGAACGCAGGAGGAATCGGGTCGACGGAGTAGAATAGAAAGTCAAGCCATTCGGGTGTAGGATCGACTTCGCCTGGTCGCCGATGCGGCCACGCGTGGTGAGATGTGGGAGGGAAGACTGTTGAACTCAAGTAGCGCCAGGAGACTCTGCTGCATGCTGGCCGTTTTGGTAGTGACGGTGCTTGTTGCCTCGTCAGCCGCCCTGGGGGCGCCGGCCGAAGCGCTTGGCAGGGTGACTGCCATAGAAGTCCAGGGAAACGTGAGAATCGACTCGGATACTATCATCAACAAGATGAGTATCAAGATAGGCGACCAGTTGGTGGAGAAGGCTGTGGACGAGAGCTTTGCCGCCATCGACTCTCTTGGCTGGTTTGCTGATCTGGGAGCGAACACCGTCCCGTACCTGGGGGGCATAAAGCTTATCGTGCTGGTCAGGGAGTTTCCCGTCATCAGCCGCGTTACGATAAGCGGAAACAAGCTCATAGGCACTGAAGAGCTGCTCGGGCTGATGACGACAAAGACCGACTCCCAGCTGAACTCGAACAAGCTCAGGTCCGATCTCGAAGCCATCGGCAATCATTACCAAGAGAAGGGCCACTGGGCCAGCATCGAGCCATCTCTGTCTGAGGATGGAGAACTCACTCTGCATCTGGTGGAGTGGACTGTGGCCGAAGTGAAGATATCCGGCAATGAGAAGACCAAACCACAGGTAATCTGGCGCGCGATTCAAACCAAGTCGGGCGATTATATCAACGTAAACAAGATCAATGAGGATCGCCGGAAGATCTACCTGCTGGGCGCCTTCGAGAATGTCGAAGTCACTGTGGAGCCGGTGCAGGGCAGGTACGAGTACGTAGTCAACTATGTCCTCACTGAAAGAAAGACCGGTATTGCCAATTTGAGCCTGGCCTACAGTTCGGCTGATGGCCTCATGGGCTTCATCGAACTAGGCGACCAGAACTTCCTCGGCAATGCTCAGACCGTCAACATCAAGGCTGAGTTCGCCAAGGGCAAGAGCAATTATGAGTTGGGTTTCTATGAGCCGTGGGTGGGCAAGACGGGCAAGACCTCGCTGGGGTTCAATGTGTTCAGCAAGTCGTCGGAGAAGAGCTTCACTCCGGAGCTGCAAGAGGGCGAGGAGCAGCCCGATCCCATTAAGTACGCTGAAAGCCGTACGGGCGGCGATGTGACGGTGGGCCATACGCTCTCCCTCAACACCAAGGCATTCCTCAAGTTCAAGATGGACAATGCCGTCACCCGGGCCATCAACCCCGACCAGCAGGGCAGCATCCCCGAGGGTGGAATAACACGGTCTCTCACGGCGTCGGCTGTGAACGATACTAGAGACGACCTGTGGAACCCCACCTCGGGCCATAGGCTTACGGGGTCTATAGAGTACGCCGGCGGAGTGCTCGGGGGCGATTACAACTTCACCAAGGTCGAAGGCGAAGGGTCGGCTTATTACCAGGTCCGCGACGGGCACGTGCTTGCGGGCAGGATCAGCTCCGGGTTTGGCGTCACTGCCCTGCCCGAGCAGGAGCGTTTCCGCTTGGGCGGAGCCGAGACCGTACGAGGCTACAAGTACGGCGACATGCAAGGCGATCGCATGGCGCTTGCTAACGCTGAATACCGGTTCAGGATAACCAAGGGCCTGCAGGGCGTAGTGTTCTGCGACGCGGGGCAGGCGTGGAATGCCGAGGATGCCTTCACGCTTCAGAATACCAAGATCGGGTACGGAGTAGGCGTGCGAGTCTCCGTTCCGGTGCTGGGCATGATCCGCATCGACTATGGAATAGCTGAAGGCCGCGGCCAGGCCTATTTCAGCTTTGGGCAGACCTTCTAGGCCGGCGAGCGGGTCCACTGCGCGTATGCAGCAGTGGAATGACAGCCGGAGCTGGCTGTTGTATAATTGGCTGGGCGCCGCTGTGGTCGGCGCCGTCTCTATGCCGCGTCTACCGGCGCTAATGCCTGTGGGCGGCATGACCCGACGGGTTGAGTTATACGAACGAAAGAGAGGATGACCTGCATGTTCAAAAACCTTCCTAAAGCACTTGTTACTCTGTTTATCTGCACTCTCCTGGTCGGCCTGGGGCTTGGCCTAACTAACCTGGCCGTCTCCCGGGCGGCGGGCGAGGCTGTTTCAATAGGCAAGCTTGACGGAGCCAGGGTCGGGCAGGAGTTCCCGGCGATGAAGAGTGCATGGGAGAATGTTGCCAAGCAGAAGGCGTCTTTGGAAAAGGAACTCAACAAGAAGGCCGAGGGCCAGGATGAGGAGAGCCAGAAGGCGCTTTTGGACCAGTACAACAAGAAGTACAACGACTATGCCCGTGAACAGCTGGATCCGGCACAGAAGGCGCTGGAGAACGCTATAGCTGCCGTCGCCAAGGAGAAAGGCATTACGGTAGTCCTTGATAGCAGCGTTGTGCACCTTGGCGGAGTGGATATCACTGAGGCAGTGCTGAAGAAGGGCGGAGCCAAATAAGGCGTCGCTGCAGCGGCGCAAACAGATGCGGCATGCGGGGAGATGCAGAGCGCGTCTCCCCGCTATTGAGAGGTATCGGCCCATGAGGATTCTTGACAGGTATGTGGTTCGTGAGTTCATGGGCCCGTTCATCCTGTCCATATCTGCCTTCATCATCATAATGCTCAGCGGGCAGCTGTTCATGCTGGTGGACTTCATCGTGCAGAAGAACGTGCCAGTGCTTGCCGTCGTCCGGATGCTGCTGTACAGCCTCCCCGGAATCGTCGTTCAGGTACTCCCCGTAGCCGTTCTGTTTGCGGTGCTGATAAGCCTGGGGCGTCTTGCCCGCGATTCTGAGCTTTCTACTATTCGTGCTGCAGGAGTCCCTTTCACCCGCATTGTCCTTCCCCTGATCGCGGTGGGCGCAGTCGTGAGCGCCTGTGGTTTCTGGCTTGGGGAGACGGTAGTCCCGTGGGCGTCTCACAAGTCGGAAACAATAGTTCGGGAGATTATCCTCAAAGACTTCCTTCCCAGTGTTGAGCAGGATATTTTCTTCGCAGCGCCGGGTGGTCGCCAGTTCTATGTGGGCCGAGTTGACAAGGATCTGGGCGTCATGGAACGGATCATGGTATACGAAACGGAGTACGGATCCTTCCCTCGCATAGTGTCGGCCAGACGCGGAAATGTCGGCGATGGCAAGTGGACACTCCAGGACGGGGTGATTCATGAACTGGATGCCGCCGGGCATGTAGCGATGTCAATGTCCTTCGATAAGCTGGAGATCCCGATGGACAGCACCATGGAGACGTTTGTCTCCAGCCAGAAAACCCCCCGCGAGATGACGAGAAAGGAACTGAAGTCCCACATAGACCTGTTCGAGAAGAGCGGGATTCGGGTCGAGGGGTTGAGAGTCGAGTACCACCTGAAGCTGGCTGAGCCCATGGCAGCGCTTGTGTTCGCCGTGATTGGCGCGCCTTTGGTCACAAGATCTCCCAGGCGAGCCGGCGGGTACTTCGGCGTGGTCGCCGCGGCCGTGATGTCCTTTGCGTACTTCGTTGTTCAGGCAGTCGCCCGCTCCGTGGGCATGAAAGGCATGATACATCCGGCGACGGCTGTGTGGATTCCCAACATCGTTTTTCTTCTGCCCGGCTTGGTAATGCTGCTGAAGGTGGACCGGCCGCTCATGTTCAACAAGCGTCGAGCCGCCGGATCGGGCCCGGGTCGGTCGGGCCGGATTTTCCTGGTTGTATGCCTTTTCGCGGGCACGCTTATCGCCGCGCTGTCGCTCGTCGGGACGGTTCCGGCGCTCGCTGCGACCGTTCCCGTCCGGGCATTGGCCCAGCAGATGGTGTTCGATGGTGCGCGTAACTCATGGGAGCTGTCGGGGCAGGTCGAGATCACGTACAAGGATATGGTGATCCGAGGCGATCATGCGACAATAGACGCCAAGGCGAAGCAGGTCGTGATCGATGGGTCGGTGTGGGTCGCGCGTGGCGATGAGATACTCAAGGGCGAGGTTGCTACATATGACATGTCTGCCGGCGATGTAGTCGTCAAGCAGGCGTGGGCGAAGCTCAAAGACGATCAGGTAACTGGTTTTCTGTTCGCGCGAGGCGCAGAGCTCGCCAAGAAAGACGGCTATCTGCTTCTATCCGAAGGTTTCGTGACTACATGTGACCTCGACAAGCCGCACTGGCGCCTCGAAGTGCGCGAACTCGAAGTATACGTGGACGACCGCATTGTGTTGCGGTCGGTTTCTTACTACGAAGGGAATGTGAAACTGCTGTCGCTGCCGCGGCTGACGATTCCTCTCAAAGACGACGAGCGCCTGGAGTTGCCCAAGATCGGATACGGCGCCGTGGAAGGCTGGTACGTGAAGGGCAAGTACAACTACAGTCTCGGCGAGATGGGGTCCGGGTCGCTGCATGCCGACTACTACGAATTGCTCGGGCCGGCAGTCGGCGTGCGACATCAGCTGAAGCTGGGAGCGGCCGGAGTACTCACTGCGTATGCGTACGAATTGTGGAACAAGGCCAGCGGCAGCGGCGATACTACTCTCGAGGTTTCGCACTCTCTGGATCTTCCTGCTGATGTGAAAGCCAGGGCGAGCTACCAGTACCGCGACTACATGGGCCCGGGCGGCGCCGGTTCGCCCACGACTGAGCAGACGTACACACTCAGCCTCGACCGCCGTGTTGAAGGGGCGAACACATCATTTGCCTACACCAGGCGCGAGCTTGAGTCTGTTCAGAACAGCGAGGCTCTGTCGCTGTCTTTCCGGCACTCGTCCACTCTCCCACTTGCGGTCAAGCTCACGTCGGATGTCAGCTACCGGCGGCAGGTGAAGGGCGAGGAGGTGGCGCAGAACGTCCTCAACTACAGAGTGCAAGCAGCGCGCACCGTGGGCGTGTTCTCCTTCACCGGGCTTGCTCAGGCGCAGGTGTACGTGGAAGAGGATTCTACTGCGATTCCCAGTACAACGCCGCCGCCGTGGAAGGCGCTCAGGAGGCTTCCCGAGTTGACGGCCGTATCCAGCCGCATTCCCATCGGCGGGACGCCTCTGTCAGTCACGCTCAAGGGTGTGTTGGGCCGGTACACCGAGGACGCAATACGCGATGGGATCCGTTCGGAGATCACTTCCGGGAAGGCGGAGGCGGACGTGACTTTGAGGATGGACCCGCAGAACGTGGGCAAATGGCTTTCGGTGGACGGCTCGGTGCGTGGGGTTCTCGATGCGTATGGAGCAGACCAGATGCGAGCCGCTCTGGGGTACTCAGCGGGGGTCGGGGTGAAACCGGCAGCAGGGACCACTCTGCGGTTGAGCTACGACCAAATGTCAGTCGTGGGGGCTTCGCCGTTCAGGTTCGATGCGATCAGCCCGTCCAGCAAGGTCAGCGCCAGGCTGATGTCGACACTTGGGCCGGCCAAGCTCAGCCTGGCAACTGGGTATGATCTCAGGTATAGGACGTACGATACCCTCACTCTGACTGCCCAGGCCGAGGTGTCTCGGGGAGTATCTGTGGAGCTGTCGGGGGGATACGACATACAGCATGCGTCGCCCAAATCTCTGCTTGGTCGGGTAGTAGTACAGCCATCGCCCGAGTTTCAGCTGAGAGTGGGCGGCTACTACGACTTCACGCGGGGGCAGATGACGCGGGTGGAGTCGTCTGCAGATATGCGCCCTCTGCCTGATTGGCGTATACAGTGGGTCGCCGTGTACGACCTCGTCAAAGGGGGTCTTGTTCGGGGCGATATCGGGGTAACGCGTGACCTGCATTGCAGGGAGATTGCCCTCACGTATCAGTACACCACAGGGCGGGTATGGCTGGAATTCCGTCTTAAGGCTTTCCCGGGCACTCCGCTTGGCTTTGGGCTTGGCGAGGATGGAGTGATCTTCGGGCAATAACTCAGGGTCATCAAGGGGGGAGCGGCACGTGAGCACGAAGCTGGTGAAGGCGGTGGGCATGTCAGTAGTGGCCCTTCTCGCGTGCGCTCTGATATACGCGTTCGTGATCAACCGGCCGGCCTCACCCACTGCCGGCCCGGGAAGCGCCGGCGATCGCGGCAGCAGTAAGCGGGCCTCCCGCGATCTCGTGTTTGACGGTGTGGCGGTCGAAGGCAGAGAAGGCGGGGAACGCGTGTGGATGCTTTCGGCACTCCGGGTGGAGGCTGGGGCGGGCGACAGCCGGGCGGAGATGTACCAGATTACGGAGGGCCAGATCTACCGGGGCGGCGAGCCGTATCTGACTTTCAGTGCCGGCCGAGGCGTGTACGACAAGAAGACAGGCCAATTGCGCCTGGACGGAGGGGTCAAAGTGGCGTCCGGGGGGAGGGACCTGCTGGCTACTGATGAGGTTGTGTGGGATCCAAAGCAGTCTAGAGTGCTTATACCCGGAAAGACGGAAATCACAACGTCCGCCGGCGTGGTGACAGTCGGTCACCTTGAGGTGGATATCGAGGCTGACAAGCTATATACCGCCGGCGACGTGCTCGTGAGAGAGGCCGAAGGCAGGCGCAGCTACCGCGTGGACGGCCACGATATTCGCTTCAGCTCCGACGGCCAGTCATTCGAGGCGCGGGGGGAGACTACTGTCCAGTTCGAGCTGGACGATTCTGAGGACTAGCGTAGGGAGGCGAGGCGCGTGAAGCGGGTGTTGCGAACAGGAGTCATTTTGTTTGCGGTGGCGATGTTGGCGGTCTCTGTGCCGGCGCTGGCCAAGCCGGTCAAAGTCACGGCGTACCAGTCCATGGTGCACAAGGGCGCAAAGGGCGATACAGTGATCGAAGGCGGCCTGGAGATCGAGTATGACGACATAGTGATCACGGCTGACCGTGCGACGATGAACATGGATGCCGGGATCGCCAAACTCGCCGGAAAGGTATCCCTTGTCCAGAAAGACGTGACGATCAACTGCGATTCGATGGACCTCGACATAAAGAAAAAGACGGCCACAGTGGCGGGCAGTGTCAGGCTGCAGAAACGTGAGACGCAGGCCGAAAAGGATGAGACGGGCAAACCGAAGGTGTCGGTGATCACGCTGACTTGCGCCAGAATGGAGATCTTCACGAATACGCAGGATTTCCACGCATCAGGGAGTGTTTCGATGGTCAGGGACAAGCAGCGGGCCCGAGCTGACGAGGCATCCTACACCAGCTCCGAGAAGGTGTTGATCCTGACTGGGTCAGTGTTCATCGAGGGGGAGAACAAGGAGACCATAAAGTGCGACCGTGCTGAGTTGCATACCGATCAGACAATGTTGGCCGCTGAAGGGGCCAAGATGGAGATCACCTTCGAGATCGAGGAATAACACAGGATATTGCCAATCAGGCAAGGATATTACATGCAGGAAGGCTGCCCCCCATGCTATAATTGCGGGTGAATAGGGGGTTTAGCTGCATGTACGCCCTTATGCGGGATGGGTTCATCCGCGATGTCGTCCTCGTCCTGATTATCACAGTTCTAGTGGGTTCTGCTGCTGCAGCGACTGTGTCTGCTGCAGCCGACCGCTTCTTCGAGGATACAGTGTCGGGCATTGTGGGTGATTACGGCGAATACGACGTGATAGTACACGTCCGACAGGAGGCCTGCCAAGAAGCCGCTCGCGCTCTCGAACAGACGCTCCGCCTTGGCTTTCCCGGCGCGCGCCTAAAGCAGAGCGTCACGGTGCTTTCGCGCGCCAACTTCTTCGTGTCCTTGCCCCGTATAGACGAGGCTATAGTAACGCGACTGACCCGTGCCGCAACCCAAGTTCCGGGGTTTGCAGGCTACACAATCGTTCTTGAACCCAAGGTCACTGTGAGTGGTGTCGGCGCCCGGGTGGCGCCCATTATCCGACCGCAGCTGGCTTCGATCGAAGGTGTGCGGTTCACTGTCAAAGACGGGGGCAATATCCACCTCGTGTGCGATTCAGACGACTCTGCCCGTGCCGTGGCGCAGACAGCCGAGAGCATCCTCAGGCGGTACCATCTGGCCGATGTGAGGCCGGAGGGCGACGGCATTTCAGCGGGCGAGCGGCACTCCCTGGTTGATAGGATCATGGCAAGCGATGACGCCTCTACAGTACGCGACGTCACAGTGGACGACGCAGCGCAGGAATCCCGCGAACTCGGTCAGGCGCTTCGCGAGATGAAGCGTTTCATCGAGGCGTGGGCGCCCCAGGCCGTGATCACTCTGGAAGACGCAGATGTGAAGCCTGATGAGAGCCTTGTGATGTCGGCGACCCCCAAGCGCGCCGGATCAGCCGTTGGCGACGGCGACACTCGGGTCGTCCTGACCGAGGTGTCCGGATCCGTTGCTCGCGGCATTGTGGTCAGCCCACAAGTGAATGGCGCGACTGGACAGCTCAGTGCGTATGCAGTAGACGGAGGGGCGATCAGCGCCCGGGTAGGTGTGGGCCGACTCATTCTGCCAGGCAGTGAGCTGGGAAGGTCGCTTGAGGAAGCCTCCGGTGTGCTTGCAGGCCTTGGCGAGGCGACAGATGCCTTGCTTGAGGCAACGCGCGGCTGGGAGCAGGCTCTTAGCGCATACGAGACCGCTACCGACTCCATGATCAGGCTCCAGCGGGCTCTGGAGCAGGTCGGGGTAGGGACTGGCTCAGATAGGGTACGCATTGACCCGGCGTCCGTGCGTTCGCTGGCGGAACTGACCCGACAGGCCCTTCGGGCAGTGAGGACCCTGGAGACGGCGGCCGAGGCAGCCAGCATGCTCACGTCGCACTACGATCCTCTGCTGGGCGATTTGAGACTATGGCAGAGCAGGCTAGAATCGTTTGCGCACAAGCTCGAGACGGTTCAGTCGGCTGCTGGCGGCGCAGGGGATGTTGCAGCCCTGCTGGACGATATGTCGGGCGCCGCTGAAGGAATTCTCTCCACCCTGCAGGAGCTGGATGCTGAAGCTCTTGGCCGACAGCTGGAGGCTGCCCAGTCTGACCTCAGCAAGCTGGTCGATCTGGACGTGGAGGGGATATCGAAGCAGCTTGAGGCTGTGAAGTCCTCAGCTCCGGACTTTTCCGGCGAAGGCGCCGCCCATTCTATAAGGCTGATCGACCAGTTCATCGAGGAGCAGCAGGAGTCGCCCGGCAAAGTAGAGCTCCTGGTTGAATCGGATGCGCCCCAAGCAGAGCTGGCCGCGGCGATAGAGAAAGCCGCAGGAACAGGTACAGCCGTGTACATTCTTCCACCCGGGGTAGTACAGCCGGGTGTGAGGAGCGAGGTCCAGACGCTGCTCAAATCAGTGAAGGGGACCATTTCCGGACTTGCAGCCTGCGCTGTTGTTCTTCTGGCGCTCATGCTCGATCACTCCACCGTGATCGCGGGCGCGCGCAGCGTGGCCCTGCATGGCGAGGGCCTATC
>DAOPWT010000018.1:6467-22417 GCA_035351775.1 Bacillota bacterium | reverse complement strand
GGGCATTTCCCAAGTGCGCGCTCGCTCAGATTGCCACTCGTCGGACCGTTCCTGCTTCAATCGGCGCCGGGCCTCGCTACTATCGCCCTCGGCAGGCTCGCCCTCTCCTCCACTCTCACCCTCGCCGTGGCTCTCACCGCGTTCGACCACAATCACGGGCTGAGCAGGCTGGCCGGGGTAGACCGGCCACCCAGGCCTGAAGATCTGCCCGCCCGGGGCCGGCGCCTGCCGCGGTTGGCCCTGCGCGCGTCGCATGGCCCGCCTGGCAGCCTCTTGCTCGGCACGCCTCTTGCCTTGAACCACGGCGCGCAGCACCGACCCCACGAGGAACATCAACCATACCAGCCCTATGACGCCTTCCAAGCTGTCCACTCCGGCCACCTCCCCGCGCAAACCCCTTCAGCCGCCATTTGCTTCATTATCTCATGCCGGCATCCGGCCCGGAGTCATCTGACGTCGGTGCCTTGCCCGTAGAACGCGAGATTGAGTCGCGCATCTGCGTGTCTGCCTTCAGGTTCAGCAGGTTGTAGTAATCCATCGCCCCCATGTTGCCTGTTCTCAAGGCATCCGACAGAGCGCGCGGCACTTCGGCCTCGGCCTCCACGACCAGCGCCCGCATTTCCTGCACTTTGGCCTTGTTCTCCTGCTCCAAGGCTAGAGCGGCAAATCTGCGCTCTGCCGCTTTTGCCTGGGCGATGTTCTTGTCGGCCTCCGCCTGATCCATCTGCAGGCGGGCTCCAATGTTCCTGCCCACGTCCACGTCAGCGATGTCGATAGAGAGAATCTCAAAGGCCGTGCCGTCGTCGAGGCCCTTGTTCAGCACCGTACGGGAGATCATATCCGGGTTCTCCAAAACTCCCTTATGGCTCTCAGCGGAGCCCACAGTGGTCACTATGCCCTCGCCCACTCGCGCTATGACCGTGGCCTCTCCTGCGCCTCCGATCAGCCTGTCGATATTGGCACGCACCGTCACACGCGCCTTGGCTTTGAGCTCAATCCCGTCCTTGGCCACTGCAGCCACCACAGGCGTCTCGATCACCTTAGGGTTGACGCTCATCTGCACGGCCTCAAGCACATTCCGCCCCGCAAGGTCAATGGCCGCCGCCCTTTCAAAGCTGAGGTTGATATCGGCCCGTTGAGCGGCGATGAGCGCATCTACAACGCGGTCGACATTTCCGCCCGCCAGATGGTGGGCTTCGAGCTTATCCACACTCACAGGTATTCCGGCTTTCACGGCCTTGATCATAGGCATGATGATCCTGGCCGGCACAACCCTGCGCAGCCTCATTCCGACCAAGGTGAGCAACCCCACCCGCACTCCTGCGGCCCACGCCGAGATCCACAGGCCAATGGGTATGAAATTCAGCAGCACCAGCAGAAATACGATCACTATGAGCGGAATGACCCAGCCAATCGCCCCCATGTAATACACTATGTCAACCCCCCCGTTCTTCCTGAGAAATGGGCCTTACGAACACCCGGTTCCCTTCAACTCGAACCACGCGCACATGCGTTCCTTCCGGCACGAAACCGCCTTCCGAGATGGCTTCTACCCTCCGACCGCCAACGTTAATGGCCCCGACCGGCCTGAGCGGAGTGATCGCCCGCGCCTCGGTATCCAGCAGTGATCGGAGATCGCTAACCCCAACATAGCCTTCCTCCGGCGCTTCACTATGTTCCAACACAATCCGTCCCGCGCGCCCCAGCTTCTTGCCGCCTCGCGAAAGGAATCGAACGAGCAGGAGTATGAGGAACACAGTGACCACGATGGAGATAGATATGGCCCCCATGGCCTGGGCAGGAGTAGGATAGCTTAGGATCAGACTGGCGAATATGCTCACGATTCCAAGTATTCCTACCACGCCGAAGCCTGGTATAACAAACAATTCCATCAGCAGCAGTGCCAGGCCCACCAGAAACAGCACTACTACCTCCCAGCCTGCCAGGCCCCCCACTATCCGGCCACCAAAGAACAGGGCCAGAGAGACCAAGCCCACGGTTCCCGGAATTCCGAAACCGGGCGTGAACACTTCCACAGCTAGCCCCACAATGCCCAGCGTCAGAAGGACTTGAGACACGACGTCGTTAGTGAGCGCCCGCCCCAGCCATTCAGACGACGTCATGTCCACTTCGTGCAGCTCTGCGCCGCCGAGGCCGACCTGTTCCAGCAGGTCCCCAATGTCCCGCACGGTGTAGTCGGCGTACCCCACATCCTTGGCTTGCTTGGCTGTGAGCGTCAGGATTTTGCCCCGTTCAATCAGGCCGGGGATCTCCACATCCGCATCTACCATCGCGCCGGCGATCTTCGGGTCTCGCCCTCGCATCTCAGCGGTAGCCTCGAATTCGGCGCGCATGGCGGAGATGTACTTCTCCTCCTTGGGTCGCGTCTCGGCCGCGCCCATCGAGCCTCCCATCTTCATGCCCACATCTTCGCAGGCGATGGCGATCAGGGCTCCGGCCGACCATGCCCTAGTATTTACGAAAGCCACCGTGGGAACGCCCGCCGTCATGATCGAGTCGCGCATCTTGAGCGCCGCGTCGACAAAACCGCCCGGCGTATCGATCTCGATAATCACTGCATCGGCGCCTGCCTCGCGCGCCTCGCGCAGACCTCGTGCGAGGAAGGCAGACACACCATGCTCGATGGCTCCCCGAATAGGCACCGAGTAGACCAGAGGCGCTGCGTCCGCAGCCTGAGCACAGGCGATAACACACGCCAACGACACCAGCGCCGCGGCAAGCACGGCAGCGGCGCGCTTATTGGATTTCAAGCTCAAGTCCCTCCTCTCCTCAATACTTCCCTACGTCCGGATAACCTCACAAGTTCCGAAAACTGCGAAAAGAGCGTTCGCCGCCCCAATTATACCATCCCTGGATTTCGTGCGGAACCCTGCCTTCTCGTAGCTAGTCGATGGGCTTCGGCGACTGCATTGTCATACCGCGCTTACCCACCTCGAAGCGGATGTCAGGCACGATTCTCATGGTCCTGAACTGATCATGCCACGTCGGCGCCACATCCTCTTCCCACACCTTAGCAGGCAGCCTGTGCCTTGCGCACTCTCCTATGCCGAGGACGTCGCAGCCCAACCTGTTCTGCGCGAAGTCTATCAGCCGCCTCACCCCGGCCTCCAGATGCCGCGATATGCCGGCCTCCAGCCGTTCCAGGGATCGTGCTGACATGAGCTGCTCGCTTGAGAGGACTTCCCGGATGTCCACCGTGCCGGTGACCCGAATCACCACATCCGTCACCTGCCCAGCTGCACGCGGAGTGCGGATCCCTTCCGGGAAGAGAGTGTTGGCGCGAGAGCGGATCATGTCAAACCCTATTGAGCCGCCTTCATCGCCCGGCATGGGCATGATGAAGGAGTACGCTTCCAGCCTGTTGCATACCATGAGGGCCATGGCCGTATCCTCGGCATCGAGCCATCCCACCAATCTGTCTCCGCGCAGAGCGGCGCTGCCTTCTACCCTCAGTTCCTTCGATCCGACCTCCTGCCCGCCCGCTGCGCCTTCAGGCTGCCCGCCCACGTCCTCGGCCTCCACCAGGCGGACTCGGGCCAGAAGAGGTTGGTCGCCAGGCTGTTCAATCGATGTAAGCAAGTCCAGAAAGCGCGACCGCGGCGCCGTCAACGAGCGGGCCGTATTGCGCATGATATCATCTAGGAACAACGCCGCCGAGCTCGACTGCTTGGTCTGTGTGCCAAGCACGTCGCCCACTGGATCGCTTGTGACAAATACCCACGACTTGTAGCGGAATTGCTTATCGCGTGCCAGCGCATCAAGGGCCCTCGCGACTCCACCTCGGGCGAACCGTTCGCCAAACACCAGCGCCCTCACATGCGCTCGGAACAGCACCTTAGTTGACTTGCCATTCAGCTGGCGAACAGCATCCCACACAGTGTCGCCAACTGACCTCACTCGCCACGACTCCTGCTTTTCCCCTTCTGTGGGCTTGGCGGACGGGAGCGCCACCTGTGCCCATACCTCTATTCGGCCATCTGCCGTTTCGTCTATGCCCAGGCCGAGCACGAATCCGACACTCTCGATTTCCCGCGCGTCTCTGCATCCAGTGATGGACGCGGCGACAAGTAGGCACACCAGCACGACAACTGTACGCCGCTGCCGCTGTCCGGCCCACGCCGCGCTCGGCTGCGTCCTAGCGTGCATCCCTGTCACTGACACTCTCGCCCCCTCTTCGCGATCCCCGGACGAGTGCGCCAATCAGAAGCGCAACGGGCAACGCTATCGCATACCATACTGAGTATTTCACGAACATACCCAGGTAATCGAATGTTTCCAGCACGGTCTTGGGGATCAGGCTGAGCGCAGTGCCCAGCAGCGCATAGGGGATGATGAGAGGGCGATAGTCACGAAGCCCGAGTACGTCGGCGATGGACGTGATCGATGCGTAAAACACCGCCGCCAGTTTCAGCAGGGCAGCTGAGAACCATAGCGCGAGGAAGAGTATCTCCGCCCTTTCGAGAAACTGCCCGAAGCCGACCATCCTGGCAGTCTCGAGCACCGGAAACGTAACTCGCGATATCCCCCTAACGCCCAGCATCATCACTCCAAACCCGGTGGCAGTGGACATGATGACCATTCCCACCGCCACCCCTGTGGCCATTGCCCGCGATGCGCCTCGCTTGTCCTTGAGGTGCCTGATAAAAGCCAGAACCACAACACTCTCCGCCGCGTAGGAGGCGGCCAGAAGTCCGCCATGGATGAGCGGCCTGAGCCCATTGCCGACAATGGGCAGCAGGCGGGTGGGCGCCGCCACAGGGATGGCGAGGGCAGTCAGCAACACGAGCGAGATCACTACCAGGGAGAAGAAGATCAGTGATACCCGGGCAATGGCCTCGATTCCAAGGTAGGCTGCATAGATGATCAGAAGATAGAAGACGCTGCTTATTAAGACCGGAGGAGTAGTCTGCAGGAATGCGATCCATATCGCCAGCACAGACTCACGCGATCCAAGCCCCAGCACCACACTGCAGTAAGCGACAAACGTGAGACCTATCAACTTGCCCAGCGGAGCGCCGAATACTCTCTCTGCCATGCCGACAAGGCCCTGATCAGGAAAGCGCGCCGCCAGCATCCCGGCGAGGCCGGCTATGCCCAGGCCGATGGCCCCGCCTATCAGAGCGGATATCCATGCCGCCGTGCCGGCTGCAGGAACCAGAATCCTGGCCGCAGCCAGAAACCCTGTGGCGAACACGATCATGGCCGTGATCACAACTATCTGGGTGTAGTAGATCTCGTCTTTGGGCCTATCTCCCGCGGTCTCCGCCGTCTTCGCCGCCTTCTCCGTCGTCGCTGCCTCCCTTCCTGGGCTCCTTACGCGCCTTCGCAGCCACTTCCGGCTTCCATGTGCGGATGAACTTCTTCTGACGCACCTGATCCAGTGGCTCGGCGTACTCAGGTCGTTTGTTGAAGGTGAACACTGGCGAACGCCATACCACGTCGCGCAGCGAAGGCCTGGGCTTCATCAGCGGCTCAAGATATGGCACTCCGAAGGATGTAAGCGCCCCCAGATGCAGTGCGATAGCCATGAGACCAGCCATGAGCCCAAACAGTCCCAGCCAGGCGGAGAGCAGCAGGAGCGGAAACCTGAGCAGCCTGATCGCCAGGCCGGTTGGGTAATGTGGAATGGTGAAGGAGGCCAGGCCGGTCACGGCCACCACTATCACCATGATTGGGCTCACAAGCCCGGCCGACACAGCTGCGTCTCCAAGCAGGAGGGCCCCCACGAACCCCATAGTCTGCCCCACCGGATCGGGCAATCGAACAGACGACTCCCTTATCAGCTCCAGGGCCACCTCCATGAGCAACGCCTCAACCAGAACTGGGAATGGCACCGGCATGTGGGATCCGGCGATCGCAAGAGCAAGTTTGGTGGGGAGCATCTCCTGGTGGAACAGGGATATGGCCACGTACAGCGCTGGGAAGGTGAGGGCAATCGCCGCTGAGATGAACCTCAGAGCGCGCAGCGGGCCGCCATAGGGAAACCGCTCGTAGTAGTCTTCAGGCGACTGAAAGAAGCTCGCCAGGTTGCCCGGAGCCATGAGCGCCATGGGGCTTCCATCCACGATTATGCCCACGAGCCCCTCCGAAAGCCCCGCGCAGAAGCGGTCGGGGCGCTCTGTGTACTGCATCTGGGGAAACGGGGAATACGGGTAGTCTTCTATAAACTCCTCAAGCAAACCAGAATCAGGAAGGATGTCAGTGTCAATGTGCTCGATCCTTTCCTTAACTGTCGCCACCAGACGCGGGTTGGTCAGCCCTTCGACATATGCAATGGCGATGTCGGTTCTTGATCTGCGACCCACCTTCATCGAGTCCATGCGCAAGTCGGGGGTGCGCAGGCGCCGCCTGACCAGTGCGGTGTTGGCGCGCAACAGCTCCGAGAAGCCTTCGCGCGGCCCGCGAACCACCTTCTCGGTGTGAGGTTCTTCGATTGCCCTGTGCTCCCAGCCCTTGGCCTCGAACACGACGCACTGACGCGCGCCCTCGATGAACAGCGCCGCCTCGCCCGTCAGAACGTGCTCAACGACCTTGTCGATGCATGACAAGACGGCGATCTGCCCCGACGGCACAACATGCGTCATGAACACTGACGCGATGTTATCGCGGCCAAGCGCGCTCGCGTCCAGCGTGGGCACGCGCTCTGCCAGCATCACAGAACGCAGCGCGATCAGGTTAACGATATCGCGCGACGCGAGTCCTTCGATGTAGAGGAGCATCGCGTCGATCTCAGGGTTAGTCCAGATGACCAGGCGACGTATGATCACATCCGGGCTGCCTTCACCCAGAAGATCGCGGAGTCGTCGCTCAACGCCGTCCAGCGTACCGGGGATCGGTGAGCCCGACGCTTCAGAACTGTCATGCCCGGGCCCGGCGGTCCCGATTCCGTCCGCTGCCTCTTCCAGTGGCAACAGCGGTCGTACCAGCATCATCCTGGGCCTGCGCACGTCGCCGCGCACCAGTCTGCGAAGGAATCTCACTGTGAACACTCCTCCGTCGCCACGCCAGTCTTTCCATATCAATCTGCCCATGCGTGGGGAAAATAATGTGGGAGAGACAATCGTCTCTCCCACACCCATGTTCATTCCTGTTCACACCGCACTATGGGGGGTCAGGCCACCGCCCGACTAGCGAAACTTCCGCTTTCGGGCAGCTTCAGACTTTTTCTTCTTCCGCACGCTAGGCTTGTCGTAGTGCTCGCGCCTGCGAATCTCGGCCAACACGCCCGACTGCTGACACTGCCGTTTGAAACGGCGGAGTGCACTGTCCAGCGATTCATTCTTGCCGACTCTGATCTCTGACATACGGATACCCCCCTCTCCGTGCGAGAATCAACCAACACCACTGCACGTAGCTCCGTGGATCCGTACGTGGCCCACGAGGCAATCTTGTCAAATTATACTTCACGCATTCAGGGAGTGTCAATCTCACCCGGGGCCAGTTTCGCATGTTCAACCCGGCGGCCAGCCCATGATGCGCCCGCCAAGAACGTGAAAATGGAGATGGCCCACACTCTGCCCCGCGTCCGGCCCCGAGTTCACAACAACGCGGTAACCGCTCTCACCCAGGCCTTTCCCCTTGGCCAGCTCAGCCGCGAACCGAAGTGCCCTGCCCGCAAGTTGGTCGTGGCCCGAATCCAAATGGCCCAGGCTGGGAATATGTTCCCGCGGTATTATAAGGATGTGTACAGGCGCCTGGGGGTTGACATCGCCAAACGCCACTAGCTGATCGTCCTCGTAGATCAAGGACGCAGGTATCTCCTTCGCCGCGATCTTGCAGAAGATGCAATCGCCCATCATTCATACCCCCTCTGCTGACCCTTCTACGACTCCCCGGACAAAACCTTCCTGCGCCTCGCTGACTCGCACCGCCACGATAGCGCCGGGCGACGCCGACAAGCCCTCGTCTCCCGCCCCTCGGCTCGCCACAACCCGCACATAATTGCCGGTCAGTCCCTCGCATCCCACTTCGTGCGACTGTTCGACCAGCACGTGAACGGTCTGGCCGAGCAGGCCCCGATGGAACTTGAGCGCCAGCTCGCGCCCGAGAGCTATCAGCCGTTCACTGCGGCGCTGCTTCTCTTCCCGCACCACCTGCCCCGCAAGACCCGCAGCGACGGTGCCCCGACGCCTGGAGTACTGGAAGACGTGAAGACGCGAGAAGCCCACCCGTCTACACAGCGCCATGGTGGACTCGAAGGCCTGTTCATCCTCGCCCGGGAACCCGACTATCACATCGCTCGTCACCGCAAGATCCGACACACGGGCGCGCGCGCGGGCCACAACCGCCTCGAACTCTCCGCCGGTATAGCGACGATTCATGCGCCTCAGCACGTCATCATCGCCAGACTGCAGCGGCACGTGCAGATGCGGGCAGACCGCCGGTTCAGACCCCATGATGTCGAGAAGCCTGTCGGTCACGTCAGTTGGATCCACTGAACTCAACCGCACGCGGGCAATGCCCCTGACGCGCGCCGCCATTTCGAGCACCTCAGCCAAACCAGGCGAACCGCCGAAGTCGCGGCCGTAGGCGCCCAGGTCGATGCCTGTGAGGACTATCTCGCGAAACCCCCGGTCGGCCAGGCGAAGCACTTCTTCGCGTATGCGCTCAAAGTCGCGGCTCCTTACCGGGCCGCGCACATATGGGACTTTGCAGTATGAGCAGAAGTTCTCGCACCCGTCTTCGATCTTGACATACGCGCGGGCGCGCTCAGCCGTGCCTTCAGAAGGGAGTTCCTCATAGGAACGGCATTCGCCTATGTCGGAGACGAGCACTGCCGGCGCGCCTTCGCGCTCGGTCAGGCCGATGACAGCCCGGACTATGCCGGCGCGATCCTGCGTGCCCGATACCACCGCCACCCCTGGAATTGCCGCTGCCTCGCTCGGAGATGCCTGCACATAGCAGCCCGCGGCTACGATCACGGCGTCAGGGTTCTTGGCATGGGCCCTACGGATCAGCTGCCGGGACTTCTTGTCGCCGATCTGCGTGACCGTGCAGGTGTTCACCACATACACGTCCGCCCTGTCGGCGAAAGGTACTACCTCGAAGCCGGCCTTGCGGAACTCGAGCGCGAGCGCGTCCGAGTCATACTGATTCACTTTGCATCCAAGGGTAGCAATGGCAACCCTGCGCACAGTCAGTCTCCTCTTGTGTCTGTTCTTCGTCTATTGTATCATGCCAATCTTGCGCAGGGCGCGCAGAAGCGGGACGCCCACAGCGAACACAGCAACTGCCTCGCCTGCGGCCACCGATAGCATCGCTGCAGGGATAGTCCACGCATGGATCTGCATGTTCGCCACGAAGGGAAGGTATCCACCTACCACGAGGCCGTTGACGAGTATGGGGAAGAAATGCGCCATACGCGAACCGCGATAACGGTAGGTAAGGATGGCTGCAACCGCCGTCGCCGCCGTTCCGAAAACGATGTCGATGATCCCGAAGGGCCCTGCCGTGTTGGCGATGAGCGCGCCCAGCGTGAGCCCGACCACAGCCTCAGGCCACACCATTGGAAGCAAGGTAAGCCCCTCAGCCACCCGCACCTGGAGGACCTTGTAGGAGACGGGGGCGAGAAGCAGACACAGGCCCGCGTAGACACCGGCTATGACCGCCGCCCGGGCCATGTACCTGGTATGTACGTTCATTGTAGCATCCCGCCCCCATCGCACACTGCCAAGAGAGTCCTATATGAGACGCCGGGCCACTTTCCCGAGTAGCTCTAGTGTTCGCCGGCGCCGCTCAGGTTAGCCCGGAATCTAGACGTTGAACCACTCGAGGCCTAGCTCGCTGCTGCCCACAAGTTTCTCTGATCCATCGAGGAACATGAACACGATCGTCGTCGGTCTTGATGGAATCAGCCACCAATCAGGATCCGCTGCTGCACCTCTAGTGGGCGCCTCGTCGGAGTCGGATGCTCGGAAGAGGCCACTACTGCATGTATTGGCAAATCAGCCGACGAAATGAGACAGGGGTCCCAAGAGCGAAGACTGCCCGGGACCCCCGTCGGGAAAACCGAATCTAGACTGGGTCGGCCTCGACAATCTCCACCTCATCGATGACTACCGGGGCGAGGTTGTAGCTCAGTGTGCTGGGCTTGACTGTGAACGTCGCGGTGGAACCCAGGAAGTCGCCGGATACGCCGTCCCACAGCTCATCCGGGGCCACCAAGGTCGCAATGCTGCTCAGTACTACTGAGTCCGTCGTCTTCAGTACCGGCGCCAGCGTCAGGTCGACATCCTTGTCCACGATCTTCACGAGGGAGACCCCGTCTGCGTCGAAGAACTCAATGTCCAGCTTGTCGAACTGCCCGCCGGCCAAGTAGCCAGTCATCGTGAGTGTGAGCGTGCCCGGGATTGCTTCGCCCTTAGTCAGTACCAGCGATTGCGGCTCAATCTTGCCCGTGATAGTAGCCTTCAGGCACCCAGCTGTCATTGAGGCGAGCACCACAACTGCTAGTATGGCTGCAAGCCTCAAGACGTTTGCCCTCTTCATATTCTGGTCCTCCTCTTTTTCGTGGGGATCTTGTCCCCGCAAATCTTACGATTCTATTCGCTTGCAGGTGGAAGATTCCTGCTTGTGTTCTCGATTATTGGGTGAATTATCAGCCCAGTACAGCAACAAGCCCGCCTCCGGCCCGGCAGGAAGGGCATGGAGGCGGGCTTACGCTCTTGGGCGCAGGTGATGTGCGGCCCCTGTTATTGCTGCGTCGACGCCCGCCCTAAGTGCTGCTTGAGCACTGGCAGCGGAGTGACGCCCACCAGCTTATCGACGGGCTTGCCGTCCTTGAAGATGATGAGCGTGGGGATGCTCATCACCCCGAATTGGCTAGCCGAGTATGGATTCTCGTCAACGTTCAGCTTCGCCACTTTGATGGGCCCGCTGGCGTATTCGCTGGCGAGATCATCGATTATTGGGCCCTGCATCCGGCACGGTCCGCACCAGGCAGCCCAGAAATCGACGATCGATACACCGGTGTGTTTTCCAATCTCCGACTCAAAAGTAGCGTCGGTAACAACAACAGGCTTGCTGTTTATTGCCATGTCAATTCCGATCCTCCCTTACAGATCCCGCCCCGGCGACCGCCCTGCGGCGCATCGCCCGCTAGATGCCTCCACTAGTGTGCACATCCTGACCTCCGCCAACTCCGAAAGTGCTGGGCGCGCGAGGCCCGGTGACACGACCGCAGTTAGGCTTCCGGCCACATACGGTGGGGGGGTATCTGCCGACATCATTATATGGTGGCATGGTCCGTATGTCAACATGCCCCACCCAGTAGACCCTCGCTCGGCCAGGCTATCCAAACTCCCCCAGCTCATACATGATAACCGTGGCCACAGCCAGGCCGGCCGTCTCAGTGCGGAGAATCCTCGGCCCAAGCGTCACCGTCAGGGCTCCGTGACGCTTGGCTAGTTCCACTTCGTAGTGGGAGAATCCTCCCTCGGGTCCAGCGATCACGGCTATTCCCGTGCCCGTCTCGAAGTTGGCGTCGGCCAGGGCTGCTCGAAGGCTGCGCTCCCGTTCCAGTTCCCACGGCATGATCAGCAGCATGCCCTGGGACGCAAGCTCGCTGAGGGCGCTTTCAAGCCCTCGGATGCCCTCCACCGAAGGCACCGCTCCCCGACCGGCCTGCTTGGCCGCCTCCGATGCGATCCGCTGCCACCTACCCACCCTGCGATCGGCCGAATCGGCGCTGGTTCGGGCGACGGAGCGCTCGGTAAGTACGGGCACAAACCCGGACACACCGATCTCGGTACACTTCTGCACTATGAAATCCATTTTATCGAGTTTGGGGATGCCTTGCGCCAAGGTCAGGGACACGTGAGGCTCAGACGGGCCGGGCCCGCGCTCCTCCTCGATCACAGCATCGACGCTCGTCTCGGCGGTGCGCGCAATGCAGGCGGTGTACTCGCGCCCAGAGCCGTCAACTATCGACAGCTTGTCGCCTGGCCCCATCCTCAGCGCTCGGATAATGTGCCGGGCATCGCGACCCGCTATTCGAACTACTCCGTCTGCAATTGCGTCAGACGGTACAAAGAACCTTCGCATGTCATCTGTCTCCAAGAACAGGCCGAAATGGCTTGGCCGCCGAAACCAAGGTGACCCAGTCATCAACCTGAATGCGGCGGATGATCCGATGTCCGGCGCCGTGAAGCGCCTCCTCAACTCGGGCAGCGTGTTTGCCCGTGAAGCCGGAGCAGACGAAACGGCCACCCGGAGCGAGCACGCGCGGAAGCTCGGCCATCAACTCGATTACGACGTCGGCCAAGATGTTGGCCACCACTATGTCGAATTCCTGCAGCACGCCGCCGGCGAGATCGCCCTGCAGGATAGTAGCTCGATCCGCCACCTTGTTTGTGGCGACGTTGTTTGCCGCCACGCTGACCGCGACGGTGTCTATGTCGATCCCGACCACATTTGCGGCGCCCAACCGGGCGGAAGCTATGGACAGAACGCCTGAACCACAGCCCACATCGAGCACGCTGGCGCCGGGCATAACGAACTCCTCAAGGGCAATGATACACCCCCGGGTGCTCTCATGTTGGCCGGTTCCGAAAGCCTCGCCAGGATCGAGGAGCACTACGACCTCGCCCGCCGCCGGCGTGTATTCTATCCAGGAAGGCACGATCACGATGCGACGGCCCACGTGGTCGACGTGGTAGTGCTGCTTCCAGGCACTGCCCCAGTCTTCGCCCGCTACTCGCGCCACAGAGATCGCGGGACGCACCTCGCCCGAGTCGAGCCTGTCGGCGAACGCGGCATCCAGAGCCGACCGGATGGATAGGAGCCGGCTTTCCAGCAGATCGTCTACGGGATAGTAGGCCGTCACCCTGATCAGATCGCCGGGTGGGGTATCTTCGGGGAAGAGCTTGCCGTCTGTGCCGCCGGCTTCAGCGGACCGGCGCATCAACAAAGGGCCGGTGAATGCTACTCCACCAGCCCCAGCATCGCGGAGAACCTCTGCGACCAGCTCGCTGCGGTCATCCGATACTTCAGCCCATACTTCTGCCCAGATCACCTCGACACCCCGTCTCTCCCGGCCCTGTGCACCTGGCCACGTGCATCATGCCTGCCCGGCCCGGCCGAACAGGCCTTGGCGACCCTTCTTGCTGCGACCTTTTGGACGGGCGCCGCCTGACTGCAGCTCGGCGAGCTCCTGGAAGAGCTCCCTCTCCCTGGCGCTCAGGCGTGTGGGTGTCACCACTGTGACCCTAACTACCATGTCGCCCTTGCCGAACCCACGCAGCGCCGGCACGCCCCGCCCACGTACTCGGTACTCGGCGCCGCTCCGAGCGCCGGCAGGCACCTTCACCTTGGCATCCGCACCGTCGATGGCCTGTACGGTCAGCTCATCGCCCAGGGCTGCCTGGGAGAATGATATGGGAACCTCTATGCGCAGATCATTGCCGTCGCGCTGGAACCGCGAGTGGGGCAGGACTGTAACGTACACCCACAGATCGCCCGACGGACCTCCGAGAGTGCCTGCATCGCCCTCGCCTCTCACGCGAATCCGGGCTCCAGTGTCCACTCCGGCAGGCACCTCTACCTCAAGGCGAACCGTTTCGCGCACACGCCCCGCGCCCCGGCACTCATCGCACGGGTTCTCGATGACCCTGCCCTCACCGTTGCAGCGCGGACATGTGGTGACCCGAGTGAACATCCCAAACGGAGTGCTGCTCACAGATTGCACTTGGCCGCGCCCACCGCATTCGGGGCATGTCGCCCTGGACGTGCCCGGCTGCGTGCCTTCGCCGCCGCAGGCCTTGCACATACCCATTCGATCCACGCGCACCGTCTTCGAGACGCCGGCTACCGCTTCTTCCAGTGTCAGCTCGATAGACTGCTTAAGATCATGCCCGCGTGCCGGGCCCGAACGGGCAGAACGGCCGAACGGGCCCTCGCCAAAGAAAGCGTCGAATATGCTGCTGAACGGATCGAAACCTCCGGAGTCGGGTGACCAACCTCCCCCGACCCCGGCCCCATCTTCCGGCCCGAACCTATCGTATCGCGCACGCTTCTCCTCATCGGAAAGCACCTGATAAGCTTCGTTTATCTCTTTGAACTTCGACTCGGCTGAAGAGTCGTCAGGATTCACATCCGGGTGGTACTTCCGGGCTAGGTCCCAATAGGCCTTCTTTATGTCGGCCTCCGAAGCGTTCCGCTCCACGCCCAGAACTTCGTAGTAATCACGCGTCGCCGTCGCCAACACCGCCTCATTCGCCAGATTCACACAAGTCCAAACGGGCAAGAATCTCCGACAAGCCCTCAGCCATGTACCCTACCAACGCAGTCACCATCGAATAGTCCAGCCGCGTAGGACCCACAACAGCGACAGCACCTACTACTCTGCCAGCAACACCATACGGCGCACTGACCACGCTGCATGATTGCAGTTCGTCCATGACGTTCTCAGAACCGATGGTGACCACCGTTGCCCCAAGGCCTCGCGAACCTGCAGCGGCTAACGCCCGGAGCACTGAGTCATCGGATTCCAAAAACTCCAACACGGGCCGGGCGCGGCCTACATCTTTGAACTCCGGCTGTGCAAGCAATTGCATCAGCCCGTCCACGTATACCCGTTCCTCATCTGACGAATGCATCGCCGCGAGCAGCAACTCGAACATCTGATCCAAGAAAGTCGCATATGCTGAAAGCTCTGCCTGAATCTCGCGCAATACCGCTCCACGCATCTGTGCGAGCGTGCTTCCGCGGAGCCTGTTATTGAGGATGCGCGATATCCTATCCAGGTCAGACGGGTGCATTGTGTGTTCGATTGAGAGCACACGGTGCTCAACTAAGCCCGAATTGGTTACCACCAAAACGAGAACCGTTTCAGAGCTGAGCGGAACAAGCTGTATGTGGCGTATCTCGGCCGTCCTTACCGCAGGCCCCACCACTACTGAAGCACATTGAGATATCTCTCCCAGCATCCTGGCGGTGGTTCTGACAAGAGCGCGGACCTCATCCCGTCGCCTCTCATATTCGGCCCTGATGCGCTTCTCCGCCAGCCCCGTCAGATCCCGCCCGGTCATGAGAGTATCCACGTAGAACCGATAACCCTTGTCGGAAGGGATACGGCCTGCGGATGCATGTGGTTGCTCAAGATAGCCCTCATCTTCAAGGTCAGCCATCTCGTTGCGGATGGTCGCCGAACTGACGCCGAGCCCGTACTTGCGCGCGATGGTTCTCGAACCCACCGGCTCCGCTGTTGTGATATAGTCGTCAGTCACCGCTCGAAGAATCGCCTTTTTGCGGTCTGCCATGTTCTCCGCCATCGCTCTCACCCCTTGTTCGCTCCTAGAGCCTTCCCCGCGACCGACGCGCTCACCGCAATCGACGCGCTACTCGCACGCATCGCTCGGGAGGCATCGAGGGTCTGCGTCAACAAGCCGAAGTTAGCACTCGTAGGCTGGGAGTGCTAATGAAAACATAGCACTCCACCCCGTCCATGTCAAGATTCTGACGACCACGCGGCGACAGTTCACCAGCTTAAGCCGGGGTTCGGCCCCGTAGGGCTGTGCGTTGGTGGGCAGGCAACGCGATGCTCAGGGCGGCGCTGTACCACAATCTGTTGCTGTGGAGGCGGACGTCAGGTCATCCGTCGTAACAGCGCGATGCGTGTTCTCGGTGCGAAACGGGCATTGCACAGGGATTTGCCCAGCCTGAGGCCATTTGCTCTCGAAGTCCGTGGCGTTCCGGCGCTTCTAGCTGGGCCGCTTCGCTTCCACTAAACGGCGAGTGCCGCGCCACTTCAATACCTGATACAGCCATATATACCCTTTAACATACAAACATCCCACATATAGGCACTCCGGAACACCTCGCCCGCTCCGACATTCCGCTTATTGGCGGTGTTTCGGCAGTAAAAGTCATTCCGACAGACCCACGCGGAAATTTCTCGCCGTTTGAGTGCAGAAAATCTCCCTCCAAAGCCT
>DAOPWT010000018.1:0-6367 GCA_035351775.1 Bacillota bacterium | reverse complement strand
GACCCACGCGGAAATTTCTCGCCGTTTGAGTGCAGAAAATCTCCCTCCAAAGCCTCCAAAGCGGAGAAAAGCTGCCCATATACCCCCTGTGGGTATCCGCCATGGCACCGCGTCCAAAGCGACTCAGGCTACACGCATGCGCTCCCTGGCGCAGGGCGACTCCTCCGAGCAGGGTATTCACTCTGTGAACAGCATGTGTATCGTTGCACGCAAGACCGGCAAGAGCCGCCTACACGCATTCGACAAAGACTCTGTTCGCCAGCAAGAACGCGTCGGGCGCGAGGCGCACGCGCGGGCCTATATGCGAAGCCGGGTCGGAATCGATGACCTCCACGAGGCCACGTGAAGCGAGGCATCGGAAACGTTCAGCGTATTCCCCTGCTAGGTCGATGCCGTACTCCTGCGATAGTGCGCCGAGGTCGACCCCGGCCGACATCCTAAGGCCCACCATCAGGGCATCCCGGGCTTCTTCGTGCGCGGTGCGGACTTCTCGACCGGCCACTGGCAGATCCCCGCGCCTGACGGAGTCAATGTACTCCGCCACACGTGGGGTGTTCCAAGATCGTATGCCCCCGCCGGGCGCCGGTGCCACCGAGCGGGCGCGAACGTGCGAATGCGCAGCAGCGCCCAGGCCCATGTACTCCCCGTTGCGCCAATAGCCCATGTTATGTCGGCTTTCAAGGCCGGCCCGGGCGAAGTTGGATATCTCGTAACGCCCATAGCCAGAGGCAACCATGCGCGCTGTGAACAGGTCGTAAAGATCGGCGGTTTCGTCATCGTCAGGTACGCTCGCCGCTCCAGTTGCGACAGCATCTGCCAGTGGTGTGCCCGACTCCAGCGACAGGCAGTAGGCAGACACGTGCTCGGGCCCTAGCTCGATCACCTGTGCGGCCGTGCTATCCAACGAGGCGCGGGTCTGGCCGGGAGATCCCAGTATGAGGTCTACGCTTATGTTGCCAAAACCCGCGGCGCGGGCATCGCGAAAAGCGCGCAGGCAGTCTTGGGCGGAGTGTATGCGTCCTAGAGCGGCCAGCTCGCTGTCGAAGAGCGACTGGAAACCCAACGACAATCGGTTGGCCCCGACCGCATGCAACTTGGAAAGGCCTGCTCCGTCCACGGTTCCCGGATTGGCCTCTACAGTAACCTCAATGTGATCAGCCGGCACAGCTGTGTCAGTGGCCGCACTTGCCGCACACACGGCACGCAGCAGTCCCTCAAGAAACGCTCCAAGCAGTCGCGGCGGCACGCAGGTGGGAGTGCCACCTCCGACGTACACTGTGTCCACGGGAGCCATGCTGCGAAGCTCATCTTGCCTCAGCCGAAGTTCGCCGAGAACTGCGCCGAGATACGCGGGCGCCGCCGACTCGATATCCGTCACCTGGTACGACACGAAGTCGCAGTACGCGCACTTTTGGACGCAGAAGGGTATGTGTACGTAGACTCCGCTCATGGCCCGCCACGCCTACTCATCGTCAGATCCCAGTACGGCCATGAATGCTTCCTGCGGTATCTCCACCTGTCCGAACTGCTTCATGCGGCGTTTGCCCTCTTTCTGCTTTTCGAGGAGCTTCCGTTTGCGGGAAATGTCGCCGCCATAACATTTGGCCAGCACATCCTTGCGTGTGGCCTTGACGGTTTCGCGGGCTATGATGCGGGAGCCTATGGCAGCCTGAAGCGGCACGTCGAACAGCTGACGTGGTATCAGCTTGCGCAATCGCTCCACCAGAGCCCGGCCGCGTCGCTCGGCGAACTGAGAGTGCACAATGGCCGAAAGGGCGTCGACAGGCCTGCCGTTCACCATGACGTCCAGCTTCACGAGGTTGGACGGCCGATATTCCAGAAACTCATAGTCAAGAGACGCGTAACCTCGAGTCCTCGACTTCAGCTTATCGAAGAAGTCATACAGAATCTCTGCCAGAGGCATGTCATACGTGGCCCTCACCCTAGTGGGGCTGACGAACTCCATGTCGTGCATTGCCCCTCGCCTCTCCACCACCAAATCCATCACTTGGCCAATGAAGTCGGACGGCACGAAGACGGTGACTCTCACGTAAGGCTCCTCGATAACCTCGATCTTGTTGGACGGCGGCAGGTTGGCGGGGTTGTCCACCATGTAGGCGCTCCCCGAGGTCTCGGTCACTCGGTACATGACCGAAGGAGCAGTGGTTATCAGGTCCAGCCCGTACTCGCGCTCCAGCCTTTCCTGGACTATCTCAAGGTGCAGCAGGCCCAGAAAGCCGCAGCGGAATCCGAACCCAAGAGCAGCGGAGGTCTCAGGCTCGAACGAGATCGACGCGTCATTGAGTCGGAGCTTCTCCAGGGCGTCGCGGAGGTCGCCGTATACAGCGGCCTCAACAGGGTACAGGCCAGAGTACACCATGGGTGTGGCCGGCCTGTAGCCGGGGAGCGGCGCGCCGGCCGGACGGTCGGCCCAGGTTATCGTATCGCCCACGGGCGCATCCCCGACCTGCTTGATCTGGCCTACGACGAAACCCACCTCGCCAGGGCCGAGACGCTGGGCAGGCTGCATGTCGGGGCGAAACACGCCGACTTCCGTCACATCGTACTGTCTGCCCGAACTCATCATCCTTATCATGTCGCCCGGCTCGACCTTGCCGTCAAAGACGCGGACATGCGCGATCACGCCGCGGTAAGAGTCGAAATGCGAGTCGAATATCAGCGCACGTAGCGGAGCCTGGCTATCGCCCTTCGGAGGCGGAATCACGTTCACAACTGCCTCGAGCACATCGGCGACTCCAATACCCGTCTTGGCGCTAGTCATCAGCACCTCGGCGGGCTTGACTCCGAGAAGATCGACCAACTCGCCGCGAACACGCTCCGGATCTGCATTGGGCAGGTCGATCTTGTTTACAACAGGCACAATCTCCAGCCCGTTATCGATGGCGAGATACAGATTAGCAAGAGTCTGCGCCTGCACACCCTGGGTGGCGTCCACGACCAAGATGGCGCCCTCGCAGGCGGCCAGTGAGCGCGACACTTCATAGGTGAAGTCGACATGGCCCGGGGTGTCGATGAGGTTGAGAACATAATCGCCGCTGGGGCAAGAATAGTTGATGCGCACCGGCTTCAACTTGATAGTGATGCCTCGCTCGCGCTCAAGATCCATCTTGTCAAGGACCTGACTGGTCATGTCGCGTTTGTCGATGGAGCCGGTGAGCTCGAGAATCCGATCGGCCAGGGTCGACTTGCCGTGGTCTATGTGGGCTATTATACAGAAATTCCTGATTGAACGAATGTCGATGTCCATGCACACCTCAGCGTCCGTGAGAATCGGGGAGAATCCCAAGTCGCATTATACCACACCTCTTGGGCGGAACTACTGAGCAGGCTCGATCTCGATGCGGATCGAGCGGCCGAACACCTCTATCCGGAATCCACGGGAGGTGAGGCCAAGCCTGGACGCACTCATGATCGACCATGGGCCGTCGGCGCCGGCCAGACGCGAAGCCGATCGTCCGGCAAGGCTTGTCCCAACCGCAGTCATGACGATGAATGCCAGAACGATCAGGAGCATCAGAAGCATCCCTGCGGGTGAGGTAGCACCGGCGCGCCTCTGGGCGCGCCTCGGGCCTCGTAGGCGTTCAGATGACTCGGGCAAGGGCCCGGGCGACGAGGCGGGCCGCCCTGTTTGCCTCTTCGATAGTATTGCTGGTCCCTCCTATCTCGATTATTATTGCCCTATCATGCAGTTGCTGGTTGAAACGCGCGTGCTTGTGGATGGCCACTCCGCGAGTGACTCCAGGATACATCGATTCAAGCTGGGCGGAGAGTTTCAGGGCGAACTCGTAGTTCTTCCTCCAATTCGGGTGGGCCAGGCCGGAAGTGTCGTCGGTCACTACGAAGAGCACCCTCGCGACTTTTCCCCCGTCTACGGTCGCAGTTTTCAGGTTGCTCTTGCTGGCAGGCAGCGAATCGCGGTGTATATCGAGCACGGCATCGATGCTAGGGTACGACTTGATCAACGACTTCAGGGTATCGTACGCAGCTGAGTAGCTCTTCGTCCAGTCCGGGTAATCGTGGATCTTCGAGGAGTGGACCGATGACATTCCGAGTTGTCCCGAGAGCTCTTCCACGAGCGCCGTGCCGACCTTGATCACCCCGTCCGGCTTGCCCCAGCAGTAGTCGGCTCCTGATGTCGGCCTGTATGCCTCAGAGCTGTGCGTGTGCAGGACTGCCACCTTCGGAGCTGAGCCCCTGAGAACCAGCGTGTCCGAGACTTCGCGCACGGCAAGACGCGTCGGCGTCGTCGACTTGCCCGACCGGGGTTGCGCTGAAGTCGCCGGCGGGCCTGACGGCGCGGGGCTGGCCGACTGCGTATCGCCCGTGCGGGGCTGTGCGGTTGCCTCTACAGCGGTCTGGGCAGGGGTGGGAACAGTCGTCAGATCGCCTGCCGCTTGCGAGGCGCCGGTCATACTCGCCTCGCTCGTCGACACACTCCCAAGTACCGCCGGAACGGCCTCGGGCGGGGCTTGCGCTGGCCCCTCGTACTCTGCCAATGTGCCAGATAGCGTGCTGGAGATCACATCGGCGGCGGGCGTTTCCCGTCGCATGCTGTCAGAGCGCGACGGCAGCGCCGCATCGCGCTGCGCGCCCAGGACCGCAGGCAATTCGGCCCGAAGGAAGGTACGGGGATCTTCGGGGTCGAGCCCGCCCATGGCCAACAACACCGCCCTGAGTAAGCGCGAGCCGAAGGAACTGAAGTGATCGCTCTCGCGCGCCGCGGGCACGGCACTCGTGTTGCCTGATCGTGCCCTAAACAGACCGAAAAACCGGTCAAGCGACTGTCGTACCGTCTCGCTGAAAGTCCGGTGGGCCCGCTCAATCTGCCCGGCAGCGGTTCCGGCTTGTGACTGGCCCGAAGACGTGACTGCTACCGTGTCCTGCGAGGCGTTCATCCGGGTACGCACCGCCAGGCCCACCGCCACAAGGCACATTGCCAAGTACAAGATGAAGAGATTCCCGAGCGGGCCGGCGCCGCGGGCCGGCGCGCCCTTTGTTCGTCGGCGCCTGGCCCCCCCTGAGGCCCTGCGCCCTGCCTTCCCCGCGGTGCGGAGCAAAGAGACCACCCCTTCTCTTTGCACCTCTATTCTCCCGGCGCGTACGGTATTCGCCGCGGGGCGACTCCGGTTCGAACAGGCTGGCTACTGAAGGTACTGGTATATCTCCTCCTCGTCTATGGCGGGATGCAGCGCGTAGTTGATCCCGCCGGCAACCACGTCCGACAGTTCTTTGGCCAGAACGTCCACCTCTTTGGGGGTAATGATAAGTGTACCGAGGTAGGGTTGGAGCATCTGACTCACTGCAGGAGGCAACTGGGGGGCGCCCGTTATCTCCTGAAAGCCGCGGGACGTGCCTGGCGGCTCCGGACTCGTGCCTTGCGAAGCCTGCCCCATGATGTTGAGAGCGTCCGCGACGATAGTCATGGCGTGCACCACAGTGGGTACGCCCACGGCTATCACTGGGACGCCAAGGGTTTCGCGAGTTATCCCGAACCTCCTGTTCCCCACGCCCGATCCCGGCTGGATCCCGGTATCGCCAAGCTGGATTGTGGTTCCAAGCCGCGACACACTGCGCGCCGCCAGGGCGTCGACCACGATTACAAGGTTGGGTCGGACGCGTCCCACGACACCCAGAATCACCTCAGCGGTCTCTATGCCGGTAAGCCCCAGGACTCCGGGGGATATGGCTGCTACCGACTTCAGCCCTCCCCGCTTCTCAGGCGGGGTCATGGAATACACGTGGCGTGTGACCATGACCTTTCCGGCCACAAGCGGGCCGATTGCATCGGGCGTGGCGTTCCAGTTCCCCAGCCCGCAGATGAGAGTGGTGAAATCTGGTATCGCCCAGAAGTCCACGTTGTTCATACTGGTCCGAATCAGGCCGACTAGTTCGCGAGCGAGGGCCTGCGAAACCTCGCTTTCAAGTTCGCGGTCGCGCAGGGGCAGCTCCGGAGCGTCTATGGTTATGTAGTTGCCCATTGATTTGCCAAGAGCCCTCGCTGCCTGCGGAGTGGTGATCGCCACCCGAGTTATAGAGCCGAAGTCAGTCTCTTCCGTACCGGTGCTTACCCCCGGAATCTGCGGGCCCATGCTCTGCCTGAGCACTTCGTGGGCCTCGACAGCCAGATCGGTTCGGAACGAACCGCCTCCCGGCGACGACTCGCCTCCCGACAGGTGATCGAGCCCGGGGCATGGACGCCATTTCGAGCCGAAAGCACGGTCAAAATCCAAGAGCAATAACCTCCCTGTAATAGCGTACTGGCGCGTAGTCAGCACATTATCAGGAGTAGTCTTGCCCAAGAGCGCGGCGCGCAACACCGCTGGTCGCGTTGTCAGTCACGTTATCG
>DAOPWT010000017.1:0-22842 GCA_035351775.1 Bacillota bacterium | reverse complement strand
ATGTCATTTTGGATTATCCCCATCATAGCCTTGTGCGTCGGGGTTGTCAACATACGTGCCCGACATGCGCAGGAAAGGGAATGCCTGGTCACGTGTATGAAGGAAAGATCCTATATGTATGGAAGTCATAGTGTTAAGGACCCATTATGTATGCGGGAACACGTGGAAGGCTGGTGCGCTCGGGTCGCCGAGCCGCCAAGGTCACGGCCCGCACGAGGAGGTATGTCGGTTTGAGGAACCTCTCGCTATCCACTCGAAGCCTAAAACTTCTGTTGACTGCAGCCATGGCGGTGCTGCTTGTCGCACTCGGGGTCGCCGGGGTCACGGCGGTCGAGGCGGACCGGACGCGCCTGGTCGTGGTGGCAACAAGCGATCTTCATGGCCACATCTATCCGATCGATTACTTCACTAACCAGGCAGACGAGGGCGGCCTAGCGCAGATCTACACCTACGTGAAACAGGTGCGAAGCGATAATCCCAACGTGCTGCTGGTCGACAACGGCGATGTGCTTGAGGGGGGCAATTCGGTCCTGCCATACCACTACATGTTCGACTCAAGCGCACCCAATCCCATGATAAAGGTCATGAACCTCATGGGATACGACTCGATGAGCCTGGGCAATCACGAGTTCAACTACGGTCTTAAGACTCTGGGCAAGGCCATATCCGAGGCGAAATTCCCTGTGGTATCGGCCAACATCGTGCGCGAGAACGGCGAGTCGTTCATACAGCCATACATGATCCGGGATTTCGGCGAGCTCAAGGTGGGGGTTCTGGGGATTACGACTCCCAAAGTTCCGACGTGGGAGAAGCCGGAGAACATAGAAGGCTTGGTCTTCATGAATCCTCTGGAGGTTGCGCTGAAGTACATACCCCAGATGCGGGCCCAAGGCGCGGATGTAGTCATCATCGTCGGTCACACCGGATGGGAACGCAAACCTAAAGACAGCGGCAAGCTCGAGGCATGGGGCAATCCGGATAACTGGGTCGACACCGGGCAGGCTGAGGAGAACTGGGCTCTCAGGCTGGCAAATAACGTGCCTGGTCTGGATGCCATCGTCGCCGGGCATGACCACCTTGCCGTCCCCATGGTCGCGAAAATGGGCGACATAGTGGCGACTGACGTGATCATCACGCAGCCCGGCCAGTGGGGCGACTATGTGTCCCGAATCGACATTGCGCTGGAGCGCGGCGCGGACGGACGCTGGCATGTGGCGGAGAGATCCTCAACGGTTGTCCCCATGGCCGGGGTACAGCCTGCTCCCGAGGTTCTCGAGGCAGCTAAGTACTATCACGATCAGACTCTCGACTTCTTCAAGAGCCCTGTCGCCCAGGCCACCGGGGATATGCCCGGCGGACCCCCGGCCAGGTTCTACGACAACGCTCTGGTGGAGATGATCAATCAAGCGCAACTGTGGGCGACTGGCGCCGACATATCCATTGCGGCCTTGTTCACCGACACATCGAAGATCGGCAAGGGGCCAATGACCATGCAGGACGTGTACGGCCTGTATGTATACCCGAACACACTCTATACCATCAAGATCAACGGGCAGCAGTTGCGCGAGGCGATTGAGGCCAGCGCCAACTACTTTAAGACCTATACCGGGCAGACTAGCCTGGATGAACTGATCAATACCTCGATGCGAGGCTACAACTACGACATATACCAGGGCGTCGAATACGCGATAGACATATCCAAACCGTTAGGTCAGCGGGTCGTGACGCTCAAGTTCCGGGGCGAAGACGTCCGGCCCGACCAGGAGTTCGTGGTCGCCCTCAACAACTACCGGGCGGGAGGCGGCGGCGGATACACTATGTTCCGCAATGCCCAACTGCTATCCGAGTCCACCACGGAAGTCCGCGAGATCATGGTGGACTACCTGCGAGAAGTTGGCCAGTTCGGCCCCGAGTCGGTAGACAACAACTGGCGGCTCCTGCCGGCCATCGTGGAGGAGATGGCGCGTCGACGCTAGATGATGCTCCACCATCAGGCCAGACTGCCCGGCCCTGCGGTTCATCCCGCCGGGCCGGGCAGTCTGGTAACGCTCGATGTGTGACCTTACTGCCGTTTCGCCGGCGCTAGAGGGTCCTCGCCTGTAGCCTGCGGGCATCGCATGCTGCACCCGTCGACCCTGCAGTCCATGCCGCGGCACCTTTCCACCCGGCCTTCGAACACGGTGTCGATGGTCTCGGCCGTGGCAGGATCGGGCTCATAGTGCAGCACTACCTTGCGGGGGGCCGCCGTGATGAGTGCGCTTATCAGAAGATCCGCCACATCCACGCCCTCGCCGGCCGCGTCCGATGCCAGAGTGTCCACGTAGTCGCCGACCACGCGCCCGCCTTCAGGGCCACGAAGCTCAAAACGGTTCTCTGCGGTCCGCACTACATGTACAATCTCCTGCCGCTGGTCCTGTATGTCGACGAAGTACTTCAGTAGACGCACAAACTCCCGATGCTCTCGTTCGGCCATGAACCTGATCAACGCTTCCTCAGCAGATCGCTTCAGTTCCTCCATGTATTCCTTCATGCGGAACCTGACGAATCCCTCAATCACGAGGGCATTGGAGTCGCCCAGGTATTCTTCCACATCTGCCGTGACTTCCCCGAGCCGCATCGAGGGGTCGAGCACACCGTCAACACCCTCGTTCAGCAGTGCTGCGGCATACTCCGACACCGCCGCAGCCTCTTCCTCCCCCAGCTCAGGATGGCGAGTCTTTAGGTTGTCAAGGATCAGTGCCTCCTCTACCTCGTCGAAGATCATGGTCGCAGCAAGGTTCGCCAACCTGCGCCGAAATAGACGCCTCAGGTCCTGCTCATTCACGAGTTTGTTCCGAGACGACCTGGCAGTGCATTCTATTAGTGTCAAATCGCCCAGAACCCTGTAGCGAATCGATATTTCAAGGCCCTGAGCGCGCAGATGGTCGAGCTCACAAAAGAGCCGCCGTCTCAACGAGTCGGCGGCAAGGTAGGAGCCGATCTGGACACAGTCCATCGATTCTTGCCCCCTTCAGCCAATAGTATATGTTCTGCTGAAGGGGCGTATACGATGCCCGAGCAGGGGCATAATGCATTTATGTGCGTTTCGCCGCCAGTTTACCTTCGGCGGGCCGGCATGCCCCGGTACAGGAAAACGCCCCGGGTAAACCCGGGGCTTCCACTAAATTCATGGTGGGATGCAGTGGAGTCGAACCACTGGCCTCAACGATGTCAACGTTGCGCTCTAACCAACTGAGCTAGCACCCCGACACCTTCGAAACATGGAGGCGACACCCGGATTTGAACCGGGGAATCGCGGTTTTGCAGACCGCTGCCTTACCACTTGGCTATGTCGCCGGGATCCACAGCAGCCAACGTATGCGCGTTCACTCTGTGGGCCTAAAAAATGGAGCGGAAGACGGGATTCGAACCCGCGACCCTCGCCTTGGCAAGGCGATGCTCTACCACTGAGCCACTTCCGCAAACCAGTTCGCAAGTGGTGCCGAGGGGCAGAATCGAACTGCCGACACGGGGATTTTCAGTCCCCTGCTCTACCGACTGAGCTACCTCGGCCTGCAAGAATCGAAAAAACAATGGCGGGAGCGACGGGAATCGAACCCGCGATCTCCTGCGTGACAGGCAGGCATGTTAACCGCTACACCACGCCCCCGCACATCATAAACCTTGTCAAAGTGGTGGGCGAAACAGGGCTCGAACCTGTGACCCCCTGCGTGTAAAGCAGGTGCTCTCCCGGCTGAGCTATTCGCCCTTGGCGCTTTTTCATTATAGCGTACGCCCATCTGCCATGCAAGTACTGTTTCGAGCTTTGTTCGGGGCCCTGCTTATCCATTCCTCAGCTTGTCCGGGATCTCAAGACGCGCATAGGCAAACAGGTACTCCTGGGCATACCCGCACAGCCTGCCGAAGGTGTTCGCGGCCCACTGGCGAATCTCGCGGTGCGAGACGCGTTCACCGCCAAAATACAAATGCCGCACAGCGCGCTCTATCCACACATCTACCGGAAAGGCCTCGAACTTGCCCATAGAGAAGAGCAATACGCAATCAGCGATCTTCTCGCCAACCCCCCTGAGGAGCATCAGTTCCTGCTTTGCGGAGTCGTAGTCCATGGCAGTCACAGCATCCAGATCCAGTTGGCCGTCGGCCACTTTCGTTGCAGCCTCGCATATTGCCCGCGATCTGAAACCGGCCTTGCATGCGAGCACATCAGTCTCAGAAGCGCACCCGAGCTCACCAGGGGCCGGGAACGCGCGCCGGAGCGAGCCATCTACGGGCCCGCCCCAGACGCGTGAGAGGTTCTCCACAACCCGGGATATCTGAGCGACACTGTTGTTGGCCGACACAATGTATGAAACCAAGCATTCCCAGGGCTCCTGCGCAACCAGCCGCAGCCCACGTGCGCTCTCCACCGCTCTGGACATGACCGGGTCAGTCGCCGCGATCCTGGCCTCTAGCGCAGCATGCGACTGCCGCAGCCGGAAGTAGTCCGTCACGATAGAAACCGTCTCGCTGTCAGCGGGCGGATGCACCACAAGCTCCTCGCCCCTCTGTTCCAGTCGAAGAAGCCTGCCGCGCACTACGCCCTCTTCTATCTGCCCCGCGTCCCCCGCCCGGATCCACCGGAAAGCCTGGCCGCACTGGCACGTAGTGTGGAGGTCAAGGCTGTCGAACCCGGCGATGATGCAGGCGCCGTCCTGCCACGAAAATGACAGGTCGCGTTGGTCAACACACTCAATCATGTGCTATTCTTCCTCGGATGCCATGGACTTAAGCGCCTGCTCAAGCTGCTTCTGGATTCTGTCGTAGCCCGCTAGATCGCCCGCGCGCAGTCGCTCCTGCGCCTTCTGGTACAGATCGAGGGCCTCACGTGCGGATGGACCAGCCTGCCTATCGACTGCCTCACCCAAATGATCGGACGTGCCTGTCTTTGCAGATGCGCCCGTGGTATTCCTCCGCCCCACCAGCGCCTCCAGGGCTTCCGGCAGGTCAGATCCGATCTCTACACGGGTGCCGTCAGACACTATCACCCGCTTCAGCTGAGGCAACTGGCTTGCCTGAGCCGCCAAGAACAATGGCTCCACGTAGAGTATGCTGCCATTTATCGGGTAGACAAGAAGGTTGCCACGGATAACGGTGGATCCGCTCTGATTCCACAGCGAAAGCATCTTGGATATCTCGGCATCCTGGTCGATCTGTGCTTCAATCTGCATCGGCCCGAACACTACGCGCTGCTTGCCGAAGTTGACTGCGACCATGCGCCCGTACTCGTCAGCGTCGGAGCTGACGGCGAGCCAGGCAACCATGTTGTCTTTGCGCGAAGGCGTGAACGGGGTGAACAACACGAAGCTGACCCCCGATTCGCCCGGCAACTGCATGTTCACATAGTACGGGCTTACCTGTTGCTGCTGACCTTTGTAGATCTCCCGGGGCAGACCCCACAGGTCTTCTTTGTTGTAGAACACCTCTGGGTCGGTCATGTGATACATGGCATACATCCTGGTCTGTATCTTGAACAGGTCTTCAGGATACCGCAGGTGCTGCCTGATCGACTCGGGCATCTCGCTTGCCGGCCTGAACAGGCCCGGGAAGACCTTAGCGTATGTCGCGGCTATCGGGTCATCGGGGTCGATGAGGTAGAACTTGACCTCCCCCGTATAGGCATCGATCGACACCTTGACCGAGTTTCTGATGTAGTTGAGCTGATCGCCGAAACGTTCAGCATAAGGGTACGCGGTAGACGTAGTCATCCCGTCGATCAGCCACATCAGCCGACCGTCGGCGATGAAAGCGTACGGATCTCCGTCGTACTGCAAGAACGGAGCGATCCTGCGTACACGTTCGCGGATGTCGCGCGCAAAGAGCATTCGGCTGTCAGGCGTGATATCGCGCGAGAAGATCACCTTGGAATCGTTGAACCTCGTCGAAAACAGCAGCCTCCGGAAGAGGTACCCCATGCGTATCCCGGAGTCCGCATCGTATTTCGTGTACTCATTGGAATCGCCCAGAGGGTAGTCGAACTCCTCAGCCCTGGTGTTGACTATAACCCAGTCGCCGGTCAGCTCGCCAAAGTATATCTCGGGGCGGTCGAGCCGCATGTCGGCAGGATATCGCGGCGGAATATCGCCCACTAGGAACATGGGCAGCCCGTCCTGGCCAATCTCGTTCACAGGGCTTGCGCAGGCGCCGTAGCCGTGGGTGTACTTGAGACGTGTGTTCACCCATGTCTGAGCCTGCGACGGCAGGCGGCTCACATCCATCTCCCTGGCCGACAGCATCACCTGCGTCGTCTTGCCGTCTATGGTGTATCTGCCGATGTCGATATCTGCGAAATGGTAGTACAACCGCATCTCCTGAAGCTGTTCGAACGTGGAAAGCAGAGGCTCCCAGTCCCACAGCCTCACATTGGCCAACGTGTCTTCAGCCCCCTCGAGCTTGGCCGCAGTGATGCCTTCAGTCACTGCATATTCCTTCTCCTCCACCCGATCCAGCCCGAAGGCGCTCCGAGTGAAGTCGATGTTGTACCCTATGTATTCGCTCTCTGCAACAAGCTCATTGGGCGTGACATACAACTTCTGAATAATGCCGGGGTAGACGTCGATCGCAAAGAACGACACTCCCAAGAGCACGACGGCGGTGATACACACTACCACCCACGTTCGCGTGCTCGCCGCCCTGAGACCTGTGCCTACGATGAACACCGCCGATGCGAGCATCAACCAGATCAGCAGACGAAGGCCAGGTAGAGTGCCGTGCACATCTGCGTAGCTGGCGCCCAGAACTACACCCCTAGTGGAGTAGACAAGCCCCCACATGGAAAGCGCGAATCCCAGCGCCACAATGCAAAGGCCTGCCCCGAACAGCACACACACATGCAGCTTGGCCCGTGCATCGATGGGCTCCAGCACTATCCTGCCGCGCTTCCGACGCCCAAAAGCCGCGCCGCTCGGAGCTCCCAGATCAGCCTCCTCGCGTCCGAACCTCACCAGTGCTCCCGACACGAGGTAGATCAGTATTACTGAGGCTGCCGTGAGCCCCACTACCCACCTGGAGCCTGCGTAAATACGGCGGATTATCGGCAATCTGAATACGTAGAAGCTGATGTCGCGACCGAAGATCGGATCTGGTTTTCCGAAAGACGTGGCGTGGATGAACTGCTGGAACTCCATCCACGAGCCGTAGGACGCCGCCGCGACTGCGAGCCCGGAGGCTGCGGCGATTATGAAGGCGGCCCGGGTCGACACCAACCTAGAGGCTGCTTTGGTCGCAAGAAGGTTGATCGCCACAAAAGCGAACGTGACAGCAAACGCGGCAACACACACGATAACGCGCGCTTCGGCCCGCTTCCAGAACACGCCGAGGTAGCCAAGGTCGGCGTACCACAGATGCTCGGTGACGATGACTGCAAGAGTGTTCCACGCCAGGGCCAGCCCAATCAGAACAACAATGAGGGCCTTGACCCATCCGGATACTCTGCTCATTAGCCCCACCCCTTAAGGAGAAATGCTCCGAAAACAAAGGAACCCACACCAAGCAAAGCTGATGCGGGCCCCGACATGTCCCTGTTGCTCACTACATCGTTTCGGCGGCCGGAGCAACCTCCACGCCGGCCACCATCGAGTCCGAATCCGGCATGACTGAGACCCGTTTCCCGGCCTTACCAAACCGATCGAACTGAACCAGCCCGTCGGCGGTCGCGAACAGAGTGTAGTCCTTACCCATGCCTACATTGACTCCAGCGTGCACTTTCGTTCCATGCTGCCTCACGATGATGCTGCCGGCCGTCACACGCTGCCCGCCGAACTTCTTTATTCCTAGCCTCTGCGCCTGGGAATCCCGTCCGTTCCTGGAGCTTCCCATCCCCTTCTTGTGCGCAAACAGCTGCAGATCCATTCTGATCATTCTTTACACCCCCTAGCCTGCAAATCACGGCCGCTTTCGGGCCTGTTCTTTTCCACAATCGATATAGTGCCTGGGTATTCCCGCGCGATCGAGCGAATCCCTGCGAGCATCGTCTCGAGAATCGCATCTGCCCGGTTCCACTCAGAATCGGACGGAGACCCCACTATCATGCAATCAAGTTCACCATGTCGCTGCCTGACCGACCTTGACACGCCGGCCTGCTGCCGAAGCCCGTTAGCCGCAGCAGTCGTGAGAGCGGATACTGCCGAACAGACTATGTCGCGCCCGTATTCCGCCCAACCAGAGTGACCTTGCACTCTGAACCGAACAACGTGGCCGCAGGAACGCCGGACAGTGACAGTAGTCATGGCAGGCGCATCGTCACTCAGTAACGATCGAGTCGATTCTGACAGACGTAAACGGCTGCCTGTGGCCGGTCTTTTTGCGTTCACGCTTCTTCGCCTTATACTTGAAGACATAAATCTTCTTTGCCCTGTCATGGGCCACGACTGCTCCGGTGACTTTGGCCCCATCTACGATGGGTTGCCCTACCCGGACGCCATCGTCGCCAGCCACCATGAGCACCTTGTCAAACTCGACTGAGTCACCAAGAGCAGTGCTGAGCTTCTCAACGCGGACGACTTGCCCCGGCGACACACGATATTGCTTCCCGCCGGTTTCGATGATTGCGTACAATTATCTGACCTCCTCGCACTCTGGGCTCGCCGGGACCACCAAAGGCAGGAAACGCGGCGCAATCCTCGCGCTCCATTTGCGGGCCTTTCCCGAGCGGCTTGAGGCGACGTACAAGGTCGCCCACAGCGGTTAAAATATAGCACAAGCATGGATGAGTGTCAAACTCGCCCCGCGCCCCTCGCCCCTCGCCCTCGCTCATCCTGGCCCTCACTCTCTCCCTCAGCACTCCCAGCCCCGCGTATCGCTCACAGCCCGCTCAGCTCGCTCAGCTCGCTCAGCCCTCACAGGTCGCCCAGCCCGCGCAGCACTCACAGCTCGCGCATCGCTCACAGCCCGCTCAGGTCGCCCAGCTCCGCGCAGCACTCACAGCTCGCGCATCGCTCACAGCCCGCTCAGCCGAATGTGTGTAGGGATCTTTGTTCGTTTGAGCCCATAGCGTTGACTTCACTCCAACGCGTTAAGCCGTGGCTCAAACAAGCATGTGCGTTGCGGGCCGATGGCCAGTTGGCGGGCCCACGGTTTCACAGACATACCCCCGGGGGTATCCAGGCAGGGATATCATCACATTTTGACGATAGTCAGGGCCGATGTACTCAATTTTTGAGTACATCCAGATGGCCAGTGAACAGACAGAACTGCCCAAGGCTTGCTTGACGGTTGTCTTCGCCCGAATATATGGTGAATCATTGGCATCACGTGCCATCGCCCGCGTCCTCTTACCAATTGCATCCATATTATGCGACGCAATGCCGCTCGCTCTGCGAGTCTCGATGGCCGCACGCGCCGTATACCCCCCAAGTTGCACAATCTAAGGGCGTTCCAGCGGCCATCCGAAATCGATGTACTCAATTTTTGAGGGTATCTCCAAAACTATCGTCAAAAATCGAGTACATCCCAGCTCCAGCCATTTTTGATGCCCCGCGCCGCTCATAAGGCCAGCTGGGCGCCACTTTCGGCGTGCACGGCCCCTTCTTGCCTACATCACCTATGGAAATGCCCCACCGGCACCCCGATTAACGAATCCCTCACCGGCCGCACGCACCCTCTCCATGCGAGCCTCCAGGCCTGCAGTCGGATGTAGGCGCAGTCGCAGGTAGGTCGAGGGTGTTTCCTATCGCGTCGAAGAACGAACGCCCGCGCAGGCGCGGGCGCTCGGAGCCCCTCCGGCCAGGACAAATCTATCAGGGGCCAGCTGACTGCTGTGTCATAGTGGGCAGCCAGTCCGGCCCCCGTCCGTTCGATCGCTTGGAACCTTTCGCTCGGCGTAGATCTGCTAGGTCGCCTGTATGGTCTCAGGCTCCGCCTCTCTCTCGGGGGTTCGGCTTGCGTCGGTCTGCGCAGCACTCCCGGCGCCAGCTCCATCGGAAGCGCCGGATGCAGCTGCAGCAGCGGCTTTCGCTGCTTTCCTGGCCCTGGCGGCTCTCGCTTGACGCCCACCACGCCTGGACGGACGACGTTTAGGCGGGGCCGTATCTCCAGCTTCGGGCGCGGTCGCAGCACCAGCAGCAGCACCGGCAGCAGCACCGGTCGCGGCACCAGACGCGGCACCAGACGCAGCACCAGCCGCAGCACCAGCCCCAGCCGCGTCGGGCGCAGGTTGCGGAGTCGGGGTAGTTGCGCCTGCCAGGGCAGACACATCAACCGCCACGGGAGCTAGCTGGGCGCCAGCCTGTTCCAAAACCGAGCCGTCAGCTTGGCCCGCCGCCGGTGCAGGCGATGGCTTTGCAGGTTGGCCGTTCGCCTTTGCTCGCCCCGAACCCCGCCTCGACCTGCGACCGTTGCGCTTGGAGCCCCTGGCCGAGCTTGGCACCGCGGACGTTTTGTCAGCATCCGCGCCCTTGTCAGGCTCCGGCTGCAGCTCTTTGGCGGGTTTGTTGCCCCCCCGAACCTGACCGCCGGTCTTCCCTTCCTGCTCGGGCTTGGCTTGAGGCTTCTCAGAGTCCTCTGGCTTGCCCTGCTTCTGAGCCTGAGCCTGGGCCGGAGCCTGGGCCTGAGCCTGAGCCGGAGCCTGCGATCGGCTTTGCTGCACTGGTTGCGCCTTCTGAGAAGCCTGATTTTTCGCCTGGGCCTGGGCCCGAGGCTGAGCGGCGACAGCGGGGATCTCGCTGGCGCCGGCAGGTTCCTTGGCCTTCGCAGCGGGGACTTGGGCGGTTGGCCCGGGCTCCTGGGGTTGCTCATCTTGGGCAAGGCTGCCATCGGCCGCCACTAGCCGAGCGCGGGCGTAGGTCTTGAATACTTTGGCCACCTTCGCCTTCACGCGCGTTCCGATCATCCTGCCGGCGCCTTCAACGTCGATAACGTACCCCTCGAGTCGCGCTATTCCGTCGCGGCTATTGGTCATGTGCGGTTCCTCTATCACTACGTCGATCACGTCTCCGGCCACCACGGGCAGGGCTTTCTTCTCCACGTCCTCCCTAGTGCCCACCGCCGCGACTACAATGTCCTCGACCTTCTGGTCGAAACTCCCCTTGACGTATATCGCCTTGCCGGTCTCCTCTTCCAGAGCCGCAAGGTTGGATCCGCCCGATCCTATCAGCACTGCGGCCACCGATGGGTGCAGCAGCACCAACATCGCGGGCTGGGAGGTCGACAGAGCCTCCTTCTTGATAGCGCGCATTGCGCGGAATGCCAAGGTCTCCTCGGAGAGGATCCTTCCCCGGCCATCGCACATCGGGCACACTTTCATCATGGATTCTGCCAGGCCTTGCTGGACTTTCTTGCGAGTCATCTCGACCAGGCCAAGCTGAGTGAAACCTAGCACTGAAGCTTTGGTCTTGTCGCGAGCCAGCGATTCCTCGAGTTTGCGCATGACTTGTTTCTGGTGGTCCTCATCATCCATATCGATGAAGTCCGCGATGATTATCCCGCCGATGTTGCGCAGTCTCATCTGGCGCGCGATCTCAGTGGCGGCTTCGAGATTGGTCTTCAGGACAGTATCGGCAAGGCAAGTGGACCCGGTGAACTTCCCCGTGTTCACGTCAATCACGGTCAAAGCTTCAGTGTGGTCTATGACGAGATAGCCGCCGCAAGCCAGCCATACCTTGCGCCTCAGAGCCCGGGCGATCTCCTCCTCCAGCCCGTATGAGTCGAAGATCGGCTCTTGACCCGTGTAAAGGTGCACTTTATCGCGCATAGGCTCCGGAAACATCTTCACAAGGTCATTGACCTTCTTCAGGTCCTCTGGATCATCCACGACAAACTGGGTGACATCTTCGGCAAAATGGTCACGTACCAGTCGAAACACTAGATCATAATCCTTGTGCAGCAATGCCGGCGCCTTGGCGCGTCTGCCCCTGGCTTGAATCCTGCGCCACAGCTTCACCAGGAACTGAATGTCGGAAGCGATCTCCTCCTGGCTCAGCCCCTCGGCGACGGTACGTACGATGACGCCCATGCGCTTGGGCTTAGCCGCCTGCGCGATCTTCTTCAGCCGGTCCCGCTCACCGTCTTCGTCTATCCTCCGCGAAACCCCCACGTAGTCAACGGTGGGCATCAGCACGACATACCTGCCCGGAAGCGTGATGTCGGTCACGACCCGGGCGCCCTTTGTTCCGATGGGTTCCTTGCTGACCTGGACCATGATCTCCTGCCCGGGCTTGAGAATATCCTTAATCGAACGCGGTTTCTTGTTTGGCACGGTTATCTCTTCGCCGTCTGCCTCGCGCACAATCCGCCCTTCGCGACCGTTTCGCCCCGCGAGGGCATCGTCTACATATAGAAATACATTTCGTTCCAACCCCACATCGACGAAGGCCGCCTGCATACCGGGAAGCACGTTCTCGACGGTTCCCCTGTATATGTTCCCGGCGTACCTCGGATGAAGCGACCGCTCGATAAACAAGTCGACGAGCACGCCGTCCTCGAGGATGGCGGCCCTAACTTCGCCGCTTTCGGAGTTGACGATAATCTCTCTTCCCACCTGACTCAACTCCCTCGGGTCAACTCCCCGCCATGACTAAATCTCTGCATTCAACACTCATCGGGGACACGAGGTCCCCGCCTCCTCTATCAGTGAAATATAGGCCCGTCCTGTGAATACAGGATCGAGCGATGGACCCATGCCTCTGCTCAGGCTGGCCTCGGCGGCCCTGCATCGAATCAAAATGGGCCATGAGGTCCTGCGGGCGGAGGTGGGCCCGTCCTCCGCATGCCAGGGTACATTCCAGAGCACCACTGCCTGACCAGCGGATTTCGCGTACCATGGGCCGTATGTCTGCCCGGCGCTGGCCACTCTTGGTGTTGACCTCCACAATCGCATGATCGGACAAGAGAAACCCCCGTACCGCGTCCTCCAGTTCAGGCCGGGCAGTGGCATGAACGTCTACGCGGTAGGATGCCCATTCTATGCGGGAGGCCAGAGTCGGCCTGCCTTCTAGTGCGCACACTGCGATTATCGGCATCCCAGGCGGCGCCGCCAGTCGCAGCCGTTCAAACACATCATGCGTGCACAGATCGCCCGAGTCCACCGGTGCGAGCTCCATGTCGAGATACTCGGCCTCACTGGTCATGCCCACACCCAGAGCAGTCGCAAACTGGATTTTCGGGTGGGGATGGTACCCCTCCGAGTAGGCCACCGGAATCCTCGCGCGCCTCACCGCGCGCTCAAATGCTCTCATGAATCCCAAATGCGACACGAATCTTATCTCGTCGCCCTTTCCGAGCCGTACCCGCACGATCGACGCGCCGTTCATGCCTGCCCGCCTCCTTGCGAGGGACTCCCGGCGAATGCACCGGCCAACCTGACGCGGACATCGCCCCGGCAGACGCCACAGCCCGAGCAGTCGGCCTCGCGGCAGTCGGGCGTCGTGAGCCCGCTCGCCGCGCGGTGCGCCTCGCGCACCAGAAACGCGCGAGATACGCCCATGTCGATATGGTCCCACGGCAGCGCGTCGCTGTATCCGTACTCCGCGTTGGCCCACACGGAAGAGTCGAGACCCGTGTCGGCGAAGGCCTGCTGCCAAAGGCCCGGCTTGAACTGATCGGACCAGCCGTCAAACCTACAGCCCAGGCTCACGGCGCGTTCAATGACAGGCGCCAGCCTGCGGTCGCCCCTGGCGAACGCCGCCTCCAGATGGCTCGCCCTAACGTCGTGAAAGGACACCGAAAGGCCGCGCGCTCGCATACGCTCTCTGAGATATGACTGCTTCTGTTCTAGCTGTTCACACGTGTTCTGGGCAAACCACTGGAAAGGAGTATGCGGCTTGGGGACGAAGGACGACACACTGACATTCACGCGCACCCGACCGGCCTTGCCTCGGGCACCGGCTATCCGACGCCCCAGATCGAGCACGCGCTTTGACAGGACGGCAATGCCCTCGATGTCTTCGGAGGTCTCATAGGGTAGGCCGATCATGAAGTACAACTTGATCTGGTCCCACCCCGACTCGAACGCGTCGGAGGCTGCAGAAATGAGGTCATCCTCTGTGACGCCCTTGTTGATGATGTCGCGCATGCGCTGTGTCCCGGCTTCAGGAGCGAACGTCAGCCCGGTGCGGCGAGACTTCTCCACATCGCGCGCCAACTCGATGGAGAACGAATCCACTCGCAAGGAGGGCAGCGATACGGCAACGCCTTGAGGGCCGTACTCAGCTGCCAGCTTCGAGATAAGCTCCTTGATGCGCGTGTAGTCGGCGCTAGACAGCGAAAGCAGCGAAAGCTCTTCATACCCCGAGCTGCCAACAAGCGCCTCCGCGAGCTCGCACAGGTTATCCATGCTGCGCTCACGTACGGGTCGGTAGATCATCCCTGCCTGGCAGAACCGGCATCCTCTGGAGCATCCTCGCATTACCTCCAGCGCCACCCGGTCGTGGACTGCCTCAAGAAACGGCACCACGAACTTCCTGGGGTACTCTGCCGAGTCCAGGTCGGCCACGACTCGCCGCGTGACATGATTCTGAGCCTGCGGCCAATACACGCCCGCAATCTTGGCCAGCCTGCTCACAATCGCCGCCCTGGATGCGCCCTCGCGCTTACCCCGGGCTGTCTCGCGCATAATCTCGGCAATGGCCTCCTCTCCGTCGCCCACGACGACTAGGTCGAGGAAGGGCGCCATGGGTTCGGGATTGGACGCGCATGGCCCTCCCGCGATGATTATCGGGTCGCCTTCTCGCCTGCCGTCGGCGCGCACCGGTATCCCCGCGAGCTCAAGCATGCACAGAACGTTTGAGTATGTCAGTTCATACTGCAAAGTGAAGCCCATGAGATCGAAACTGCGGGCGGGCGTGTAGGTCTCCAAGCCGTATAGTGGAATTCCGTGTATGCGCATCTGCGCCTCCATGTCGGGCCAGGGCGCAAAGGCGCGTTCAGCCGCCCATGCCGGATTGCTGTTCACGATTTCGTACAGTATCTTGAAGCCGATGTACGACATCCCCACCTCATACACGTCGGGGAAGGCCAGAAGCAGCGTGGCTTCTGCGCCGGCGCGGTAGCCTGCTCCGGCATTCAACTCGTGCCCGGTGTATCGAGCGGGCTGCGATACGTTTGGAAGTACGTCGGTTAGCAGTAGATCCTTGTTCACCATCAATGCTTGCTTCCCCTCACCAGTGTTCCCAAGTTCACCCCCGGCCCGCGGGAGCAGACCCCATCCATTAGTTCAATCTCGGAAAGACGGCCTATCTCCTTGCCGTCGGACGTCACTACTGATATGATCGCGAATTGCTGCCCTGAAAGCCGACCGAGCACCGCGTCCGCTCGCGCGTTTGGACTTGCGGCGATCAGTGCAGCGGGCGTAAACCCCTGCCGCGCAAGCCCAGCCCGTTTCCTCATTACGGATCTCACGGCCGCGTATGGGGCAGACCGCGCCTCGCGTCCCGCCTCCACCCAGATGAGCACGCCCATGGCCATCAGAAGCGGGCTCAGAACCCCGGTCGCCGCTCCCACTGCGCCTGCCAAGACTACCAAACCGCCGATCCACCGCGAGAAGTTCACCACCGCCCGGGTGGCCCCCGACATGCCCATCCGTTCCACCAGAAGGGCTCTCGCCACCCTCCCGCCGTCCAGGGGAAATGCCGGCAGCAGATTGAGCAGTGCGAGCACGATGTTGGCACCGATGAAGAACTCCGTACTCGCAATATCAGGTTTACCGTATGCCAGAAGAATATAGCCTGCGCCTGCCAGAACCAGCGATGTCATGGGGCCCGCCATGGCCACCGCTGCCTCCGCCTCTGCCCGCAGCCCAATTGCATCATCGACCCGGACCGCCGCCCCTATGGGCGTGATCCTCACTTCAGAAACGGCCAGCCCGAAACCGACCGCAACGGCGGCATGGGCCACCTCGTGCATCAGGAGCGACGCAAACACCACCGCCCATTGCCATAGGCTCCCGGCGAGAGCGTACAGAACGGCAAATACCACCACAAGCGGGTCGACGGCAATCTCCACGCGCATTCGTCCCATGGACGCCTCCCCCATGGCTGAGCCCTAAGCCTCGTAGCTACTATGAGATTATAGTGGCACGCCCAGGCGTCTAGAAGACGATCTTCTTTCTCCTCATATGGATACTCTGCAGAAGCGCGACTCCCAGCATGGTCGCTATGAGGGAGCTCCCGCCGGCGCTGAAAAAGGGCAGCGGAATGCCTGTGCATGGCGACACATTCATGGTCATGCCCACATTTACGAATATGTGGACTAGCATGATAGTCGCGATGCCCACGGCAACCAGGCTGCCGAATCTGTCGCGGGCGGACTGGGCTACACCGTAGCACCGGCGCACTATGAAAAACAGCAGCGCCAGGGCGGCGACGGCCCCCAAGAAGCCCAGTTCTTCGCCGATCACCGAGAAGATGAAGTCGGTATGGTGCTCTGGCAGGAAGTTGAGACGAGCTTGTGTGCTCTGACCGAAACCCTTGCCTGCAAGACCGCCCGAGCCAATGGCTATCACTGACTGGGTGACATTCCAGCCAAACCCTCGCGGATCGAGGCCAGGGTTGAAGAAGACCAGTATCCGCATTCGCTGATGCTCTTTGAGAAGGAAAAAGTACGAGAAGGGTGCGATCACGAACAGGCCCACCCCGATGATGAGCCCCAGCAGTTTCGGATCGGCGCCTGCTGCGTACACCATCGCAAAAAACACAGGCGCGAGCACCAATGCGGAACCAAGGTCATTCTCGGCGATCACGAGCCCCATAGGCAGAAGCACCAGTATGGCGGGGACTATGAGGCTGCGCGGAGTCGACAGGTCATCCTGCTGCACCAAGTAGGCAGCGAGGCCGATAACCACTGCGATCTTCGCATACTCTGAAGGCTGTATCGCGAGCGGGCCAATCCGGATCCAGCTCATGGCCCCTTTCGTCTGCGTGCCCAGCACAAAGACGCTGGCTAGCAGCGCAAGACCTCCAATGTATATGAGGTTCGCGAAACGCGCCAGATAGCGATAGTCGATGGCCAGCACCGCCACTGAGGCTACCGCGCCCATCGCCGCCGCGATTGCCTGCTTCTTGACGTACAAGAAGGGGTTGCCGGACGTCAGGCGCACATTCCACCTAGTGGCACTGTATATCATCGCACAGCCAAACAGAATAGCGAGAACAACGGCTCCAAGTAGCGCGAAATCAAGATTCTTAAGGAGCCTTCTCTCGATGAGCATGCGTTAGCCTCCTGCCGTATGCCAGATAGTCGCCTGAGCGCTCCTAACTAGCGCCCGCTCCCGAACTTCGCTTGACCTCCCTTACTGGAATGCTGGCCACTATGGCCACCGATGCGTCGGAGTTGTCGAACTCCACACGCATGTTGGACTCGTCGATATCCAAGTACCTGGTAATCACCTCGATCAGGTCCGTCTTGAGCTGCTCCATAAGGCCGGGCGACAGCGTAGCTCGGTCCTGGACCAGGACTAGCCTCAGTCTGTTCTTCGCAGTGTCCCGGCTGGAAGGTCCCTCCAACCTACCGAAAAGCCGCTGCAGAAAGTCCATCACGGCCCTCTACCCCCTCGCCCTTGCAAACCATCTGATGATTCTGGTGAACCAATCCTCTTCTTCAGCCGCGGCGGCCATCGGCACGTCTTCCCCCATGATGCGTGCCGCCACGTCGCGAAAGGCGCGCCCGGCCTTTGACTTTTCGTCCATGACCACGGGGATGCCCTTGTTGGTGGCCACGATTATCGCCTCATCATCAGGGATCACGCCCAGAAGCTCGATCTTGAGATGCTCGAGCACGTCATTCACGTCGAGCATGTCGTGCTTCTTCACCATGTCGAACCTGATCCTGTTGATGATCAGCCACGGATCAGCGATGCCCTCATGCTCCAGCATGCCGATGATGCGGTCGGCGTCTCTCACCGCCGACATCTCAGGAGTGGTCACCACTACGGCCTTTTCGGCGCCTGCCACTGCGTTCTTGAAACCCTGCTCTATGCCTGCAGGACAGTCGATAATGACGAAATCGAATGAGCTTTTCAGTTCGTCGGCGATCGCTTTCATGCTCTCGGGGGTCACCGCAGTCTTGTCCCTAGACTGAGCCGCCGGCAACAGCGAGAGGTTCTTTATGTCCTTGTGACGTATCAGGGCCTTGTGCGCATCCACTGCGCCGTCCACAACATCGACCAGGTTGTGAAATATCCTGCCTTCCAGCCCAAGTACCAGGTCCAGGTTGCGGAGGCCGATGTCCGCGTCGATCAGCACAACACTGGGACCCATCATGGCAAGCGCTGCCCCGATACTGGCCGTTGCAGTCGTCTTCCCGACTCCACCTTTGCCGGAGGTTACTACAATCACACTTCCGCTCATACGCCAAACACCGTCCCCTAGTGAGTTGTCCAGGGCTCAATGACTATGGCTCCATCCCGGAGAAAAGCCGATTCTGGGCCGAGAGGCGCCTGCACCTCGCCATCGGGCGACCTCGCGATTCTGTCCGCTATCCGTAGCTGTGTGGGCATGAGTCGCAGGGCCACTACCCTGGCATCGGGTTTGCCGCCGGCGCCTGCATATGCCACTCCGCGCAGGCATCCGAAGACTACTATGTCGCCAGTGGCGCACACCTCCGAACCAGGGTTGACATCCCCCATGACGACGATGTTTCCATCGAACGACACCGACTGCCCCGACCGCAAGGACCGCCGGATCATCATGGTGTCGGCCCCAGGCAGGCACTGCGCCTGGCCTGCCCCGACCCCCTCAGGTTCGCTCGCGTGCGGATCGGGGGTTTCGTCGCCTCCGGTCGCCTCGTCTAGGCGTCTCTCCTCTATCGATAGCCCATGGTTTTCCAGCACCGACCTAACCTCCTCGATCCACTCTGGAGGGACCACTGCGCCCCGCGTCTCCACACTCACTCTGGCTCCAAAGTAAAACCCGCCCGCCTCGTCGAGCCTTCGCTCCAGGGCACGCTTGAGATTCTCGATACTATCCTCCGCATCGAGAACCAGGCGAAGACCGCTGCGTGTTCCAATGAAGACTACTTCCTGTGACTTCAACCGCACCACCGCCGAATGAGCCTATCTATGGAGCATTCGCCCTCGTCCACCTATTTCCTCCCGGTGACCGGACCAGCCCCTCAATCCAAGGGTAACGAATCATCGTCGGCTGCCTGCCCGCCGCTATGCGCAGCCCCGGTCAGCCTCGAACCGAAGTACGCTTCCATTATCGCCCGGGCCACCGGCGCAGCGGCCGTCCCGCCGCCGCCGCCCTGTTCTATCAGCACTGCCACCACGATCTCCGGATCAGAAGCGGGCGCCCATCCTGCAAACCACGCATGTGAATCGCCCGGAGGCGATTGCGCGGTACCGGTCTTTCCTGCCGTGGGAATCGGAAATCCCCTGTAAGCCCAGGCCGCAGTGCCTGTGCGGGTTACCTCCGAAAGGCTGGTTTGGAGGAAATCCCACGTCCTCTTGGATAGGCTGGCCGTACGGGCCACCTCTGGCTGTATGTTGGCTACGACTTCTCCCTCCGGCGTCACTACTTGGCGCACCAGATGTGGCGTGTAGATCGTCCCCCGCATCGCGATTCCGCCATACGCCGCCGCCATCTGCAGCGGAGTCACCGTCACCTGCTGGCCTATGGCGTAGCTCAGGCGTTCGCCGGGCATGAACTCGCGCGTCGTCGAATCGGGAACAGCCCCCACCGCCTCGGGTGGGGTGTAACGCAGCCCCGTCGGGTACGACAGCCCAAAAGCCTTGGCAGCCTCGGCCATCTGATCGGCTGTGAGCCTCCTGCCCAGCTCATAGAAGACTACGTTGCACGAGTTGGCCATGCCCTGAGCCAGGTTCTGAGTGCCGTGCGTTCGACCGCTTGACCAGGCTGAGCACTTCTTCCCGAAGTAACGTGACGACACCGACGGCGTGCACAGGAACTTCTCGTCCAAGCTGACCTGCCCGGATTCCAGCGCTGCCATGGCCGTAAATGGCTTGAACGTGGAGCCGGGCGGATAGGCGCCCGAAACGGCCCTGTTGAACAAGGCCGACACCCCTGTGCTCACACGGCGCCAGTTCTCCTCGGAGATCTTCGGAACAAACCAGCCCGGGTCGTATCCGGGTTCTGAGGCAAGCGCCAGGATCTCGCCGGTGCGTGGATCGATGGCCACTGCCGCCCCGGCGCGGGCGTTCCTGTACTTCCCTGCGGCGAGCGACGCAAGCTGTGCGCGAAGCGCCTCCTCGGCAGCCTGCTGCACGCGGGCGTCGATCGTGAGAACCAGTGTGGCGCCGCCCACAGGCTCCGTGTAGCCTACCGTGCCCCTCGGACGCGACAGCGAATCTACCTCGACCTGCGTGACACCGTCTTGGCCGCGCAGGTACTCTTCGAATTCGCGCTCCAGCCCTGTCTTGCCTATGCGGTCGCGACCACGGTAACCGCGGTCGCCAAGCTGTTTCAGCTCGTCCTGGCTGATCTGGCCCACATATCCCATGATTGTGCCGGCAAGCGCCCCATGAGGGTAGCTTCTGTATGGTTCCTCTTCGATAATCACCCCAGGCAGATCCACTCGGTGCTCGGAGACCTTCATGACGATATCGGGAGGTGCGTCCTCCAGAAGGCGGGCGGGCTGATACGGAATTCCGTACTTGCCCTGGGTCTGACCTTCGATCTTCGCCTCGATCTCCTCGCGGGTCATGCCCAGAATCTGCGAGAGCAACTGTACCTCGCTCTCTCTGTCGCGGAACTCCTGCGGCATCGCAGAGACGGTGTACGCCATCCTACTCGTCGCGAGCACCTCGCCGTTCCTGTCGACCATAAGGCCGCGCGGGGCGGAGACCGGCACTACCGCAATCCGGTTGGCAGTTGAGCGGCTCTTGAAGTAGTCGCCGCGCATCACCTGCAATTGCCACAGCCTTCCTACGAGCACGATGAGCAGGGCCAGCGCAACGATTTGGAACATCCTCAACCGTTGCTCGAAGCCCTTTTGGGTACGGTCCATCATGTCCATGATGTTCATGTTCATGGCGATCAGCTCCGCCCGGGCCCGCGGGGGCGTGACTGGGTACCGGCCACCGGTTCAGCCTGGATAAGGGTGCTCTGTCGCTCCCGCGGATGAAGGTAAATCCACTTGTAAATCAAAACGCCCGCGCAGCAGTTGAGCGCGGTCAGCCAAGGCACCAAAACGTATACGGCACGCTGAACATCAACTCGGGCACCGAACGATCCTATGGCGAACATATAAACGGCCTCGCGAACCCAAGTAGCCACGCCAATCACCACGGCCGGGGTGAGCAGACTCTCCTTGAACAGCTGGGGTTCGACAATCCCGATCAGTGCCGCCGCCGCCATGTCGGCCCCGGCGTTGGCGCCAATGAAGGCCCCTGTCAGCCCATCCTTGATCAGCCCGCCCACAGCGGCAAGAGCCACGCCCTGGCCGCCGCCGGCTGCTATGGCCACAGCCGCCGACAGGCAGAAAACGAAGTCCGGGACGATGACGCCCGGCAGAAGCGCCGGGATGACCGCGGTCTGCAGCAGTACCGAAACAAACAGCGCCGCCACGACGCGAGCCTGCTTCATCGTGCCGCCCCCCGGGCAGGATCGATGAGCACCAGCACTTCCTCAAGACGCTGGAAGTCCACGCGCGGCCTGGCCGCCGCCGTCTTCGATACCCCGTATTTGTCCTGCTCCACACTGATCACGTCCGCGACAACATGCCCTTTGGGATAGATGCCCCCGAGGCCGGACGTGATAATGACGTCGCCCGCAACAATGTCGCATTCGCCTCCGATGGGTCGGACGCGAAGAAGCCCCGATCCATCGCCTATTCCTTCAGCGATAACCAGGTCGCGCGACCTGGAGTTGACGCCCCCGATCGCGCTGCGCGGGTCGATCGCAAACAACACCGTAGCCGTGTGGGCGGTAACAGACGTCGTGCGTCCGATCACCCCGCTGGGGCCCACGACCGCCATGCCTGTCGCCAAGCCTTGACTCGATCCCTTGTCGATCACGACCGATTCCAGCCAGCTGGCCGGGTCGCGATACACAACACGGGCCACAACGGTACGTCCTTCAAGTGACGATTTCAGATCGAGCAGGCTGCTCAGCCTGGCGTTTTCTCGGGCGGCTTCGGAAAGCTGCACTACCTCAGAGCGGAGACGGTCAACCTCGGCGCTCAGGGCTTCATTCTCCCGCTTCATCCGGCCGATTGACGCCACAAACGAAACACATGACGACACGGTCCTGCTCACGTAATCGGCACCGCGCGCAACGGGCGCAAAGACCTCGCGCAGCACGTGCTCGGCCGCCGACAACCTTTCGCGGTCGCGGGCGGTAGAGTATATGAGAGCAACTAGGAGGATCACACTCACGAAGGTGACTATGGCTCTCCTCCTGGATAGTAGCTTGTTCACAGGAGCGCCCCTCCCGGGCATCGCACCCTACTTGAGCCTGCCTGACGACACAAGCACCCGCCGATAGGTATCGAGATGCTCCACGACGATGCCCGCTCCCCTTACCACACAGGTGAGAGGGTCCTCTGTTAGGTACGCCGGCATCCCTGTAGCATCCGAAAGCAGCCTGTCTAGGCCTCTCAGCATAGACCCGCCGCCTGTCATGGCTATTCCCTTGTCGATGACGTCCGCCGACAGCTCGGGCGGCGTCTTCTCCAGCGTACTGCGGACAGCATTGACTATCTCCGCTACTGTGTCCGATAGTGCCTGCTGTATCTCGGAGCTGGATATGGTGACGGTCTTGGGCAACCCGTTGACGATATCCCGCCCACGAGCTTCCATCGTCTCTTCCTGCTGGATCGGGCATGCCGAGCCCACCGTCTTCTTTATCTCTTCAGCGGTCCGCTCGCCTATCATCAGGTTGTAGTTGCGCTTCATGTAGTTCACAATGGCCTCATCCA
>DAOPWT010000016.1:0-23131 GCA_035351775.1 Bacillota bacterium | reverse complement strand
ACTAGGTTTTTCGAGCATCCTATTCGGATTCTACGTGGTTTGGCAGGTACGAGTTGTCTGAATTCGCGCCGGCAACGGCACATCCTTTTTATAGAATTAGGCTCTTGGCAAATCCGCAGGCAGAGGCGGGTTACATAATATGGTCACAGGCGCATATCTCCCGAGTCTCCCCGAGAAGGCCCCCAGACGGCCTCCGATTCCCCATGAAATCCCAGATTCGCCCGATTTCCTCCCCCTGCGCGTCAAAACCTAGTACTTTCTGACTAGGCTCCGCGGAAAACCATACTCTTTTCTTATAGGTTCGCTGATGCCCTGCTAAACGCAGTTTTGCCTAAAGGCCTGGGCGAGGCCGCTTTCACCGACTCTGCCTGCGGATCGACGATGGCGTCATGCCCGAAAACGGACGGGCGCAGCCATACATCCCCTGCTCCCACCGCCCCAACGACAAAGCCCACGTCGCGTAGCGGGGCTAAGGCTCCGCCGGATATCACGCCCCAGAGGTCAGCCGCAAATAGTGCTTCGTGTTATCGCTCTGCCAGGCTACCTCCCTTCCGGCCTACCCCTTCGTCGTCGAATACAGACCCTCTCTGCTGATGAAGTATTTCGACATGGTGAAGAACAGGAGGAACATGGGCAAGCTCGCCATCGCGGCGATGGCCATCATGATCCCCTCGTCGCTGTGGGTCTCTGCCATGAACTTAGTAATGTACAGCGGAATGGTCTTCATCTCCTCGCTTTGAACAGCGAGCAAGGGCCAGAGTAGGCTGTCCCACTGCGAACGGAAGGTCAGCACAGCCAGTGTGGCGATGGCCGGCCCGGCATTGGGCAGCACTATGCTGGCAAATATACGTGGTTCGCTGGCGCCGTCTATTCGGGCGGCATCCAGCACTTCATCGGGGAATGTCAGCAAAAACTGCCTCATGAGGAAGATGCCGAAGGCGCTGGTTAGAAAGGGCACAATGAGCCCCGCATAGCTGTCTTGCAGGCCCATGCCCATGACGACCATGTACAGCGGGATCATGATGGCCTCGAAGGGAATCATCATCGTCGCCATGATGGTCATGAACACCACGTTGCGCCCCTTGAAGTCGAACTTGGCTAGGCCGTATCCCGTCATCGATGACAGCAGCACTGTAGACGCGGTCACAGCCGCCGCGACAATGAGCGAGTTCAATGTGTTCCGAAGGAGTATGAAATCGCCTTCAGGGCCTCTCAGCCCATTCCAGAAGTTCTGCCAATGTATGTGATCGCTGAACCACGGATACGGCAACTTCATGATGTCGATCGCCGGCATCGTAGACGCCGTGAACATGAAGACCAGCGGTATCAGGACCAGCGCACACATTCCAATCAAGAAGAGCAGTATCAAAATGTCCGCTATCTTCGCCCTACTCATGTCTTTCACACCTCGATTTCACGCTTGTCGGGGTCGGGCACGGCCATTGCGCCCTGCCGCCGATCCCAAGCAGTCAGCCCTGGGCCTTTGCCCGCGGGGCTGCCCGCGCCTGCTACATGTAGGTGACCTCCTCGGTCCTTGACAGCCTCAGCTGGAGCCAGGTAAATACCAGCATGACAAGGAAGAGCAACACACTCATGGCGCTGGCCCTTCCGATGCTGTGGTCCTTGATCGCAGTGTAGTAGATGTTCAGGGTGAGGACATTAATGGGCTGCCTGGGGGCCCCGGCCGTTGTGAATAGGTACTGCGTGCTGAACGTCTTGAGGCACTGGATCATTGCCATGACCGACACCAAGAGCGTAGTGGGTTTCAGAAGCGGGAACGTGATGTGCCAGAAGTCCTGCCATCTGTCGGCGCCGTCGATCAGGGCCGCTTCATGCAGGGTATTGGGGATCGCGCCGATCCCGGCTACGAAGATGACAGTGAAGTAGCCGACGTACTTCCAAACATACACGATGATTGTAGATAAGCGCAGCATAGTATCGTTGGAGAGCCAGTGGTAGTTGACCCCCGACGTACTGAACAGGAGATTGAGGCCCTGGTTGGCGAGGCCCCTGGGGTCGAAGATGAGCAGCCATATCATGGCCGCCACCACCGATGAGAGCGCCGCCGGCGAATACAGCACCATCTGGTAGAACTTCTGGAACCTCTTGCGCGACATTATGAAGGCAGCCAGTATGAGGCTGAGCACCAGCAGCGGCACGAACGTGCCGAACGTGAATATCGCGGTGTTCACCACCGACTCTTTGAATAGGGGCGAACTGAACAGGTATGTGTAGTTGCCGAAGCCGATGAATGCGGGCGGTTTCAGCGACAACAGATTCTTCCTGAAGAAACTGAGATAGAAGGCATTGAAGATAGGATAGAAACTGAACACGGCGAAGAACACCAAAGACGGCGTCACAAAGATCCATCCCCATCTGGCCTTCTTCTGCTCCATGCTGAACCGCTTGGTCCGTGGCATTTAATCACCCTCCCGTGACAAGTGAACCGGACGGGGCAGGTCAGGCGGTCGCCGCCCGACCCTGCCCCGCACCGTCTCGTAGCTGCTGTGTATTACTGCTCGTCTAGGACTTCCTGGATACGCTGACGCAGAGTGGCTAGTGCCTGCTGCTCCGATACATTCGACAGCATCACAGCCTGAACTGCATCGCCGATGAACCTCTCGAACTGGTACCCGTTCTCATGCAGGAAGACCGAATGCCCCCGATCCATGTCGCCCATGAAGACATCCATGTAGGGATTGGCCTTGAACTCCTTGGAGCTGAGCATGTCTTTGCGCGGGATTATGATGTTCACAACCTCAAGATACTCCATGGGATGGCTGAGCATGTATTGAGCGAGCTTCCAGGCCATCTCCTGTTTGTCCTTGGACGACTGTGCGTTGACCATCAGGAAGTGACCATAGTAGGAGCAGGCTACGTCTTTCACGGCATCCTTGAACTTCGGGAATGGAACCACCATCCACTCCTTGCTGTCAAAGAACGCAGGGTTGTCTATTCTGAGCCTGCCCTGCTGGTAGAAGCCGCTGAGGCACATGGCCATATCGTTGTTGTCTTTGTTCCAGATCTTCCTCGGGGCTGGGTAGGTGGGGCTGCCAAGGTTACGCCCGTGAGGTCCCCACTCCTTCATGAACTTGAGCACCTTGAGCCACGCCTGGTCGTTGACGATAGCCTTCTTCCCATCATCGCTGATGAGCTGCCCGCCCAACTGCTCCACCATGGGCAGCAGTGACACCAAGTAGTAAGGATACCTGAAGTCGAACCCGCGGCGCATGATAATGTCGCCGTTGCGGATCACGAGCTTCTCAGAGATGTCGGCCATCTGTTCCCATGTTCTTGGATAGTCCTTCTCCGGATCGAGCCCCGCCGACCGGAAGATCTTCTTGTTTATGTAGATGCACCAGTTGGTGAGCTCCAGAGGAAGGCCGTATATCTTACCGCCTTTGGTTACCGCTTCGAAGGTTCCTTTCATGTAGTCGGCCTTCAATGCGTCGGCGTTCTTGTACCCTATGGCTGCATAATCCACTGGAGATACGCGGTTCTGCATGATGTACCCGTATTCCTGCTCAATAGGCAGGTTGAACAGGTCCGGGCCCCTATTGGCGGAAAAAGCGGTTAGAACGAGATCGCCCATCTTGCTGGCTTCGTTCACGACTCTCTTGACCTTGACATCAGGGTACATCTTCTCAAATTCGGCAATGTACTTGTTCTCAATCGCCGTCCTGTTGTCGTCGGTGTGAGTCCAGTAAGTGATCTCGATGACCTTCGCTGCGTGTGCCCCAAGGCTGAGCGACATGACGAGGGCAAGCACGAGCAAACATGATAATCTCTTCATGTAGGTCCCCTCCCAGTCGATTTCTCAATAGACCAGCCAACCCTCCCGATCTGCGCCGCGTCACCTCCCCGGGAGGATTAATGGTAGCTCATCACTATGAGAATTCGTCAGCGCGCGGAGGAGTCCTGCGCACTACTGATTTAGGCTTTTCCCCCATCTCTCATCATCAGGGCATGTTTACGATTGCGGTGAGATCCCCTGTCTTCGCAGCCAACAGAATCGGCCGCATGAGCTCGTCTACCTGCGACGCGCTGAGCGGCACAGGCATGTTCTTCAGCTTCATCTCGAGCTGCGGGTTCTTCGCGGCGGCTATCGCCCGTTCGATGTGCTCATCGGTGAACCCCGGTATCTCGGCCAAAGTCGCTGGGAACCCCACCCTGCGTCCCAGCTCGATCATGCCCTTGGCAACCGCCACGCCCAGCTCGCGTCCGTGAAGTCGGTCGATATCGGCGGTTATGTAGCCGTGGCGCTTGTAGGTTTCGCCTACGATGCGGAGGTGGGGCTGAATGGCTGGTGCAAAAAACACAGTGTAGTAAGGGTTCATCACCGCAACGGCGCGCCCGTGGCTTGTGATATCCACCAGTGAAAAACTAGTCAAATGCGCGCCGTTGGTCCCGCCTACCATGATAGCGTATCCGCCAATGTCGGTGGCCAGGCCAAGCGCCTCCCGGGCATCATCGTCAGACGGGTTTGCCATTGCTCTCTCCACGTTCTCGACTACCAGACCAATGCCGACCTCTGCGATCTCGCGAGCAAGGTCGAACTTCTCCTTTGATATGCCGTAGAACACCTCTAGGCAGTGGCCAATTCCGTCGAAGGCGCCGTCTACAGTCATGTTCTTCGGCATGCTCTTGGTCACGCCATAGTCGAACACAGCGCGGGCCGGCACAATCGCGTCGTCCACAATCAGTTTCTTCTGTCCGGCCACTGGATCAGTGATGTTGGAATACTTGGTAAGGTGAGCGCCAGAGCTTGCGGCGCTCTCCACAGCGATCATGGGCAACAGCTTCCTGCCGGTCTTGTGCAGGGCGGCGGTAACCAAGCCGGTGCCGAAATACGGCTCGATTTCCGGCTGATGTTGCCCCAGCGAAGCCAGAACGTTCGCCGCCTTAACTGCGTCGATGGTGCTTCCGCCGCCCACCGCAATGAGGCAGTCCGGCTTGAACTGCAGTATATACGTAGCAAGCCGATACACGTCCTCGCGGGGCGCATTGGGCGCTGCATCAGGGGCTATCCTGTCGCCCGCGAGCGCGACTTCATGCCTTTTCAGCGACGTCGCAACCGAATCGACCACAGGCTCGAACCACGCGCCGTGGTTGGCCACAACCAGGGCCGTCTTCCCGAATTCTGCGGCGTACTCGCCCACCTTATCGATGACTCCGATTCCGAACGCGTAGTCGTCGCCTTTGAAACCGCGAATCAGTTCCCGAGCTCTGTCTTTGAGCCCTCTGGAGCAACACGTCGTAGCCATGCGATATCGACCTCCATCTAGTGTGTCATCTTCCGGCCCCGGCTTTGTGGGAATCGCCAAGGCGTGTGGACCGCACTGGCTGTACCATAACGCGCCGCCTGCGGGCCTTATCTGCGTCTCCTATCCCATACATCAGCATTAACAATATTCGGCGGCATCTCGCCTCTTATGGCAGCGCACGCATTCTCTGCAGCCATGGTGGCCATCTTGGTTCTGGTCTCCACTGACGCGCTCGCAATATGGGGAACCATGACGACGTTGGCCAGTCTCTCGAGCCCCTGTTCAAACTGGGGTTCCCGCTCGAACACGTCCAGCCCTGCGCCTGCTATGACGCCGTCTTGCACCGCCTTGACCAGGGCCTTTTCGTCGACTACAGGCCCTCGCGACGTGTTAATCAGAATCGCAGTCCTCTTCATGAGCTCCAAATGGGCATGGCTGATCAGGTGATGGGTCGACTCCATGAGCGGCACATGCAGGCTGACGAAGTCGGATTCGCGCAGCAGATCGGGTAGGTCTCTGAACTCCGCGTAATATGCCTTCTCAAGCTCCTCGGGAGCGCGCTTTGTATCGTTGTACAGTATCTTCATGCCAAACCCAAGTGCGCGTTGGGCCATCGCCTGACCGATGCGACCGAAGCCGACAAGGCCGAGAGCCTTGCCATGTACATCGCTGCCCAAGAAGAGCATGGGGCCCCAGCCCTTGTACTTGCCTGCACGCATGAACCCGTCAGCTTCCACGACCCTGCGCGCACACGCCATCAAGAGCGCGAACGCTAAGTCTGCCGTAGTCTCCGTCAGAACGCCCGGAGTGTTGGTAACCAGTATGCCGCGCTCGGTAGCGGCGGCCACGTCGATGTTGTTGAAACCCACAGCGTAATTGGCGATGACCTTAAGGCGTGGCTCAGCATCCATGATCTCGGCATCAATTGTATCGGTAAGCAGAGATAGCAGCGCATCCTTGCCCCTGACTCCGGCGAGAAGCTCCTCGCGCGTGGCTGCTCTGTCATGGGGGTTGACCTCAACATCGTACTCCCCCGCCAAAAGATCCAGCCCCGCTTGAGGCAGGGCTCTTGTCACGTATATTCTCGGTCTCATCCACGCACCTCAGTTCTTGCCGCGATTCCCTCAGCATCTTGCGCTCTTAACGTTATGTATGTGGACATGCTCTCCCTTGGATATCGGCTGTGTGGCGATGCCTATGCACGAATCGTACCTCGTCACTTCCGCGCCGGCAGAGATATCTCTTAGAGCAATCTTGTGACCAAATGAGATCGGTTCCAGAGCCTGCACAGCAAGCACACTCCCGTCCTCCATGAGCATGCCTTCAACACACTCTCCGGCGCCGATGTCGTCTACCGCTACTCCGACATTGTCACGGCGCTCGTGAACTAAGAACCTCCTGCGCATTGCATGTCTCCCCTTCTCGCGCCCCACGCTAAGCAGCTCATAAAGATGGAAGAAGTCTATCGATGGCAAAGTCCCTCTGGCCCAGGCGCTCGGCCTTCGTCTTCCTGCCTGAAGCCACCTGCAGCATGTACTCGAAGATGCGCTGACCTACTTGGCTGGGCGTCTCCTTTCCATCGACAACTGTGCCTGCATTGATGTCTATGCAGTCCCGCATATCCCTGAATACCCTGGAGTTGCTGGCTACCTTGATAACCGGGGCTATCGGGCATCCCACGGGCGTACCCCTTCCGGTCGTGAAGGCCACGATCTGAGCTCCGCCCGCAACCATGCCGCTGACGGATCGGACATCATCTCCCGTAGTATCCATCACTGTAAGCCCGCTCGCCGTGACGGCCTCCGAATAGTCGATCACTGCCTGAATAGGGCGGGTTCCGCCCTTCCGGATACACCCCAGAGACTTCTCCTCCAAGGTCGTGAGCCCACCCGCCATGTTGCCGGGCGAAGGCTGGGCGCCCCGGATATCTTCGCCTGCATTGTGCGCTGTGGATTCCACTTGATCGACAATCCGGAGAAGGTCGTCTCTTCTGCCATCGCAGCACGCCCGCCGAGCCAGAAGATGCTCCGCGCCTATGAACTCCGGAGTCTCTGAAAGGATCGCCCTGCCTCCCACCCTGATTATCTCGTCCACCGCGGCCCCCACTGAAGGATTAGCCGATACCCCCGACATCGCGTCTGACCCCCCGCACTCGGTGCCCAAGATCAGCCTGCTGGCATCGACAGGAGTTCGCTCAGCCCTGGACGCCTCGATCATCAGATGTCGAAGCAACTTCCTTCCTTCGCGGATCGTTTTCAACACCCCGGGTGTACGCTGTATGACCACGACATCGACCGGCTTGCCCGACGCGGCAATCCCGTCGGCTACCTCCTCAGGAGTCACCTGCTCACAACCGAGCCCCACCACAAGCACGGCGGCGACATTAGGATTGGTCCCCATGCCTATCAGGGTGCGTTTGACGCGGAGGTAGTCAGGGCCAATGTGCCCGCATCCATGCTCATGGTAGAACCCCACCGCGCCGGGGATTCGGTCTGCGATCTTGATGGCGGTGTGGGCAGAGCAGACAACGGTGGGAAGCACCAGAACGTAATTGCGCACTCCCACAGCCCCGTCGGGGCGAACATACCCCATGAACTGCGGACAATCAGAGACTTCGCTCATCCACTCTCTCTCCTTATTAGGCATGCGGCAGGTCTACCCTCCCGATACCCGCGCGAATATCGACACCTGCGCCCCATTGGCGAGGCGGTCACCGGGCCTGACTGCCCTTCCATCAGCGATGATGAGAGCAGGCACGCGAGAGCCCAGCCCGACAGCTATCAGCAGATCGCTCACGGTTGCGCCATCTGCAAGCTCCATCCGATCAGACGGATGCACGGCCGCGTCTTTCAGCGTCCCATGTATCTTCACGGTCACTACCATTCGGAGTCACTTCCCTTCGAATAGCGGCTCCATCAGAGCATCGACGCCAAGTCGCGTGAGAGTGCGTGCAAGCGGCCTGCCGGAATCGTCCCAGCCCCGGGCGGTGTTGTACTGCTCCAGCAGCGCTGCAATATCCTCATCTGTGAAAGCATGCCCCTTCATCACGCCGCTGGGCAATGCTTCTTTGAACCTCTGCGGCACTCGGGCCTGATCCTGCGTCCATCCTTCCCGCAGGTTGAACAGGCGGATGAGGTTCCAGATGCGCTCCCCGACGAGAAGGAACTCCTCCTCGCTCAGGCTCAGCCCGGTGGCGGCGGCCAGCATAGATCGGTACGTGTCGTAGCTCACCCCTGACCTGCCGAATTCGCAGATCGTCAGCGAATACAGGGCAGCGAGCAGATTCTGTTCCCAGCTCACCAGCTCGCCCTTTCCCTCCAAATGCCATCCGTCCGCCATCTCGCCCTTGGGCCACGATCCCGAAGTCTCGTACCCGATGGGAAATCCCCTTTGGTGGCATCCGCCTCGATCGCCCGTGACGTACGCAAGGCCCATGCCGGCCGAACCCCTAGGGCCCCATGCGGGCGTCTCCAACCCCTGGATTGCGCAGGCGAAGTCGGGTGCGCCTTTGCCCAGTCTCTCCGCACCCTCTACCACTCCATCGGCCAAGAGTCCTCCCAAGCCCTCCCTGTGGGCGATCTGGTGGATCAATTTGAGAATGCTTCTGTGGTCGCCGAAAGACAGCTTCAGCCCGCCGGAGGAAGTCTCGTCGAGGAGCCCACGTTCGAAGGCCTCGATCGCAAAGCCCACAACCCCGCCGGTGCTGATTGTATCGAGCCCCAGTTTATCGCAGGTTTGGTTTATGAACGCCATGGCTTCTACACTGCTTACGGCGAGGTTGCCACCGATCAGGCCCACAGACTCGTATTCAACATTATCGCATATCGCCCCGGCATATGGCCCGCGCTTGATCATGCCCATCTTGCCGCAGTGTATGGGGCATCCTGCGCACGCCCAGTGCCTCATCCACACACGCGATTCATGAGCGGCGGCGTTCATCGACTCGGCCTGGGATGTAGAGCCGTCTTGGAAGTTCCTCACCGGCAAGAAGCCGAATTCATTGGAGAACGGAAGTAGACTCACACTGCTATACTTGGCGAACTCCTGGGTGTCGCCGGATTCTGCAAGCTGCTTATGGGCCTGTGAGACTGCCTCGATAAAGGACTCTCGATGAGCGACCTCGATGCCCTTGTCGCCTCGCACAGCCACTGCCTTAAGGTTCTTTGACCCGAATACTGCCCCCAGCCCGCCGCGACCGGCCTGTCGGTGCGGCTCGAAGTCCACGAGGGCAAACTTGACGAGATTCTCGCCGGCCGGCCCAATACAGCATACCCGGAACGTCGCATCGCCGAGCTCTGCCTTCACAGAGTCACACGTCTCGTACGTATCAAGGCCCCACAGGTGAGCTGCGTCCCTGTACTCCACGTGGTCATCGGAGATGACCAGGTACACAGGGCTACAGGCTTTCCCGGTGACGACGATGGCGTCGTAGCCCGCGTACTTCACTTCCTGAATGAAGTGGCCGCCGAAGTAGGAATCATCGAACATGCCGTTGAGCGGCGCTTTCGACACCAGGCAACCCCGCATCGACGGAGCCAGGGTCCCAGTGAGAGGTCCGGAAACGAAAATGAGAGGGTTGGCAGGGTCAAGCGGATCTGTGCCTGGGGGAAGCAGATCGTATAGAAGCTTGATCCCGAATCCCTTGCCGCCTATGAGGGCGGCCGGCATGGAATCCGGAAGGGCGCGCTCCCAACATGCTCGGCTGGTTAAGTCAATGAACAGGATCTTGCCCATGTAGCCCTTCATCACTGGCTTACCTCCTCCACGATCGCGAGAGCTCGCGTGGGGCAGGCGGCCACGCACTTGGGCGAACCGTTGCACAGATCGCATTTGCGGGCCTTCTTCTCCTGCATGACTATGACATCGTGAAGGCAGGCATCCGCACATCTGCCACATCCCACGCACTTCTCGGGCGCAATAGTAACCACCCCGTCGTCTCCTTTTGTGATCGCGCCCACAACGCATGCTCTGACACACAGTGGATTCTCACATTGTACGCAGACGATCGGCTCGGAGATGAGACCGCTTTTGCGTACCTCAATCCTCAGCAGACCATGTCGAGGGTTGAACGCCCCTGTTTTCTCAAAGCTGCACGCAAGCTGGCAAAGGCGGCACTCAGTGCAGAGCGACGCATCAACGTACAGTCGTCTCATACATGGCTCCTCCTCTAACTGCACCTCGTCAAGTCAAATCCACCTCAACACCTATGCCGGAAGCGACAGCTTTCCTGTAGGCGTAAAGGGCCGTCGAGACGTCCTGTATCGACAGACCTACGCTCTTAAAGAGCGTAATATCATCCGCGCCCCTCGCCGGCCCCCGACCGGCAACGACCTCAGGGAGACTGTATCTGACGTGATGAGGCGGGACCTCTCCGTTCTTGATCGGCAGGATGATGTCGCCGGCCTCCTGCATGCAGGTGGCGATATCATCGCACACGACAATGGACTTCTTCACGGTATCGGAATCTACTTCGCGCGAGTCCGGGTGGTGGTTGCCGATAGCGTTCACGTGAGTGCCGGGCGCAAGCCAGGAGCCGGAGATCACCGGACGGGGTGAGCTCGTCGCCAGGGCTACAACATCCGAACCGCGGACTGCCTCTTCAGCGGACCTCACAAGAGTGACGTGCACGCCGGTCTTCTCTTCCACCTCGCGAGCGAAACGCGCACGGCGATCCTGGGGTTCGAGGGAATATGCCTTGATGCTGTGTATCCCGCGCACTCTGCATATTGCGGTCGCAATCCCGCCGGCCTGCGCTCCAGTCCCGACCATTCCAAGCGAACGCGCGTCCTGTCGTGCAAGATAACGTGTTGCCACTGCACACACTGCGCCGGTCCTGATAGCTGTCAGGTACGCCGCATCCATAACACACACGGGTTCGCCCGTCTTGCAGTCAATGAGAACTAGAATGCCGAGCACATTGGGCATCGCGTACCTTGCCGGGTTATTGGGATATACAGTCACCATCTTCACACCTAGAGCGCCCATTTCGCTCAGGTACCCAGGCATCACCAAGAGTAAGCCATCGTGTTCCCCTACTTCCACCGCAGTGCGCACGGGAACTGCAGCTTGGCCTCGATCTAGATGAGCAAACGCTTGATCGACGACGTCGATGACTTCGTCGATCTTAAGCACGAGCTCAAGATCTCGCCTGCTGAGAATACGTGCCATCGCGACTCCCTCCGTATCGGCCCGCGGTGAGCCCGAGGTCCTCTTCGATCTCGGGCCCACCTTGAGCCATGCGGCTGCAAGCTATCTTAGCAGACTCCGGCCTTCTTCAGAACAGCGGCAAGGCGCTCACGGTTCTCGCCTGAAAGCGGCAGCATTGGATAGCGCGGCGGGCCAACGGGCCGCCCCATGATATCCAGAGCAGTCTTGAGCACCTGCACGAACTGGCAACTGCCGTCAACAAACGAGCACACCGGCGATATGACGTCGAACTTCTCCCGTGCCTGAATCAGGTCGTGCTCCTCGAACACCAGCCTGAAGACTTCGCTCATCTGCGACACGATGATGTTACCTGATGATGCAATCACTCCGACAGCGCCGGCCGCCAGCGCGTCGAAGAAGATATTGTCTGCTCCGATGAATATCTCTATCTTGTCGCCTGCCAACGCCTTGATCTCGTGCACCCTACAGGCCTGCCCGCTGCTTTCCTTTATGTAGTCTACGTGCTCTATTTCAGCAAGCCGGGCAACGAGTTCGGGCTTGATATCTACCTTGCTCGTGCCGGGGTTATTGTAGACCATGATGGGCAGGTCGGTCGCCTTGGCCATGACTTCGAAATGCTTGCACACTTCGTCATCAGTGAGAGGGAAGTAGTACGGCGGAAGCGCCAGTATTCCATCGGCCCCTACGTCTTTGGCGATCTTGCAGTACTCGACGGTTTTCCATGTGGACGGAGCAGTTGCGCCCACGATCACGGGAACCCTGCCGGCAGCCTTGTTGATGATAACCTTCGCAGCCTTCCTAGCTTCCTCATCGCACAGCATCGGGAACTCGCTGGTGCTTCCGTTCGACACCAGTCCTGCTGCCCCGCTCTGGATTAGCCATTCTACATGCTCTTCGAGCTTAGCGTAGTCTACGGATTGGTCCGCTTCGCGAAATGGCGTGAGCGGAACTGGGAATACGCCTCTGAACTTTGCCACAGTACCAACACTCCTTGTACTAGAATAGCGATAACGAACTCAGCCTGATCAGCGCTGCCATACGTCACGGATAGAGCCGTCCGGTCCGAATTCCATACCCTCGAGTGGTCCTATCGAGACTATGCCCGGCAATTTCGCCACCTCGCCGAGAAGTGGTTCCGAGGCATAGAACTCGTCGAGCGCCATCGTGTTTTTGATCCTCACGATTCGCGCCCGCTCAGGGGGCACCATCCAACAGCATAGAAGCGCAGCCTTGATTGCATCGAGGTCAGTTGCCAGCGCGATAGGGACTTTCCCCCGCTCTGTCATGGCCGACGCAACCTCGTTGGTGTAGAACGCCCTAAAGTCGATTTTGTCAACGAGCCGTTTAGTAGTGAAATCTGCGATTCCGAGCCCTGAAGCGTTTCCTTCCGACTTGTCGGTCATATTCAGGACGACCACGCGGAAGATGTCCGGCTTGTCGGGTTCAGGTACCCGGCGAATGCGTATCCGTCCGATGACATTGGAGTCCATCCCTCCGCCGCTGATCTCCTTGCCCATCTCGTCTACGACGAGCACATCCGCGTCGACGGGCACAACAGGCGACAAGTCCTTGGCCAGCTCGAGCAGCTTCTCTTCCTCTGCCCGGATCTGTCCCACCGGTATGGCCTTCAGCTTAGCCACCTTGCCATAGCCGTTTTCGACGACCGCCATGCCGAAGAGGACAGGGGCCTTCGCCATGATCAGTTCCGCGACTTCGGGTATCGCCACGGCCAGATTCGGTGGTCCTACGCTGTGTATGGCGGAAGCGCCGGCCTCTTTTCCCAGGCCTATCGCGAGCATCTTCATCAGGCCGCTCTCGATCCTGCCGCGGAAATCCGTATGCTTCTTCACGCGGTTTACCGGAACGATCCCGTCGGATTCGAAAGCTATGCGATCTAGGTACACGGGCACGCCCATAGACGTCGTGCCAAGTTGCACTACTTCCATCGTAGCCCGAACCGGCGCCCCGACCGTCTCCGGGGTGATACCGTATCCAGCCAACACAGCGGCTTGCCCCGGTGCGGTGGCGCCCCCGTGGCTTCCCATGGCGGGCACTATGAACGGATCCGCTCCTAATTCGCGAAGGACTGCTACAGTCGTCTTGGTGATCAACTGAATGTCGGCCACCCCGCGACTTCCCACAGCCACAGCAATCCGGGCTCCGGGCTTCACTCGCAGCTTGCCTGTTTCTGCCAGGCCACGAATCTCCTGTTTGACCGTGCCTTCGACGTCGGCGACGGTCGGGCCCTCAAACCGCCTTACGATCCGGGCCACCTTGGGAAACTCCATTTCAGCAGATACGTGCACAGCAGGGATAATGAGTACCAACCCCTTTGCCTTACGCGAATCCTAGCAGCCTTGGCAACCACATAGTGAGCGCCGGAACGTACGTGATGAGGAACATGACCACGATTTCGGTGATCATGAACGGGAGCGTCCCTCGTGTCACTTCCTCCAACGTGAGGTTGGAGATAGGGCACGCCACGAACAGCACCTGCCCTAGGGGAGGTGTGATCAGGCCAATCACCATGTTCAGCACGAACACGATCCCGAAATGGAGTGGATGTATGCCCAGGCTGGTCGCTATCGGCGCCAGTATCGGGCCGAGGATCAGGATGGCCGGGCAGTTATCCATGAACATGCCGACGAACAGAAGAAGCACGTTCACCATCAAGAGGAACATGTTCCGGTTGTAGTTGATGAAGAGGGCCCCTAGTTTGGGACCGACCTGCTCCATTGTGACTATCCAGCTGAACAGGTTGGACGTGCTGGCAAGAATCAGAACCACTCCGGTGGTTACTGCAGTGTTGCACAGCATCTTCGGCAAGTCTGACAGCTTGACTGACTTGTAGAAGAAGATCGTGAGTATGAACGCGTACACCACCGCCACACTGGCGGCCTCTGTTGGGGTGAAGATGCCTCCAAGGATGCCGCCGAGGATGATGACCGGCATGACAATCGCCGGAATGGCCTCGATGAATATCTTGAAGAACATCTGCGCGGTCAGGCGCTCCTTGCGCTTGGGATACTTCCTCTTCACTGACATGATGTAGACCACAGCCATCAGGGCAAGCCCAATGACGATGCCAGGGATCATCCCGGCCACGAAGAGGCCTCCGATCGACACTCCCACTGCAGACGCGTACACGACCATTGGAATACTCGGAGGGATAATGGGGCCAATGCATGCGGACGACGCTGTAACGCCCGCTGAGAACTCCGCGTCGTACCCCGCCTCGGTCATCATCTGGATCTCTATCGGCCCAAGGCAACTGCAGTCCGCGATGGCCGATCCGGTGATTCCTCCGAAGAGCATGCTCGCAAGCACGTTCGCCAGGCCCAGGCCCCCGCGGATCCACCCGACTACGCAGTCGGCGAACTTCATTATCCTCGCCGTGATGCCGCCTTTGCCCATCAGCTCACCGGAGAGGATGAAGAACGGTATCGCCATGAGCGGAAACGAGTCGATCCCAGTGAACAACTTCTGCGGAATAACTTGCAGCGGCATAGGTCCCATCGCTGCAAGGGCTGCCAACCCGGCCACACCGAGCGCCCACGCGATGGGCATTCCGAGGGCCATCGTCACCAGAGCTACAATGCCGAGCACTGCTGAGACCATTTCCTTCACCTACCTCTGGCTTCGTGTTACCCACCTATGTAGGCTATCGCTTCTACCTCGAACTCAAGTCCTCCAGCTAGTTTCACGACCTGTACGCCTGACCGTGCAGGATAATCCGATGGGAAGTACTCTCTATATACCTTGTTGAACTCAGGCATGTAGCCTAGATCGCTCGTAAAGACCATGACCTTAACCACATCATCGAGGCCCGCACCGGCCGACTTAAGTACCAGTCGGATATTCTCGAGCGTGGCCCGAGCCTTGTCCTCTATGCTGCCGCCCACGGGGTCCCCAGTATGAGGATCGGTAGGCATCTGCCCGCATATATAGACGAATCCACCTGCCCGCACTGCCAAAGACACTGGAGCCGACGGCTGCGCCAGCCCTTCACCGTTGATTACCTCGCGTTTCATATTGCATTGCCTCCTCTTGGTACGACGTTCTTGTTTGCTATGACTCTTGGCGCCTCGCCAGAAAGCACCCGAATAGCCTCCTGAATGGCCCCGAGATGCAGTTCTTTCAGGGACCCTTCGGAGTAGAAGGCAGCATGCGGCGTGAATATGACGTTATCCAGCTTCAGCAGAGGGTTGCCCGGCTCCGGCGGCTCCGGATCTGACGTATCGAGCGCCGCGCCTGCTATCCAGCCTTCCTTGAGCGCACGATAGAGGGCAGCTTCGTCGATCAAACCGCCCCGCGCGGTGTTGACTATGAAGCTCGTGGGCTTCATCATTCTAAATTGGGCTTCGCCGAAGAGGTGCCTGTTCTCTGCAGTGAGCGGAGCATGGAGCGATATGATATCTGATGTAGCGACAAGCTCGTCGAAACTCACCGGCGAAGCCCCAAAATCCCTTATCTTCTCGTCTGCCACGAACGGATCGAACACCACGATCTCGGGGCCGAACGGGATCATCTTCTTGATAAACAGACGCGCGATGTTGCCAAAGGCCACGACTCCTACCCTGCACCCGGGCAGGCCCTCTATGGGCATGTGGCGCTGGAAGTCCCAGACCCCCGCCTTAACGTCCCTGTCAAACTGCATGATCTTCCTGAAAGCTGTCAGGGCGAGAGCGGCAGCATGGGTCGATACCTCATCTACGCAGTAGGTCGGGAGATTCACAACATAGATTCCAGCCTCGGTCGCGGCCGGTATGTCTATGTTATCGAGGCCGATGCCGTACCTTACGATCACTCGGCACTTCTGGAGCGACGCGATCACGCGTCGGGTGATCGGCGCCAAGTCCACCAAGATCGCATCGGCGTCTGCTGCCACCCGAATCACTTCGTCCTCGGTTCTGCAATCGGCCCTTTCGACCAGCGCGCCGACTTTGGCGGCTTCCTGAAGCTCGATATCTATCGAGTCGCTCTCAGAGTCGGTTATTACGATGCGAAACTGCGAGCGGGTCACAGTTCAAGTCTCCTTTCACAGCGGTGGTCCACCTAGAGGTTCGACACAATTCCGCTCTCCGATGGCTTCTGGAATAGATTCACCAGAGTGTGTATGACCATGAATGTACAGCCAACCGGAATCGCTGCGTACGCCCATGACATACTGATTCGGCTGGCCGGCGCTCTTTGAAATCCGGCCGCCTTTGCAAGAGAGAAGCCGTAGTACGCCGCATATACCAAAAACACGAGGGCCCCCAGGTTCATTGCGATCCCTACAAAGGTTTGGGCCTTCTTGGGGATGCGCTCCCTGATCAGAGTAAGGCCTATGTGTTCGCCGCGCTTTACCGCGATAGCCGACCCCAAAAAGCACATCCATATCATCAGGTATCTGGAGATCTCTTCGGGCCACGGGAGCGCGTTGTTCAGTATGAATCTCGCGACAACCTGCACAAACACTATGATGGTCATGGCGGACATCGCTATGATAGTTCCCCATACAGAAATGCGATTCACGATGTCGCTCAACTTCTCGAGAAACGTCAGTATGACAGGGCCGCGTACCACTTTTGCATCAGGCGATGCGGATGCCACTGGCGCATCCCCCCCTCAGGTATACTCATTGCCCAGGCGATCCGGTACCTTCTCGGTGGGGCGCCGGGGCCGAGCCCCGGCGCCGCCCTCCGTGGTATGTATCGATTCGCCTACTTGATCTCTGCAGCGTACTCCTTGTCAGCAGCGGCTACTGCGTTCATCAGCTTATCCACCCAGGCGTTGCCGATCTTGCCGGCTACGAAAGACTTGACCGGCCCCTGCGTAGCAGCTTTGAACTCCGCCAATTCTGCGGCGGTGGGTGAGTAGATCTGCATCCCCTTCTTCGACAGATCCTCAAGATCAATGGCGTTTCCGTACTCGAGCATGCCCCTGTAGGCCAGAGCGGCGGTCTTGGCGGAATCGGCCACGATCAGTTTCAGATCTTGCGGCAGCGACTGGTAGAACTTCTCGTTGATCGTTACAGGGTTGACGCCGAACACGTGTCCGTCGAGTGTCAGATACTTCTGCACCTCATAGAGCTTGGACACCTGGATCATGGAGGTCGGGTTCTCTTCTCCATCCACCACGCCCTGCTGCAGGGCGGTGTACAGCTCACCCCAGGCGATCGGAGTCGGGCTGGCGCCCAGCGACTGCACGATCTTCATCTCTGCTGGATCCTCACGCGTCCTTATCTTGAGTCCCTTCATGTCCTTAGGAGACCTGATAGGGCGCACGTTGTTCGTAAAGTGCCTAAACCCGATGTGGCTGTATGACAGGAACCGCATTCCCGCCTTCTTGATCACGAGGTCTGAAAGCTCACGGCCAAACTGCCCGTCGAGCACTTTGTAGGCAACCTCAGGGCCTGAGAACAGATACGGGATGCTGAGAACCATCATCTCCGGCACCCAACCGCTGATAGGCGCAGAGCTGCACCAGGTCATCTGGGTAGTTCCCATGATGACGCTCTCGTACATCTCTCTTTCCGAACCCAGCTGGCAGTTGGGGTAGATCTCCACCTTTATGCGCCCATCCGAGCGGGCCTCTACAAGCCTTTTGAAGGTGATGGCGCCGTTTTCGGCGGTTCCATACGAGCCATCAGCTGCATCCCCGTGGGATAGCTTGATGACGATCGTCTTGGGTGCCGCAATGGCTCCAACGGCAATCGATAGCAGGAGCACTCCCACGAAACATCCGATGAGCAATCTCTTCAACGTTACTGGCACTCCCCTCTGGTATTGTCGTTTGATGTTGCGAGTCTGGCCTATCCTCTGGCTTGTCCCTTCCCCGTTTCTCACTCCGGCCGAAGCTCTACCCCATCGCCACCTCCTAACGCGACACTCCGCCTCACTATTTGATTCGGCCGTCTATCGCATCTCGAGGCCACACGTTACATTGATGGACTGGCCGGTCATACCTGCTGAATAGTCCGACGCCATGAAGACTGCGACATTTGCCACGTCCTCGGGCAGCACAAGCCTTCCCATCGGAGTCCTCCTGATGATATCGGCCTCAATCTGCTCAACGCTCATGCCCCGAAGCTCAACTTCCTCCGCCCACTCGCCTCTGAGCATGCCCGTGTCCACTTTCCCAGGGCATATGGCGTTGACCCTGATCCCATAGGGCGCCAGCTCGGAGGCGAAGTTGCGCGTAAGTAGAAGGACTGCCGCCTTTGTGGCGCCATAGTGTCCCTGATACTCCACAGGGACCTTGGCGGCCCGCGACGCGATGTTGATGATGTTGCCGCTGCGCTGACGTATCATGACCGGCGCCACCGCTTTCGAGCACAGGAACACGCCTTTGGTGTTCACACGGTAGTTGCGGTCGAAATCCTCTTCATCGATCTCCCATATGCGACCGATGCTAGATACCCCGGAGTTGTTCACAAAGATGTCGATCCTGCCGAACTCGTCGACTACGGCGCTGACAAGGTTGTTCACATCTGCGCTCTTGGTAACGTCAGTTCCTACCCAAGTGAGTTTCCTCCCGGTATCACTCGCCAGGCGGGTGGTCTCAAGCGCCGTTTCGCGGTTGAGATTGGCAATCACCACATCCGCGCCATGCCTGGCCAGAGCGAGGGTTATCGCTCGGCCAATGCCCTTGTCGCCGCCGGTTACCACAGCGACTTTGCCATCGAGTCTCACTAGAGCACCTCCCTTCCCGCAACTCAGATCCGCTTGTACCCGTGGATGGTTCTGTAGTAGTAGGCAAGGCCGACTGGGATGTCGGTCCAATCCACCTTGAAGTTGAGCACTGCTGGAATCCCGCGGCCATTCGCGTCAAGCGCGCGCTGCAGGGCCGGGGAGATCATCTCAGGGTCTGACACGTTCTCGCCATAGCACCCACTGGCCTCGGCTATCTGTGCATAGTCGGGCTCGACATCAAAGGAGGTACATATGTACCTGTCGCCCAGCTCTTTCTGATGCAGCCTCACCCATCCCAGATAGGAGTTGTTTAGTACCACGTATGTTACAGGAGCTCTGTTCTGTACGGCGGTTGGGAGTTCTCTCATGTACATCTGGAATGCGCCGTCACCCGTGACACATACTACCTTCCGGTGCGGTCGAGCAAGCTTGGCGCCTATGGCCCCTGCGACTCCGGCGCCCATGCAGGTCTGATTACCAGGCGGAACACAACATCCTGCGTCAAGTACTCTGTAATAGGGATAGTTGTACGACCACACATCCTGGGATCCGTTCTCATTCACTAGCACTGTATCGTGACCGAACACGTCATTGAGCTCTTTCACCACGCGCTTGCTGGCTATGGGCACAGCGGGGGTTGCGCACTCCTCTCCGACTTCCCTTTCGTAAACCGCTTTGGCTCGCGCAATAGAGTCGGCACGCTCCTTCCAGCGCAATTCGGAGCCTGGGATCGCGCTCAGCCCCTGGATTATGTCTGCAAGCACAGTCTTGGCATCACCGACTACGGGAACATCCGATATCCAGTTCCGCTGCATTTCGAATGGATCAATGTCTATGTGGATCAATTTGGCCCCTTCGGGGAACATCTTCCAATCTCCCGTTTCGAATTGCTCATTCCGCGTCCCTACGGTTATGAGCAGATCCGACTGGAGGTAGAGCTCGCGTCCCAGGTTCGTGCAGTACACTCCCGTGAGGCCGAGAGCCAGGGGGTTCTCCTCGGAGATGATTCCACGTCCCGATGCGCTGGTCATCACCGGAATGTGATACACGTCTGCCAATGAACTGACCTCTTCATATGCCTGCGAAAGGATTGTGCCGCCACCGCAAACAAGAAGAGGTCGCTCAGATTCGGCTATGACTTTGACTGCGTCCTGAATGTCGCCAGGTGATCCGTTGCAGCGAATTGGGTACTTGGCAGGTATGTAATCGGGCATGTCGACGACCTTCAGGGAGATATCGAAGGGGATCTCTATGTACACCGGTCCAGGCTTGCCGTTCATGCTTACTGAGAATGCGCGCCGCATCGCCCACGGGACCCGCCTCGGATCATTCACTCTTACCGCCCATTTCGTAACGGGCTTCGCCATGGAGAGCTGATCCGCTTCTTGGAATCCCGGTAACCCTTCTAGCTCAGTCGAAACGCAGGTGGAGAGCACGATGAGCGGAGTGCAGGTAGCGTAAGCCTCCAAAAGCCCCGACATCAGATTGGTCATCCCGGGGCCAGGGCCCCCGTAGCACACGCCATGTTTGCCGGATGCGCGCGAGTAGCCCATGGCCATGAACACACCGCTGCTCTGCTCGCGCGAGTGCACTGCGCGTACAGTCTTGGAATCGTAGAGAGCATTGTACAGGATCTTCGCAGTCCCAGGCATCCCAAAGACGTATTCTACGCCCTCGGCCTCCAGAGCCGCGACAACGGCCTGCCAGGAATCCTTCGTCGCCATCTCTGCGCCTACCTCCTTATTACAATTTTACCTGTATATTCTGAGTATACATTAAGTTGTACACTTGGACCCTGAGTATCCCGGCTTAGCTAGAACTCTCCATCTATCGCCCTCAGAACTGCGTCCCTCGCGTTTGTTACGTGTTTTAGGGCGAGACTCTCAGCAGTTGTTCGATCGCCCGCGCGGACGGCCCTGATCAGCTCGATATGCTCTTGCCAGCTGTTTTTCATCTGCCCAGGGTACCTAAGTGAAATCGTCCTTATGAGGCGGCTCTTGTCCAGCAGCAGACCTGCAAGCTCCTTCAGCCATCTGTTGCCTGAAGCCTCCAGAATCATACCGTGAAACGCCCGGTCAATCTCGGCCATTTCGTACGCGTCGCCGTCGTCGGCGTCGCTTAGCAAGCTCTCAAACAGGGATTCGAACTCATCCAGCCCATCACTGGGCATACGGTCGAACGCCAGCCTTACGGCCATACAGTCGAGCACTTCTCGGAACTCAAAAACGTCTCTGATATCCCTGATTGAGATGTTGGCTACAAATGCCCCCCTGCGAGGGAGGGTTTCTACAAGCCCCTCGCTCACCAGCTGATTCAGCGCCTCCCGCACGGGGGTCCGACTGAGGCCCGCCTTTTCGCAAATGAGGCTCTCTGGTATCGGTTCGCCGGGTTTGAGTTCACCACTGAGTATCATCTTCTTGATCTCCGCGTACGCGACATCCCTGAGCGAGCTCTTCCTCGAACCGGCCAACATGAATCACACTCTCTGTGCTAAACTTCGTACTTGTTCGATGTGTTGTATACGACATGTATACACGAATTCCTTCCTCCGTGGCGTCAATCCGCAGCATCAGTATGAGGATATTCGCGCCGAGGTCTTGGCCCGACGCGTCACCGCACGGGCGTGCACACCGTGTGCGCCGGTGCGCGATCATTGCCTACTTTGGTCGAACACGGTAGAATCGGAGTGTGCTATAGGGCCATTTTGCTGGGAGGTTCGGTGATGAGAACTCGGGAGTCGAATTCCAGAGCTGGTATCCTGCCTTTCTCGCTGCTGCTATGTGCCTTCTTCTTTTCGTTCTTCTATCGGGTCTCAGCCGCGGTTGTTCTCCCGCAGCTTTCGCTGGAGTGGGGCATGAGCGCCACGCTCACCGGACTCATATCCAGTCTGTACTTCTACTCGTACGCCCTGATGCAGCCACTCAGCGGAGTGCTCAACGACAGGCATGGACCGCTTTTCATCGGGTCCATCGGCCTGGTAGTGACTGCCGGCGGAGCTGTGTGCTTCGCATTTGCGCAGGTTCCGGCGACGGTAGCTGCGGGAAGGCTGCTTACAGGATTGGGCCTGTCCTCTTTTCTCTCCGGTGCCGTTGCCTTTCAGAATGCTTCGTTCCCCCCAGAGAAATATGCTTTCTACTCCGGGCTTACCTTCCTTATAGGAAATCTGGGTGCGGTCGTGTCTGTGGGGCCCCTTGGCGCAGCGCTCGACAGATGGGGGCGTGCATCAGTCTTCTCCGTGCTCTGCGTGATGACTCTGGGACTTGCAGTCGCCATGTTCTCACTGCGGCGGCGGGATGCTGTTGTCATCGCGGACGGAGCCACGCCGGGGGATCGCGGCCTTTCGGCGGACGGTGTTACTCAGAATATGACCCCAAGCCCAAACCTTGCAGCTCAGCTCAAGTCGGCTCTTCAAACAGTGTCACAGTCAAGGCCTTTGCGAAGTCTCATACTCGCTTGGTTCGTGTCGTTCGGAGCACTCATGTCGGCCCAGGGGCTTTGGGGGGTGGAGTGGTGCAAGGCGGCCTACGGTGCAGGAGATGGAACTGCGCGCGGCTGGAGTTCCATGTTCAGCTTCGGCGTCATGGCTGGAAACGTGCTGGGCTCGCGCATGGCGGCGAATGTTGACGCGCGCCGCGCCGCGATTTCGTACTCGAGCCTCGCGTGCGCCGGCGCATGGGCCATGCTATGGGTGGGGATTGGGCTGGGCTGGCCATTGACCGTCACCGCAGCCCTCGCACTGCTCATAGGCGCCGCGGCAGGATTTTCCTTCACCCACATGACTGCGGCCGTGAGCAACCTTGCGCCGCTCGGGCGCCGCGGTTCCATCTTCGGAGTGGTGAACGCCTTTCCCTCACTCGGTGCCATCGCCATGCAATGGGCAACAGGCAGCATCCTGTCGGCGCATCACGCGACAGAGCCCGGGGTTATCCCCTCAGCAACCTTCTACTCCAAATCCGATTTCCAAGTCGCATTTGCTTTCGTCGTCGCGATGGCAATCATCAGCCAGCTGGCGCTGATCGGCCT
>DAOPWT010000015.1:18354-24993 GCA_035351775.1 Bacillota bacterium | reverse complement strand
TCGTCGATGTTCCGTCGCGGCGCTGATGTTGTGTTCCACGCTTCCGGGGCCTGCGGAATCGGAGTCATTGAGGCCGCCGACGAAGTGGGCAAGTGGGCTATCGGTGTCGACTCCGACCAGAATCACCTGTCTCCGAAGCACGTGCTGAACTCGATGATCAAGCGCGTTGACCTCGGGGTTTTCAACGGAACAAAGATGTTGCTCGACCCGAAATTCGTCGGCCATACAGTGACCCTCGGCATCGCTGAAGATGGCGTAGGGCTTGCCCCTGAGAAGTCGAACAATGCTTCCAAGGAGGCCACTGCCCGTGCGCTCGAGTGGGCTGAGAAGATACGCAAGGGCCAGTACGTTGTGACTGAGTACAGGGCTGAAGCCGACAAACTCCAGTCCAAGTAGAGCAGAGTATTCGAGTTGAAGTTCGGGCGCCCGGGCGCAGGCTCGGCGCCCGAACTCGCATGGAGGGACACATATGACGCAGTCCCAGAGAGTCCCTGTGCTCGCCATGAAAGGGATAACGAAACAGTTTCCCGGCGTTCTGGCTAACGACAGGGTCGACTTCACTCTAGAGCAGGGCGAGATACATGCCCTCCTGGGAGAGAACGGAGCGGGCAAGTCGACGCTCATGAAGATACTGTACGGCCTTTACGCGGCCGATTCCGGCACGATCACTGTCCGAGGGCAACAGGTACAGATCAGAGAACCCAACGATGCACTGCGTCTGGGCATTGGAATGGTGCATCAGCATTTCATGTTGATCCAGCAGTTCACGGTAGCCGAGAATCTTGTGTTGGGATCCGAGCCTCGCAAGAGAGGGATATTCCTCGACATGAACACAGCGGTCGCCAAGGTAAAGGAAGTCTCAGAACAGTATGGCCTGGCCATTGATCCCAACGCCAGGATCACGGACATCTCCGTGGGAATGCAGCAGCGTGTCGAGATACTGAAAGCCCTTCTTCGCGGCGCCGATATCTTGATTCTGGACGAGCCCACCGCCGTGCTGACTCCGCAGGAGGTATCCGAACTCTTTGCGATAATGCGGAACCTCCAGGCTCGCGGCAAGTCCATCGTCTTCATCACACACAAGCTCAAAGAGGTCATGGCCATATCTGAGCGAGTGACAGTGGTGCGGCGAGGCAGGGTCGTGGGATCGCTCGACACGTCTAGCACGAGCGTAGACGAACTCGCAAGGCTAATGGTGGGCAGAGATGTTGAGCTTGTCGTCGAAAAGGGACCTGCTCACCCCCGTGAAGAGATTCTTGCCATCGACAACCTCAATGTGCTCGATGCGAGGCGACTGCCGGCGGTGAGAGGCGTTTCGCTCTCTGTGAGAGGCGGTGAGATACTCGGCATCGCTGGGGTGGACGGCAACGGCCAGACGGAACTCGTGGAGGCCATTACGGGCATGAGACGCAGCGCGTCCGGCCACGTGACGCTGGCGGGGAAGGACGTAACAAACTCCGAGCCCCGAAAGCTGTTCGAGTCAGGCGTGGTGCACATTCCCGCCGACAGGCAACGGCACGGGCTAGTCCTGGAGTTCTCTGTGGCTGAGAACATGGTGCTTCAGACGTACTACCGCCCTCCATTCAGCGTTAAGGGCAGGCTGAACTGGGAGATCATCAAGAGCGAGGCCAGACGGCTGGTAGAGGAGTTCGATATCCGCACCCCCGGGGAAGACGTGCCTGCAGGTTCGCTTTCCGGGGGCAACCAGCAGAAGGTTATCGTGGCCAGAGAGCTGTCGCGCCAACCTGAGTTGGTGATTGCGGCCCAGCCTACGCGGGGCCTCGACGTCGGGGCCATCGAGTTCGTTCACAGCAGGCTTGTGGAGGCCCGCGATGCCGGAAAAGCTGTTCTGGTGGTGTCGCTGGAGCTTGACGAGATACTTGCTCTCGCCGACAGAATAGCCGTGATGTACGAGGGCGAGATCGTGGGCGTGCTCAATCGCGATGAGGCAACAGAGGAGCTTCTGGGGCTGATGATGGCGGGGGCGACTCGCAGATCTGACCATACTGCAGCGGAGGTGGCGAGCAAATGAGCCAACCAAGGGATCGTAGCGTATGGATGGAACTGCGTGTGCCGGCTGCAGCTGTGGTCATCGGCCTTATCATAGGTGCGGTGTTTATGGCGTTTACGGGCGCGAATCCTCTCACCGCCTATGGGGCGCTGTTGTCGGGATGCTTCGGTAAGCCTGTCAACATCTCAGAAACCTTGGTTTACATTAATCCGCTCATCTTCACTGGCCTTTCCATAGCCGTCGCGTACAGGGCCGGCCTGTTCAACATCGGTGTAGAAGGGCAGATGATCGTGGGGATGCTGGCGGCGGCGGTAGTGGGTTACGCCGGAACCGGGCTGCCTCGCGTGATTCATCTGCCACTGACGATTCTCTCGGGCGCTCTCGCCGGAGCCCTGTGGGCGGCAGTGCCTGGGTACCTGAAAGCTCGCCTGGGAGTGCACGAGGTAGTGAACAGCATCATGATGAACTACATCGCTCTCTACCTGTCGCACTACCTGGTAAACGGTCCAATCAAGGACCCTCAAGTGATTGCTCCGTACAGCCGGGAGATTGCCGATTCTGCGAAGCTCTTCCGGTTCTTTGGAGGCTTCCGCAGCGAATTCCGAGTGAATACCGGCATATTGATAGCACTCGCTGCGGCCGTGCTTATGTACTACATCCTCTACAAGACCGCCACTGGTTACGAAATCAGGGCAGTTGGAGCCAACGCGGACGCCGCACGTTACGCCGGCATCAATGTGCCGAAGGCTATGGCTGTGTCGATGCTTCTGGCAGGCTCCATGGCGGGGCTGGCCGGGGCGGTACAGGTGTGCGGAATCCAGTACAAATTCCTTGACCTGTTTGCATTCGAGGGATTCGGCCTTGACGGTATTGCAGTGGCGTTGGTGGGCAAGATCAACCCATTCGGGGTGATTGGGGCGGCTTCGCTCTTTGGGATACTGTCGCGTGGCGCTCAGATGATGCAGGGCATAGCACACGTTCCCAAGCAGGTGGCAGGGATAGTGCAGGCCGCCATCGTGTTCATGATCGCGGCTGAAGGGCTAATCGAGGGATGGCTGAGCATACCGGGCCTGAGCCTCAAGAAGGCAGGCAAGGCGCAGAAGGAGGACGTCTGATGTCTTTTGACTTGGAGACCATCAAGTTCATTACCATCGACCTCCTGGCGTCCGCTGTGTTTCTTGCGGCGCCTCTGATACTCGCGGCGGTGGGCGGAGTATTCAGTGAAAGGTCCGGAGTAGTCAATATCGGTCTTGAGGGAATGATGCTCACGGGAGCATTTGTGGCGGTGCTGTTTTCTTACCTGACTCATAACGCCTGGGTGGGATTTTGGATGGGCGCTGTGGCAGGCGGTGCGATGGCCGGCCTCCATGCCCTGGTATCGATCAAATACAGAGCCAACCAGACGGTATCCGGCGTGGCCATTAATATCTTGGCTACCGCGCTCACAGGCTACCTGTTGCGTGCCATATTCGGTCGCGCCGGTCAGACCGAGCGAGTGACCAAGCTGGCCAATTGGACGATACCCTTCCTGCGTCGAGTGCCTGTGATCGGTGAGATCCTGGGTAGAAACACCCCTCCGGTGTACCTCGCGTTCATAGTGGTCATCATTGGCCATGTCATGCTATTCCGAACTCCACTGGGGCTCAGGATACGAGCATGTGGCGAGCACCCTGAGGCAGCTGACACCGTGGGCGTCAACGTCACGGGGATTCGGTATCTGTGTGTGATTCTCTCCGGCTTTCTGGCGGGGATGGGGGGGGCGACACTCTCCCTTGGCCAGCTTTCCATCTTCCGCGAAGGCATGAGTTCAGGGCGGGGTTTCATAGCGCTGGCTGCTGTCATATTCGGTAAGTGGACTCCTCTGGGCGCCATGTGGGCGGCGTTGCTCTTCGCCCTAGCTGACGCTGTTCAGCTCACCGCTCAGACGTGGGGGTTTTCAGCAATACCGCAGGAATTCCTGCTGATGTTCCCGTATGTGCTGACCATGGCTGCCTTAGCGGGTGTCATAGGACGGTCTACCCCGCCTGCCGCCAGCGGCAAGCCGTATGTGAGGCGGGGGGCGTAGGCACAACCGCACTCGGCAGCCATGCTCCAGAGCGCCGTTTCGAACAGGGCGGCCCCGCGCACGGGCCGCCTATTCCGTGATAGACTGGAGCAGAGGAATTCTTGTGATTTGGTGGAATGATTAGCACTGTGGACATTAAGAGCATGTCGCTTGAAGAGTGTAGGAGCTTCTTCGAGTCCATAGGCGAGCCTGGATACAGGGCCGACCAAGTTCTCGAATGGCTTTACCGTGGCCGAGTTTCGTCGTATGACGCCATGACCAACATTCCGAGGTTGCTCCGGGTCAAGCTGGCCGAGGTCGCGCCTCTCGGGCCCCCCGAGATACTCGCCCGGCGAGTCTCGCCAGATGGCGACAGCGTGAAGTACCTAATAGGGCTGGCTGACGATAACGCCGTTGAGGCCGTGCTCATGCGGCACGATTACGGCTTGAGCCTGTGCGTTTCGTCGCAGGTGGGGTGCCCAATGGGCTGTGCGTTCTGCGCGTCGGGCATCGGGGGCTTGGTGCGCGATTTGACGTGCGGCGAGATAGTCGACCAGCTGGTCGCTGCAAGCAGCGACGCGGCAGAGCGTTTCTGTGGCGCGCGAATCAGCTCGCTGGTGGTGATGGGCAGCGGCGAACCGCTGCTCAACTACGACAACGTCATGAAGTTCGTCAGGCTCGCTAACTGGAGTCGGGGTTTCGCCATAGGGTACAGGCACATCACGATTTCCACTTGCGGGATAGTCCCAGGCATCGTGCGCCTTGCCGGCGAGGGCATTCCGTTGACTCTGTCGGTATCGCTGCATGCTCCGGATGACGCGACTCGGTCATCGATCATGAAGGTCAATACGGCCTATCCCATAAGCACTCTGGTGAAGGCGTGCAACCAGTACGCCCAGATCACGGGCAGGCGGGTCACATACGAGTACGCCCTGATAGCCGGAGTCAATGATTCACAAGCCCACGCAGAGCGGCTGGCAGGCCTGCTCCGAGGCGCTCTGTGCCACGTGAATCTGATCCCGCTGAATCCGGTGCCGGAAACTCCGTATGAGCGTCCGGCGTCTTGCGTAGTGGAGGCCTTCGCGGGCGCGCTCGAGTCGCGTGGTATCGAGGCTACCATCAGGCGGGAGATGGGATCGGGCATTGATGCCGCGTGTGGGCAGCTCAGGCGGAGGTTGGCGCCCAGGGGCGGTGCGGAGGAGGCCGGCCCGAGATGATCCGAGCGACGTTGGTCATATTCAGGCTGGCCTGTGTGGCTGGGCTCTACTGGTTTCTGTATCGGGTGTGCGCATGCGTGGTCTCCGATGCGGGGGCCTCGCGGGTCGCCTGTGGCGAACGAGTGGAAGAAGCAGAAGAGGATACTGACGGCTAGAAGTGGTCGTGGATGGGGTGAGGGCCTTGGAGTGTGTGTGCGCGACAGACGTCGGGCTGGTCAGAGAGCGTAATGAAGATGCCTGCTTCGTCGGTGAGGACTGCTGTGCGGTGGCTGACGGCATGGGCGGTCACAGGGCCGGCGAGGTTGCCTCGCGCATGGCCATACTCGCTGTCAAAGAGGAGCTGTCACTGAGTGGGCCCGCCGACTTCGATATTGTCCGCTGCATCAAGCATGCGAACTCCGTCGTTATAGATGCATCCAGGCATGCGGACGCGCTGGAAGGCATGGGCACTACTCTCACGGTCGCGACTGTTGCACGCGGAACGCTGAGGATCGGGCATGTGGGCGACTCTAGAGCGTACTTGCTTACTGAAGATGGGATCGAGCAGCTGACGGATGACCATTCCGTAGTGGGCGAAATGCTTCGTTCGGGTCTGATCAGCGCGGAGGAGGCGGCGTCTCACCCTAAGCGGCATGCCATTACCAGGGCTCTGGGTTTCTTCGACGACCTAGAGGTGGACGTGGGCGAGTGGCCTGTTCGCCCAGGGGATGTTGCGGTCCTGTGCACTGACGGCCTTCACGACCTTGTGCGCCCGGATGAGATAGCCGCAGCGTTCGGCAGGTCAAATGATCCGTCAAGCGCGTGCGGTGAGCTGATAGCGCTGGCCCGCTCGCGCGGCGGCCACGACAACATCACCATTGCTGCGTGTGTTGTTACGGAATCGGACATGCCGGGGCCGTCGTCTGCCCAAGCGCCGGGAGGCAGTGAGTCATGACGACAAGTGGTCGCCTCTGCCGCCGGGACGCGGAGCGGTCTTTGGTCGGCATTGTCATGCTGCTTGCCGGGATTTCCGGGGCATCGCTCTCGCTCGCCAGATCGGGCAGTGTGTTCGGATGGGATACGGTGCTCTGTTTCGGGGCAGGCACGGCGTTTGCCGCGGCTCACCTGGTACTATCTGCGGCGCGATTCGATGGCGACCAGGTCATCTGCGCGTTGGTTGCTGCGGCGGCGGCTTTCGGGTACGCCTCGGTGTTGAGGCTCCGGGCCGATCTTGCCCTCCGCCAGCTGTCGTTCATATGGATGGGCATGGGAGTGATGGCCGCCACGGCGCTGTGGCAGTGGAAGGGCAGGGCCCCGGGCTCCGGAATGGCCTTGGCGATTGGAGCGGCAGCGCTGCTCTTGGCGACGCTGGTGCTCGGGCAGGAGCG
>DAOPWT010000015.1:0-18254 GCA_035351775.1 Bacillota bacterium | reverse complement strand
TCACAGTGCTTCAGCGTGACGTCGGCACTGCGGCGATCATCTATATATCATGTGTCGCGCTTGTGTATGTGGCCTCAGGTAACCGGCATGTTGTGCTTGGGGCAGCGGGGCTTGGGGCTATCGGCGTAGGGCTGGCCTGCAAGTTCTTCCCACACGTGGCGGCGAGGTTCGCGGCGTGGTCGAATCCGTGGGCGGACGCTGCCGGGTCATCCTATCAGGTAGTCCAGGCATTCTACGCGCTCGGAAGCGGCGGCATTCTCGGTCGTGGTTACGGGTCCGGCTCTCCGTGGCTGATCCCAGCGGCGCCCACCGACATGTTGTTCGCTGCGTCTGCTGAGGAGATAGGGCTGGCGGGGTCGGTGGGGGTGATCGCCATATACTTCCTGCTGATCAGCCACGCGTACGCCTGCGCTATGCGCGGCAGCTCGCCCCGCCGGCAACTGGCTGCAGTGGGAACTGCCAACATCCTGGCAGTGCAGGTTTTCGTCATTATCGGCGGGAATTTGGGCGTGTTGCCTCTGACCGGGGTTACTCTGCCGTTTGCGAGCTACGGTGGGAGCTCGATGGTCGCAAGCCTGGCCCTGGCAGGCATCCTTCTGGGATCCACTGCTGAATTCGGGTCGGCGTCCGCCCAGGCGGTCGCGGTCGCCCCGCGCGGCGGCGGCAGTGACGGTAGCGACGGTGACGTTTCGTGAACCACAGGATAGGCAGGTTACTCGGGGCATGGATGGTGGGCTGCGCAGTGTTGGCTCTGGCCGCGACGTACTATCAGGGCGTCATCGCCGACAGGCTCGCATCGAGCCCGGCCAATCCGCGCGTTGCCAATGCGGAGAAGAGCGTGTGGCGTGGGAGTATTCTGGATCGCAACGGAGAGATTCTGGCGGAGTCGACTGAGCGCGGGCTCGATTCGCGGGTGTACCGCGGGCCGGGCTCTCTGGCGCCGCTCGTAGGGTACGCGCACCTGACGCTCGGCAAATCGGGCCTGGAATCGGCGATGGACCCATGGCTTGCGGGAAGAGGTTGGTCGTACAGCCGTATCGGTTTGCTTTCGACAATCTCTCAGCAGCCAGATAGGGGCTACTCGGTGCGGCTCACCATAGACTCGCGCACACAGCGCGCCTGCGAGGCAGCGCTCGCGGGTCGGCGCGGGGCTGCGGTCGTAGTGGACGCCGCGAGCGGTGAGGTGCTGGCCGTGGCCAGTTGCCCGTGGGTCCATCCGGCGTTGCTGGAATCAGCATGGGATACTGTGATTGCTCGCGAGGATTCTCCGCTGATATGTAGGCCGCTCGCAGGTCTGTATCCGCCGGGCTCCACCATCAAACCGGCTATAGCTGGGGCAGCCATCGATATGGGGTTGGCGGGCAGCGGAACAGTATATGATTGCCGGGGCTCGATCCGTGCAGGCGGCACCATCATCAGCGACGCGTCGGGCGCGCATGGCAACATCGATCTTGAGACGGCCATAGCGCTCTCGTGCAATACAGCCTTCGTCCATTTGGCACTCGAGGCAGGGCCCCGTCTTCCGGAAGCCCTCTTCGGGTTCTACCTGTCGAGGTCGTTGCCGCTCGAGGCGCCCACGGCCGTGGGCATGCTCTCGGGAAAAGCCAGCGACGACGCCCTCGGCCAGCTGGCCATCGGCCAGGGCGATCTGGTAGTGACGCCGCTTCATGTGGCGATGATTGCGGCCGCCGTTGTCAATCACGGAGTGATGATGCGCCCTCGGCTCGTCGCCGAGATCCGCTCCGTGGGCGGGGCGGTGGTGAAGCGCTCAAGCCCCAGTGTGCTGTGCGTACCTATGTCGGCCGAGGCTGCCCGCATTGTCGCCGGCGGAATGCGGGATGCAGTGGAGTGGGGCACCGCCCGGGCGGCCAGTCTTCCTGAGTACGCGGTGGGCGGCAAGACGGGCACGGCGGAGAACCCCCACGGAGCGCCTCATGCATGGTTTGTAGGTTACGCCCAGCATGCGGGGAGGAAAGTGGTCTTGTCCATCATTATCGAGAATGGCGGCTCCGGCGGGCAGGTCGCGGCGCCCCTGGCCGGCAGCATCTTCAGGGCAGTCTTGAGCGGGAGGTGAGGTAGTGACCGGCGAACTCCTGGGTGGCAGGTACTCCATACTCGACACGATAGGCGAAGGCGGCATGGCCACAGTCTACCGTGCCAGGGACGGGTTTTTACAGCGAACAGTCGCAATTAAGGTGCTCAGGCCGCAGTATGCATCGGACGCCGAGTTTCGTGAGAGATTCAGGCGGGAGGCCCAGAGCGCCGCGGCTCTGTCTCACCCCAATATCGTGAATGTATACGATGTGGGCAGGGAAGACGGATCCAACTACATTGTCATGGAGTGTGTGGACGGCCGCACGCTCAACGATATCATAGTCAGCGAGGGCCGGCTCAGTGTGGACCGGACCGCCGACTACAGCGCGCAGATACTGGACGCGCTGGATCACGCGCACGCCAACGGAGTCATCCACCGCGACATAAAGCCGCACAATATCCTGATTACGCGCGACGGGCGCGTAAAGGTAACTGACTTCGGCATAGCGCGGGCGGTGTCGGCGAGCGCTCTCACCGAGACGGGCAGAGTCATCGGAACGGTAAACTACACCTCGCCCGAGCAGGCACGTGGCGCGCCCGCCACCGCGGAGTCCGACATCTACTCGCTGGGCGTAGTGATGTATGAGATGCTCACCGGCAAGCTGCCTTTCGCCGGCGATACGCCGGTGTCGGTGGCTCTTAAGCATGTGCAGGAAGAGCCGGCCCCGATTTCGCTCCTGAACCCGACGGTCCCTCCCGAGTTCGAGCGCGTAGTCATGCGGGCGCTGGCCAAAAAGCCTGAGGATCGGTGGCGAACGGCCCGCTCGCTCAAGAATGCGATTGCCCGTGCTCGCCAGGAGATGGCCGACAGTGGGCGGCGACCGCCGCTTCCTGCAGCGGGCATGGAGGGCATGGAGCGTGAGGCGCCGCCAGCGCGGCCGCTCCATGATGAGCACAATATCACGAGGCCGTTCGAGAAGACGGGGGAGGCCTTCGAAGTGCAACGCGACGATTCCAAGCGTTCCCAGCCGGAACCCGTCCGCGAAGGCGCACGATCGCGGCGCCTCAGGATCTGGGCTACCGTAGTGGCACTCATGTTGCTGATGGCGGGAGCGGTCTTTGGCGCGCTTCACGCGTTCAGGGAATGGATCCAGGTGGAGGAGGTTGCTGTGCCCGAGTTCGTTGGGCTGACTCTTCCAGAGGCTGAAGGGGCCGCAAGGCGCAACCGGCTGGCTCTCGATGCATCGGTCAAGCGCTACGACGACAAGGTGGAGTACAACCGCATCATCTCGCAGGACCCTGTGGCAGGTGTGAAACGTAAGGTCCATTCGGCAGTGCGCGTGGTAGTGAGTCTTGGCCCGGAGATGGTGACCGTGCCCGACCTGTTCAACAAGACAGAGCGAGAGGCGCGGTTCGAGCTAGAGGGCATGAATATCGCCTTGGGCGAGAAGACCGACGGGTACCACGAGGAAGTGCAGCCCGGCAGGATAATCGAGCAGCAACCGGAGGCCGGCATGTACGTATCCAAGGGGTCGCGGATCGATGTCGTCATATCGGTGGGCCCTCCGCCTCCGCCGCCTGAGGTGCCGCTGGTTATCGGGATGACTCTGGAGAGGGCTACAGAGACGCTGAATGCCCTGGGCCTTGCAGTCGGCGACGTGACGACCAGGTTCAGCATCCTATACCAGGAAGGAACGGTTGTAGACCAGTCGCCTGCTCCATACGGACGCGTGGAGGCGGGCACGACTGTGGACTTGGTAGTGGCCGAACGGAACAGGGAAGGCGGCGGATCTACGTCCTATCTGGGGTCACGTCGATTCGCAGTCACTTACACGGTTCCGCCCGGTCCTTCCATGCAGGAGATAGTGATCAAAGTCATCGACACCTACGGCGAACGGGTCAGCTACGGCCCCCGCTCGCATAGTCCCGGCGATAACATCGCCCATGTCGTGGAGGTATTCGGGCCTGGGAAGATAGAGGTATGGGTGGATGGACGTCCGGTGAGAGCTGACGATGTATGATACTGGCGTTGTGGTGAGGCTGACCGGCGGCATATGCTGGGTGCTCCCGGACGCAGGCGGTGAGGCCGTGCGCTGCGCTGCCCGCGGCAATGTCAGGAAACGTGCAGGCGGGGTGGCGGTAGGCGACCGTGTGCGCCTATCCTCCGGGCCGGGCGGCGAAGAGTGCGTACTGGAAGAGGTGCTGCCCAGGCAGACCTACCTGACCCGTCCTCAGGTGGCCAATCTGGATCAGGCGATTGTCGTAATGTCGGTCGCCCAGCCCGAACCCAATCTGCATCTGCTTGACAGGCTGCTTGTGCTGGTGGAGCATTCAGGCCTGGACGCTGTGGTCTGCTTCACCAAGGCCGACTTGTCGTTTCCTCAGGAAGCCGAACGCCTGGTCGATTCCTACTCCCGGGTAGGCTACAAGGCGATACTGACAAGCGCCCGCGCCCGTTTGGGCATTGGCATGCTATCGGCGGCGCTCGCAGGCAAGACGTCTGTGTTCGCCGGGCCTTCGGGCGCCGGCAAGTCGGCGCTTCTCAACGCGGTCCAGCCGGGCCACAACTTGGCGGAGGGTGAGCTCTCCGCGCGCATAGGGAGAGGCCGTCACACTACGAGAGAGGTCCGCCTCATCCCGCTGGATGTGGGAGGCCTAGTTGCCGATACGCCGGGCTTCTCCGTCCTCGACATCGAGTCGATCCGACCGCGCGACCTCGCCGCGGCCTTCCGCGAGATGCGCGAGTATACCCGGGAGTGCAGATTCGTCGGGTGTGTGCATGATGCTGAGCCGGAGTGCGCGGTTAAACAGGCTGTGCAGGAAGGCAAGATAGACGAGGGCCGATATCAGCGATACTTGACGTTCCTAGGTGAACTGAGGGAAGCGGAGAAGAGGCAGTACAAGTAGTCGACAGCACCCACACTTGCCGAGGGGGTAGTAACATGGCTCAGCTCAAAGTGGCTCCGTCCATTCTGTCGGCGGATTTCGCGTCACTGGGCGCCGAAATCGGCAGGGTATCGGCGTCCGCGGACATGCTGCACGTGGATGTAATGGACGGAAGATTCGTTCCTAACATTACGATAGGCCCTCCGGTGGTCCAGTGTATCAGGAAGGCCACGCGACTTCCGCTGGACGTCCATCTGATGATCGTGGAGCCGGAGAGGCATATACAGGCTTTTGCCAAGGCCGGGGCCGACATCATATCGGTGCACGCCGAAGCCACATTCCATCTCAACCGCGTGCTGGACGAGATCCGATCGTCAGGATGCCGCGCTGCAGTGGCCATAAACCCAGCAACGGGAGTATTCGCGGTAGAGCACGTGCTGCAGATGGTGGACATGGTTCTGGTCATGACGGTCAACCCGGGGTTTGGCGGCCAGCGAATGATCGAGGAAGCGCTCGTCAAAGTGCGGGAACTTCGCGACATCGCCACTCGAAGGGGGCTTTCCCTCGATATCGAGGTGGACGGCGGGATCGATCACGATACTGTGGCCAGAGCGGCCAGGGCGGGCGCCAACGTGTTTGTGGCCGGCAGCTACGTATTTGGGGCAGCGGATCCAGCCGCTGCCGCGGATAGGCTCAAGTTGGAAGCCGGGAAGGCGCTGGCGCAAAAGTAGAAGCGTGGCATTCCTGCCGGGTCATTACACAAAGTCCCTGCGGATCTGTATGTTATAATCATCCGTGCAGCTTGAGGGCTGTTTACCAGAGGGGAGGGTACGCCTTGAAGCTACCGGATGTCAATGTGAAGCTAGTGGCGGCAAGCCTCATCGTCGCCCTGGCTTTGCTTTTCGGAGGAAACGCGCTTGTTCGCATGACTCGGGTTTCGATTCCCGTAGAACGCGCGCTTCGGCAGATGGCTGAGGTCAAGTCGTATTCGATTGAGTCGACTCCATACGGCGTCGTGCTCAATGTCGAACTCGGCGATGTGTCAGATCTTTCTGAAACAGTCATGAAGGTAACCATGGCCGCCGCGCATCTGGCGGGGCGGGACGGGGTACGTATACGCATCCTGGACTCCCGTGACGACACGCTGCGGGAGGTGTACCACCGTCTCCATTTCACAGTGCAGCAGGCGATAGCTACGGGCTCGTTCGAGGACCTAGAGCGCCAGTCTCAGCAGTCGGCACGCGAGGCAGGCCTCACAGAGGCCAGGATTGTGGTAGACTCAGAGTACGTATATGTCTCAATGTCGCATGGCGCAAGCCAGCTGTACCAGGTTGTTCCGAGGCGACCATATGAAGCCGGCGCCGTGACTGGCTCGACGTCGGCCGCACGTTCCGATTCCCGCTCCTTCGCGGCTTCGGGAGGTGTGCGGATATGGTAAGGGACATCGTGATAGGGGCGTGGGCTGCGGCTCTGATATTCTCTCTCATTGCCGGATATGATCCGGCCCTGGTCGTATTGGCTGGCGGGGTGGCTGCCCTTGCCCAGTTGCTCCTGTCGGGGCGCATTACCGGCCAGCGGTTTGGGGTCACAAACCAGGCCTGCGCCGGGCAGAAGACGCGCGGGCTGAGCTTTGGCGACGTGGGAGGCCAGGAGAGCGCCAAGCGTGAGCTTGTAGAGGCCCTGGAATTCATAAGGAATGAAGAAAGCGCGGTGCGCCTGGGGATACGCCCGCTCCGCGGCATACTACTGAGCGGACCTCCCGGCACCGGCAAGACACTTCTTGCCAGAGCTGCCGCGAGCTACACGGATGCAGCGTTCATATCCGCAGCAGGCAGCGATTTCGTCGAGATGTACGCAGGCGTCGGGGCCAAGCGCGTGCGCGATCTGTTCAGCACGGCGCGGGCTACGGCGGTCGCTGGGCGCAAGAAGACGGCAGTCATATTCATTGACGAGATAGACGTACTGGGCGGTGTGCGAGGCAAGCACTCCAGCCACCTGGAATACGACCAGACCCTGAACCAGCTGCTGGTGGAGATGGACGGGCTTGTGTCGGCATCTCGAGAAGGCGTGAGAGTGCTGGTCATAGGCGCTACGAACCGCGCCGATCTGCTGGATCCGGCGCTTCTCAGGCCGGGCAGGTTCGATAGGGTAGTCAATGTGGACTTGCCTGACCGTGAAGGACGCCGTCGGATACTGGAGATACACACCAAGCGAAAGCCACTGGCGGATGATGTAGACCTAGGGCGCGTCGCGGCTGAAGCCTTCGGCTTCTCCGGCGCTTACCTTGAGAGCCTGACCAATGAAGCGGCGATAATGGCGCTGCGGGCTGGAAGAGCCCGCATAACCATGGATGACTTCTCCGAGGCCATGGAGAAGGTGATCATGGGAGAGAAGATCAGCAGGCGTCCGGACGTAGACGAACTGCTCAGAGTGGCAGTACACGAGGTTGGTCACGCAGTCGCGAGCGAACGCCTCAAGCCGGGCTCAGTGGCTGCCGTCACCGTATCGTCGCGTGGAAAAGCTCTGGGGTACGTGCGGCAGGCTCCGAAGTCCGACACTTACCTGGAGACTCGCATGGAACTGGAGAACAGGATGTCCACATTGCTGGCGGGCGCTCTGGCAGAGGAACTCATCTTGGGCGAGCGGAGCACCGGGGCGTCACAAGACATTGAACAGGCTGTGGAGACGGCGCGCAAGATCGTCAATTGCGGCCTGTCGGACCTTGGGATTATCAGCGAAGAGGATATCCCGCGGGACAAATACCATGATGCCATATGGCACCTGGTCAGGGCGCAAGAAGACCGTACCCGGGATTTGCTAGGCGAATACTCTGAGCTGATCCGCGAGGTTGCCGGCGATCTCATGGACGCGGAGAGAATTGACGGAGACGCTTTTAGGCAGCGACTGGCAGGGGCGGCGTGACGAGCGAGCCAGGCAGCGCGCAGGGAGGCAGGCTACGAAATGAAAGCGGAAATCCTTTCGGTCGGCACTGAACTGCTTCTGGGGCAGATTGTCGACACGAATGCTGCATACATTGCGCGTCGACTGGCAGAGCTGGGCATCACCCTGTACCGAAAGACCACTATAGGAGATAACTTGGCCCGGGCATCTGCTGCTGTGCGGGAGGCGCTTCAGCGTGCGGACGTAGTGATCGCCACCGGCGGCCTGGGGCCGACAGAAGACGACCTTACGCGCGAGGCGGTGGCGGATGCGCTATCGGTGAGGCTGGTGGAGAGCCCAGAGGTTCTTGCCAGCCTCGCCAGGTTCTTCGGTGCTCGCGGGGCCTGCATGACCGAGAACAACCGCAGGCAGGCCTTGTGCCCTGAACCGGGCGCGGGACGGCTCATACCGAACCCAATGGGCACTGCTCCGGGCGTCCTATTCGAGTCAGGCGACAAACGCGTGATATGCCTGCCGGGCGTGCCCCGGGAAATGGAGCAGATGATGGACTCCTGGGTCGTGCCTTACCTTCGAGACCGTCGGCGCGGACCCGGCGACGCTCAGGTCATAAAGTCGAAGGCCGTGCGGACCTGCGGTATCGGCGAATCGGCTCTAGAGGCGCTGATATTCGACTTGGCCCATGGGCACGACAATCCGACGGTAGCCACATACGCCGGAGGAGGGGAATGCCAGGTGCGGGTGACCGCCCGGGCCGACTCTGAACCCGAGGCGGACGCTCTCATCCAATCCGTGCTCGCGCGTCTTGACGCTCGCCTTGGCAGGCTGGTGTATGGCTACGACGCTGACACCTTGGAGGAAGCGGTGGGCCGTCTGCTGGCTCACGCGGGGCTTACCATGGCGTGCGCTGAGTCGTGCACCGGAGGGCTGGTATCCGCCATGCTCACCAATGTGCCCGGCAGTTCCCGCTACATCGACCGGAGCCTCGTCACCTATAGCAACCGCGCCAAAGTCGAGGAGCTTGCGGTGAACGGGAATACGCTGGCCGCGCATGGAGCCGTCAGCCGCGACACCGCAGTTGAGATGGCCACCGGTGTGGCCCGGATTGCAGGTGTGGATATCGGCCTCTCCGTCACTGGAATAGCGGGCCCTGGGGGTGGCACAGACGCCAAACCCGTCGGCGCCGTTCATTTCGCCCTAGCGGACATGCGTCGGCCTTCACTGACAACTGCTCGAATGAGGTTCGCAGGCGACCGCGCCGCGGTGCGGGCCCGTGCGGCCAAGTTCGCGCTGGACCTCGTGAGGCGGCATCTGATGGGAGATAGCCAAGATCACCCGGCAGATCACCCCACAGGAGGGCAATAATAACCCGGATGGGCGGTGTTAGTTGTGGAGGAAAATCGACGCGAGTCTGGAATTCCATCTGTCAGAACGTTCATCGCTCTGCCGGTAGCAGGGTCGCCGGTGGAGGCGATAAGCGCGATGATTCGCGACATGGAAGACGCGGGTGTGGGCGCCAAGTGGGTTGATCCCCGGAACATGCACCTCACCCTGAAGTTCCTTGGCGATCTGCCCCGCGCACGTATCCAGCCGTTGGTCGATGCAGTGAGCCGCGCTGTACAGGGAGAGCACAAATTCGAGATCGTACTGCGCGGCACGGGCGCCTTCCCCAGTATCGCTCGTCCACGCGTGTTCTGGGTGGGGGTGCGCGAGGGCGCCGACCGTCTGACGGGCCTTGCGCGTTCCATTGATGAGTCGACTGTAGCTTCCGGCTTCGCTCCAGCCGACAAGGGATTTCGCCCACACCTCACTGTAGGGAGGGCACGGGAGGAGTCGGCATGTACGCGGGCAGCCGGCATCATCTCGCGCAATTCCGATGCCATGTGGGGAACGGTCTTGGTGGACTGCATACATGTAGTGGCCAGTGTACTGAAGCCGTCTGGACCCATCTATACATCACTTGCCCGTATTCCGCTGGGCTGACCAGCATAGTAAGGAGCGATCGGTCTTGAACGAAAGGCAGAAGGCGCTGGAAGTTGCGGTTACTCAGATCGAAAAGGAATTCGGAAAAGGCTCCATAATGCGCCTTGGCGAGTCGGCGGGCGCCGCTGTGGTGGATGTGATTCCTACCGGCGCCATTGCGCTCGACATAGCGCTGGGCGTGGGCGGGATACCCCGCGGCCGGGTGGCAGAGATATACGGGCCGGAATCATCCGGAAAGACCACTGTGGCGCTGCATATCATCGCAGAGGCGCAGAAACTGGGCGGGGTAGCGGCCTTCATCGATGCGGAGCATGCTCTGGACGCAGCCTATGCCAAGCGCCTTGGAGTCGACATCGATAACCTGCTGGTGTCGCAGCCCGACACTGGAGAACAGGCTCTTGAGATCACCGAAGCTCTGGTCCGAAGCGGCGCGGTGGATGTCGTGGTCGTGGATTCAGTGGCCGCGCTCGTACCACGCTCCGAAATCGAGGGCGAAATGGGCGATTCACACGTGGGGCTGCAGGCGAGATTGATGTCGCAGGCCCTGCGCAAACTGACCGGCGCCATCTCGAAGTCCAATACCAGCGTTGTGTTTATCAACCAGATTCGCGAGAAGGTCGGCGTGATGTTCGGGAACCCTGAAACCACTCCTGGCGGCCGGGCGCTCAAGTTCTATGCGTCCGTGCGGCTCGAGGTGCGCCGTGTGGAATCGCTAAAGCAAGGTTCCGAGCAGATAGGCAACCGTACCCGTGCCAAAGTAGTGAAGAACAAGGTGGCGCCCCCCTTCAGGGACGCCGAGTTCGACATCATATACGGCGAGGGCATATCCAAAGAAGGATCTTTGCTGGATGTGGGCGACGCAACTGGAGTCATAAGCAAGAGCGGCACTTGGTACTCATACGGTGATCTCAGATTGGGGCAGGGCAAGGAGAATTCGCGCCAGTTCCTCAAGTCCAACCCCGAACTGGCCACAGAGATTGAAACCAAGATCAGGGAGGCGACCGGGCTGGCCAGATCCGTAGCCCCGGCTGAAGGCGATGCATCTGCCGGCGCAGACGGCGCCGACCGGCCCGCCTCGGAGGAGGGCGCCGCAAAGGGGCGCGGCGGGCGTGCCAAGTAACAAGCGCCCACGCACTCTGGCAGAGGCGTACCAAGCCGCATACAGGCTCCTGGCCATCCAGGCTCGTACGGAATCTGGGCTTCGGGAGGCCTTGCTCAGGAGGGGCTACAGCCCCGAGCATGTTGCCGAGGTCATTGCGGAGATGGTACGTCTGGGATACATCGACGACGTCGCGGCGGCTTCTCGCTGGGCAGAGCATGCCGCCGGCCAGCGTCGGTACGGCGTGCGAGGCATCGCGGCCCGGCTCACGGGCCGCGGAATCGACCCCCTGCTCGCGGAGGAGGCCGCGCAGGAGGCTTACGAGGCGGAGGAGGCAGATGAGTATCGAGTAGCGTGCGATCTGGCCGCCGCTCGCATCTCTCCCGGTGAGCTATCCGACGATGAGCTGAGGGAGCGTGCGCTGAGGCGTGTCGCAAGGTTCCTTGAACGGAGAGGGTTCGGCTCCGATACCATCTCCCGCGTGGTTAGGGATCTGACTCATTGATGCATTGGGCTGGGTCAGCTTGACAGTGCTTGGGCACTACATATAGAATCAAGTCTGGGGCTGGGGGTTCCGGCAAGTGAACACCATGCCGCGTATTCCATTCAAGCCGAGTTGGCGCTCGGCTTTGCTTGTACTGTAACCGAGCTTGTTGATTACGTACACGGTTGTTTGCGCTAAGGGAGGTGGATCAGCATTAGCCCATTCATACAGATGCTTGTCTATGTATTGATAGCCGGCGTCGGAGTCGGTGGAGGATATCTGGCTCGCAAGTGGTTGGCAGAAGCGAAGATAAAGTCCGCGGAAAGCGAGGCACAGCGCATAGTAGATGAGGCCGACAAGGACGCCGAGGCAGTGAAGCGCGAGGCGGTCGTAGAGGCCAAAGAAGAAATCCATCGGATGCGGAGTGACTTTGAAAGAGAGTCCCGCGATAGGCGGGTTGAACTACAGCGTTCGGAAAGACGGCTGATTCAGAGGGAAGAGTCGCTTGACAGAAAGAGCGATCAGCTCGAGAAGAAGGAGAGCGTGCTTGAGCGGCGCGAGAATGACATCGAAAAGGCCCATGCTGATGCGGAGCAGCTATGCCAGAAGCAGAAGCAGGAACTGGAGAGGATCGGAGGGCTCACTTCCGAGCAGGCCCGTCAGCAGTTGCTGGTAGAAGCTGAAGCTGAGGTTCAGCATGACCTGGCGGTCATGATAAAAGAGTGCGAAGCCCAGGCGAAGGATGAATCCGACAAGCGAGCACGAGAGATCATAACCCAGGCGATACAGAGGTGCGCTGCCGATCATGTGGCTGAGGTCACTGTGTCGGTGGTGGCTCTCCCCAACGATGAGATGAAAGGGCGCATCATCGGCCGAGAGGGCCGAAACATACGTGCCCTGGAAACCCTAACTGGAATCGACCTGATCATCGACGATACGCCTGAAGCGGTTATCTTGTCAGGCTTCGACCCGGTCAGGCGGGAGGTAGCCCGAGTTGCCCTGGAACGACTGATCCAGGATGGCAGGATACATCCGGCGAGGATCGAAGAGATGGTTGAGCGCGCCCGCAAGGAAGTGGACGCCGTGGTTCGCGAAGAAGGCGAAAGGGCCACTTTCGAAGTAGGCGTACATGGCATTCATCCGGAGCTGATTAAGCTCCTCGGCAGGCTCAGATTCCGTACGAGTTATGGTCAGAATGTGCTCAGGCACTCCATTGAAGTCGCTCAGTTGGCAGGGGCTATGGCTGCTGAGCTTGGCGCAGACGTAGGCCTTGCCAAGCGAGGCGGGCTGCTGCACGACATAGGCAAGGCAGTCGACCACGAGGTGGAAGGTCCTCACGTCGCCATCGGCGCCGATATCGCCAAGAAGTATCGCGAGTCGCAGGCGGTGATAAACGCTGTCGCATCTCACCATGGCGACGTTGATCCCCGGACCATCGAAGCTGTTCTGGTGCAGGCGGCAGACGCAGTGTCCGCTGCGCGCCCCGGGGCGCGTCGCGAAACCCTGGAGACTTATATCAAGCGTCTCGAGAAACTGGAGGAGATAGCTGATTCCTTCGATGGCGTCGACAAGGCCTACGCCATCCAGGCCGGCCGCGAGATCCGAATCATGGTCAAGCCTGACCGGATCGACGACACAACATCCGTCAAACTAGCACGCGATATTGTCAAGCGAATAGAGCAGGAGTTGGAGTACCCGGGGCAGATCAAGGTGACTGTCATCCGCGAAACGAGAGCTGTGGATTACGCTAAGTGACAGGTCGCCCAAGGTCCGTGCGGTGCGTAGAATGATCAGCAGGAATCCAGGCCGATCATCGGGGGAAGAAGGTGGCTCAGGTGAGAGAGGCGCGCACAAGAGAAGGCGATGGTTCTTCGACCAGTGTCGGCTTGCTCGTATCGATTCTGGTTCGATATCCGGAGATCTGTACCGTGTCGTACACGCCAGATTCGAGGGTTCTCGGGTTTTCGTTCATGGTTGCAAGGAGAGTGGATGCCGATGAGTTCGATGCCTTCAGGCGCCTGGCTCTTGCGAGCATCTCAGTCTACCTCGACCTTGTAAGGCTCGAAGACGCGCCTGTAGCCGACATCAGCTCCTCCTATCTGGGAAGCGTAACACAGGTTCAACTCACTCGCGATGTGGCCACACTGACCGGCGATGAGATATCCTTGCTTATCGGGCTGATTCTCGATGCCTTCGGAGATGACCTCGTTACCGACAGGTCTGAGGATCTGGGTGAGGAAGAGCTGATGGTGCAGGAGGAGTTCATCGCCAACCTCCTGGCGGATCTGAAGGAGACCACCCAGGAGAAGCGCCTAATAGGCTTCCGAGAAGAGGGCAGGGTAATGGTGTTCAACAGGCCCGCCTGATCATGTGGGCCCGGTTTGCGAATATGATGGAGAAAGGTGGGCAGGCTAGTGATTAGGCCTGCCCACGCTCGCCCTCAGGGAGGAATATGCTTGAAAGTCGCAATGTTCGGCGACGTTATTGGGAGGCCGGGGCGTGTACGCGCTTTGTCGGTCATAGCTCGTCTTAAGGCCACGGGGGCAGTGGACTTCGTCGTGGTTAACGGCGAGAACGCTGCGGGGGGCATGGGCCTCACGCCTGAAGTAGCCCGCGAGATGCTGGATGGCGGGGTAGACGTGATCACGACCGGAAACCATGTGTGGAATAAGCGGGAAATGGCTGACTATCTTGACAAGGAAGACCGCGTGCTGCGTCCCGCCAACTACCCATCGCAAGTGCCGGGCAGGGGGTGGACCGTGGTATCCTGCCAGAGCGTACGCATTGCAGTACTCAACCTGCAAGGACGGGTGTTCATGCAGCCAATCGACTGCCCATTCGTTCGGGGCAGGCAGGCGGTGGACGAGATCGGGTCTTCTGCCGATATCATTGTTGCGGACTTCCACGCGGAAGCGACTTCGGAAAAGCAGGCGCTCGGTATTTACCTTGACGGCGCTGTGGCTGCGGTGGTGGGCACGCATACTCATGTGCAGACCGCCGATGAGAGAGTGCTCCCGGGGGGCACCGCCTTCATCACTGATCTGGGCATGTGCGGGCCAGTGGATTCAGTCATTGGAATGGATGCGGATACAGTGATTCCACGGTTCATCACGGCCCTGCCGTCGCGTTTCGCCGTTGCTAAGGGTCCGGTAATCGTGTCAGGGGTCATCATCGAGGCTGACCATTCCACAGGAAGGGCGCGAGGGATACAGCGATTAATGGAGACGTTTTACGATTACCTTCGGTGAGTCATGTGCCAAACAGTAGAAGGAGTTTTCCAATACAGGACTAATAAACTACTCTGGAACATCAATACGATCAGCCGGCAGGAGGATAAGAGCATGGAGGTCCTAAAGGTTTCTGCAAAGTCGAATCCAAACTCGGTAGCCGGAGCTTTGGCAGGGGTTATCCGCGAACGCGGCGGCGCTGAGGTGCAGGCCATAGGCGCTGGAGCAATCAACCAGGCAGTCAAGGCTGTGGCAATCGCACGGGGTTTTGTGGCACCGAGCGGCCTCGACCTCGTATGCGTTCCGGCGTTCGTCGATGTCACCATCGACGGCGAGGAACGCACCGCGATCAAGCTGATCGTGCAACCCCGGTAGCCATCATTATCCATTGGAGGTCATTACGCATTAACCACTGTGCCGGGCTTTGTGCCCGGCACTCGGCTTGATATGGCCGACGAGACGGCAAAAGGCTCGGCGAACCGACTCTGGATACAGTTTCTTGGAGGTAAACCGCTCCTTAAGGGCGAATCCACAACCCACCTTGGGAGGTGGAGTCGTAGCAGAGGAAGGGTTACTATGTGCGACGGGGAGACAGTAATGCTCCGCCAGCTGACGGAGCGCGATCTTGGCACGATGGCGAGGTGGGATGCGGACTACGAGCTGACGAGCATGATGGGGGAGACCGTCAGAACCGAGAGCGAGTCGAGGCTTCGATTCACCAAGTTGCTCAGCGACAGAAACAGCGTGGCGATGGCCATCGTCACGCCAGAAGGCCGGCTCATTGGGGATATTGAGCTGACGGAGATAGCCTGGCGCAGCGGCGATGCGGAACTAGTGGTGCGAATAGGCGAGCCGGAGTGCCGTGGGATGGGCATGGGTTCCTGCGCTGTCCGCGCCATGCTGGAGGCGGCATTTGACCGGTTGAACCTTTCCCGCGTATATTTGAGAGTTTGCGGCGATAACCGCAGGGCGATCAGGTGCTACCTCAAGTGCGGGTTTCGCCGAGAGGGAGCCGTCCGCAGGAGACTGGGTCCCGGCGGCAAGGCGCGCCAAGTTGTTTTGATGACCATCATGAGGTCGGACTTTGCCAGAACGGAGATTGCGTCCTAGCTTTCTGTCCGACATTCAACCCAAAGAGGGCGTATGCCCTCTTTCTTTTTGTCCTGTTCGACCAGAGTGGCAATGATGGCCAAATATTTGCGCAACGTTGCAGGAGAAAGCATTCGGGCCTCGAATTGATAGTGCAAGTGGAGCGAAGTGGAGTAAAGTGGTGGGCTACGGTGTTCATAGGAGAGTTCAGGCACTCTCTCGACAACAAAGGTAGGATCATAGTGCCCTCCAGATTCCGCGAGGAAATCGATGGCAAGTTCATCTTGACTCGCGGCCTTGATACGTGCTTGTTCGGGTTCACTGAATGCGAATGGCGCAATCAGGAAGAGAAACTGACTACGCTCCCGATGACCATGGCTGATGGGCGCGCCTTCTCCAGGCTGTTCTTCTCCGGCGCCAGCGAGTGCGATCTCGACCGTCAGGGGAGAGCCCTGATCCCGCCCCATCTGCGGCAATATGCTCGGATAGAACGGGATATCGTAGTAATCGGCGTCTCATCGAGATTTGAGATATGGGCTCAGGAAGTGTGGGAAGAGTACCTATCGCATGTATCGGGCTCGTATGAGACGATTGCGGAGAAACTTGTGTCGCTGGGGTAATCATGGCGACTTCAGTGGGGCTGCAGTCGCCCTGCAGTCGCCCAAGCGGCAGGAGCTAAGTGAGCGGGAGTTGACTGATGGACTACAGCCACCAACCGGTAATGGTTCGGGAGGTCATGAACTACCTGGCGCCTGCTCCCGGAAGTGTGATCGTCGACTGCACACTGGGAGGCGCAGGCCACTCCAGGGTGATCGCTGCGATGATTGGCCCGCAGGGGGTGCTCATTGGCATCGATCGTGATCGCGAGGCGCTGCAGGCGGCCTCGGAGGCGCTGTCAGACGCTTCGTGCCGGGTGAGCCTGGTGCACGGCGACTATGGCGACATAGAGTCACTTATTGGATCGCTTGGGTATCCCGCGCCAGACGGCGTGCTGTTCGATTTCGGAGTCAGCTCTCACCAGCTCGACGCGGCTGAACGCGGGTTCACCTACAGGGAGGACGCGCCGCTCGACATGCGGATGGACCAGGAAGTTCTGCTGACCGCGGCTGACATAGTCAACACGGCTTCAGTCCAAGACCTGGAGACGATCATCTCTGACTACGGCGAGGAAAGGTGGGCGCGTAGGATCGCCCGCCGAATCGCCCAGGAGCGACAAGAGGCGCCTATACTGACCACCGGACGTCTTGTGCAGGTGATACTTGCGTCGATCCCGGCTGGGGCAGCGGCGCACGATGGGCCGCACCCGGCTCGCAGGACGTTTCAGGCGCTTAGGATAGCGGTCAATGACGAGCTGGGATCGGTTCGAAGAGGAACGGCAGGAGCCGTACGAGCGGCCGCCCGTGGTGCGCGAATAGTGGCGCTGTCATACCATTCATTGGAAGACAGGATCGTGAAGGAGCTTTTCCGAGCCAAAGAGCGCCCGTGTTCATGCCCGCCGTCGCTTCCGGCGTGCGTCTGCGGTCGCCGCAGGGCTCTCGAGGTGGCGACGCGCAGGCCGATCCGTCCATCGGAAGATGAAGTGCAGGTCAATCCCAGAGCACGAAGCGCCAAGCTCAGGGCTGCAATCAAAGTTCTAGGCCCGGGGGAGGATGAATAGTGATGGAGTGCAGTTACGCCAAGATAGGTGAGCTGGGGCGCGATTCGGCCAGACGCAGATCGTCGCGAACCATGCGGCTGATGTCGGCGTGCGGGCTCGTCGCCGTGCTGGCCGTTGCTTTCTCTGTTGTCGTTTTGGCGGAGAGAGTAGCGATAGTGCGCGCAAGCGATGGCCGCGATAGAGCCCGGGCTAGGGCAGAGTCGCTCAAGAATGAGTGGGAGCGGCAGTCGCTTTCGCTCGCGCGGATCACGTCTCTTGAGAGAGTGGATCGGGTGGCCCGGGCTGAACTGGGAATGGTCGATCCACCCCGGATGGGAGTGGTGGTAGTCGACGCGCGGCCTGTGCTGAGTGCGGCCAACCAAGCTAACCCGTCCAGCGAGACTGCGGACGTGTCACAACCTCCGACTGTGCTTGCTAACGTGGCTGCTATCGTGGAGCAGATGTCTGTGGCGGCAGTATCGAACCTCATCGCCGCGTGGTTTGTCGTTCCCGCTGTGCAGCTGCCGTCAGTACTTGAGTGAACCAAACAAGATGTGGGGGCTGCTGTGGTGTCGGTTCGACATGCGCCTCGATCAGCACTCTGGATTTCGCCGTCGGTCAGCGAGAGAAAGAGAGTCTACATACTCTTTCTCCTGCTGACTAGCGTTTTTGCTGCGCTTGTTCTTCGTCTTCTCTGGCTGCAGATTGTGCGCGGCCCTGAGCTCCATGCCCGTGCACTGGAGCAGAGAATGCGGCCTGTTCCTGTCGACCCTAGGCGCGGCACGATATACGATAGGAACATGCGGGAACTGGCCGTAAGCATCAGCGCAGACTCGGTGTATGCGATTCCTGCAGAGGTTCGCGATCCTGCGTCAGCCGCGCGCATGCTTGCGCCGCTGCTCGAGATGGGCGAAGATA
>DAOPWT010000014.1:19947-27858 GCA_035351775.1 Bacillota bacterium | reverse complement strand
GAGATGATCCGCAGGGTGACCGGCAAGGAACCTACTCTGTCAGTCAACCCAGACGAGGCAGTCGCCTTGGGGGCGGCCATATATGCCGGCGTCATACTGGCCGGTAGGGGCGATCCTGAGGTGGTGTTGAGCGAGGCCGGGCGCCGACTGCGCGACACCAGGATTGAGGATGTCACGAGCCACAGCTATGGCGTGCTACTTGTCGACTCCAGAACAGGCGACGACATCAATGAGATAATGATTGCCAAGAACTCGCCCATCCCGGCGTCGCGGACCGCTATGTACTACGTGCACGAGGACGGGCAATCGTCGGTGGAACTCGTAGTGCTGCAGGGCGAAGACAGAAACCCGGCCAACTGCAATGAGATCGGCAGGGTGGTATTGCCGCTCGGCGGCTCGAAGCCCCGCAACTACCCCATAGATGTAACCTACGAGTACGACTCCAACATGATAATGCATGCAACCATCAAAGATCCGCAGACGAATGTCCAAAAGTCGCTCCAGATTACGCAGCAGGGACGGCTGAGCAATGCAGAGGTTGAGGAAAAGCGGGAGACTATGCAAGAAGTCGAGGTAGTGTAATGGAGACGGGGGCAGCGACGGCGCGGGGCGCACGCACCCGGGCGCTTTACGAACAGCTGCTTGCGCCGGTTGCCCGGCGGGTCGACGGGAAGCTGGCAGATGAGGCGCACAACCTGCCGGCTGAACTGCGCGAGATGTATGACTACGCGGTCGGCGGCGGCATGAGGTTCAGGCCGTGCCTGATGTACCTGGCGTACCTGGCGTGTAGTGCAGGTACTCGCGGGGAGGGCGAGCGCGACGGCGGTGATGGGCGCGGTAGCTGCGCGGGCATCGATAACCTCATTCAGCTTGCGTCCGCTATGGAGCTGCTCCACAAGGCGTCTTTGGTTCACGATGACCTCGTCGATGGCGACATGCTCCGCAGAGGTCGACCGTCGTTCCATGCGGTATTCGGAACCGAACGCGCCGTAGTGTTGGGTGATTTGCTGGTCGCGATGGCCCACGATGTGGTTGAGCGGATGCGTTCAGTCTTGCCTTCCGCGATGCACGCACAAGTCCACTTCCGCTTTGCCCGGGCTCATATCGGCCTATGCCGCGGCGAATTGCTGGAGCTAGCTCGAACGCCTGAGGGGCGCCCTTTGACACGCGACTACGTGGACAGGGTAATCGATGGAAAGACCGCTTCGCTGATGGAGCAATCGATGGCCATGGGGGCGGTCATCGCCGGCGCACCCCGGGCTCACGTGGATGCCCTGGCACGCTATGGGCGGTGCATGGGGTTCGTGTTCCAGACCGTCAACGACATCAACAACCTGACAGGCTTTGACCGGGGCGTCAAGGGGCGGGCAATGACCGATCTCTTGCTGGGGCGCGTGGGATACCCTGTTCTGGGCCTTGAGATTGCCGGAGACGCCGACCAGATCGGCCTACTGGCGGCGGGGATCGATCGGATCGAGTGTTCAGACGACGGCCTGCGTCTGCATAAGCTGTTTCAGGAAGGGTGCCTGGGCGTCTGGCTCGAGGGGATAATACGCGAATATGCCGACCAAGCCCGGTGGGCGCTGCAGGCGCTGCCGGAATGCGGCGCGCGCGACGCTCTCGACTCGATAGGACGCGAGATGTTCGAATCGTGGTTCTGGAGTCCCGAATCGAGCATCGACTGCCTAGGAGGCGGATGCAGTGAAGAGTGCTCGCCCATTGACTGAGTCGGCTCTTGCCGCAGCCGTCTGTGTAGTTGTGTGGGCGCTGTCTATGGGCCTTCCCGGTGTGGGCGGGTATGTGAGGTACATGACGCCCAGCCTCATCGCCATCGTGGGCGCGCGGCATGGAGCGCGATGGTCGTTGGCGGCGTGCGCAGTGGCCGGCGCCGGCATCGGGATCATGCTTGGGCCAACACAGCTGCTGATCTGCCTTTTCCTGGGCGCCCCCATGGCCGTGCTCCTTCCCCTGATGAAGCGGCGGATGGCGCCCATGCTCTGGTGGGTGTTGGCGTCTGCCGTCTATGGTGTGGCCGTCACAGTTCTGGGCTGCGGTTTGGCCGCGCTGTATGGCGCAGGACTTCGTGACTACGTGTCGGCGACTGCGTCAGCAAACTACGCTGCACTGGGCGGCCTCGGGGCTCGGCTTGGCGTGGAATCGGGCGAGCTCACCGCGTTCGCCGGCCGGTGTGCGTGGGCGATTGTCCCGGGAGTTGGCGTCGTTTGCGGCGTCATGATGTACCTCATCAACGTAGTCCCGTACCGAGTAGGGCTCAGAACCCTCGACCGGACGCGCCGCCGCCGGTAGCGCCGACCTTTGGCCCCCCGGCGCCGGCAGCCTGTGCAAATGCCGACAGATCCACATCGGCATTGGATATCCGCACCACGGCTTGTCCAGGCTGAATGCTTATTCCCGCCATGTCCAGCGACTTCAGCGCTCCTCTGCTCGCCTGAACCAGGTCGATGGTGATCACGCCGCGGCCCAGGTAGCTCGCGCCTTGGGGCAAGCGGGGGGCGATCCTGTTTATGAGAACATCAAGAGGGCCTGCTCCCAGCCCCATCGGGCCGGATATGCGCACTGTGAGGCTGGTGCCGCGGGCTGCGACCACCTCTACTCGAAAAGACGGATGAATGGGCACAGGTGCGCGTACGGTAGTGTCGACAACGATCACACCCTGTTCGAACCTCACACCCGTCACAACGAATTCGGGCGACGATGCGATGCCGGTTACGACCTGCTTGGCTTCTCGATCGTCCACAGCAAGTACCAGCGACTCCATTAGCATCTCAGGCTCACTCCTTCTTCGTTCTCGCCTGAAGCAGGCGCCTTATCCGGGCGTCCAGCCCGAGCAGGATGATGTTCTCTATGATAGGGCGATAGCGATACAGCGTCAGCTGCGACAGCGCGTTGCGCGCTTCCACATTGCACCTGGCGTTCAAATACGATAGGGCGGTCGCCGCCCCTCCTGAAAGCTCAGTAGAATCCGGATCCGCCATCATGCAGGCAATCAGGCCGTTGAAGGCCCCACGCCTTACATCGCGCGCCAAGTCCTCAAGGCAGTCTCCCAGATAGACCAGGCGCCCCACGGCCCGGCCCAGGCGTGCTAAGCCTGCACAGCTCTCATTTCGGCCGGTCAGAACGCCAGTGTACGCCAACACGTGCGCGAGCCCGTCGGCCGTGGGCGCGGTGAGTTCGTCGAACGTGATGCATCCCGGCGCGGCGCCTGCCTCGGCTTCCAGCTGAGCCATAAGGTGATCTGCCTGCAGCAGCGGAGCGATGTCAAAAGAGCGCTCGGCAAGCACCTGCCGGGCTCTGCTGAACTGCCGGCTGCCCATGGCTCTGGCTGGGCGGGCTAGAAGCGACCCGTCGCGCACTGAGTCCAGGCTCTTCAGCTCGGCCATGCACACTGTGAACGCAGCGCCTAGCGTCATGAAGCCCTCATGCTCGCTGACAATGGCGAACTTGCCCAATGCCGATACGGGGCAGAAAGTCTTCCGAAAAGACGGATCTGCCTCTGCCTGAGCCGACATGAGCAGAACTAGCAGGGTAGACTCGAAATTAGTGAGCGCACGCCACAACGTGCCGTACTCTTGCGCAAGCGCGAAACAGAGCCCACAGTAGTGGGCTGTGTAGTGATGGCTTTGCCTGAGTGTAAGGTCGAGCTTCTGAGGCCTTGCATATCCGAACAACCGGGCACTCTCCCGTCGACGTTAGCCGCTTCTCATCGAGGGTTTTCTCCTCCGGTGGCGCTTGTTCCTCCATCGTCGGCGCGACGTGGGCGATACGCAAGGAGCGCCGATCGAGTGCTGCAGGACCCAGTCGCGAAGTGGCGAATTCGATTGCGACTCGAATGGATCAGGGCAGCAGTTGAAGAGGGAGGGGAGATTTCATGCGCAGAGTCCTCATGGCCTTGCTGGTCACAGTGATCGTCCTGATTGCGGGGTTTGCCGGGTTCTTGGGCTATGTTTCGATCATCGATTACCGTCCTCGGGACGTCATCCAGGTCTCAGTAGATAGTACACAGGAGGAGATCATTCCTGCCGGCCGGGACATCTCGATAACATCCTTCAACACCGGGTATTGCGGTCTGGATGAGCGTGCCGACTTCTTCATGGACGGCGGGACCATGTCGAGGGCGGTCAGCCGTGAACAGACCAACACCAATATCGACCGGATTTCGTCTTTCCTTGTGGGGCAGAAGTCCGACATCTACCTCCTTCAGGAAATCGATCGCAAATCGCGCCGCAGTTACGGCACTGATCAGTACCAGCGCTTCTGCTCGGATCTAGCAGGCTACAGCAGCAGCTTTGCTGCGAACTACAAAGTGGCATGGGTTCCGGTTCCACTTGCCGACCCGCACGGAAACGTCTACTCAGGCATCGCCACGCTTTCGAGGTACCGCGTTGACAGCGCTCAGAGGTACTCGCTTCCGGGCCAGTACGCCTGGCCCGTGCGTCTTTTCGAGCTGGATCGCTGCATGATGGAGAGCAGGCTACCCACAGACGACGGCAGACAACTGGTGCTTGCCAATGTGCACTTGTCGGCGTTCGACAAGGGCGGATTCATAAGGGCACAGCAATTGGCTTTTCTCCAGGAGTACGCAGCGCGCGAGCTGAAGTCGGGCAACTATGTTGTGATAGGCGGCGATTGGAACCATTTGCTCTCTTCGGACCCGGAGGCCAAAAGGTCCGAGTACGGCGATTCGTGGCCGTTCTGGCTGCAGGTCCTGCCCGATGATTTCGCCATCGACGGATTCAGATGGGCAGTGGACGAGACGGTGCCGTCCTGCCGTACGTTGGATAGGCCTTATGTCCGCGGCGAGAACGTTGAAGTCAACATAGACGGATTCCTGATATCGCCAGGCGTGGAGGTTGTGAGTGTGCACGGGCATGACCTCGGTTTCGAAAACAGCGACCACAACCCGGTCACCGTCTGTATCAGGCTGGGGGAGGAAGCGTCGGATCAGGACTAGCCAGCCGTGTTCACGCTTGTTGATGGGTTTTCCTTGCTATGCGGTGATTGGCGCCGCAGGCTGATAGTTCTCTTGTTCACTATCAGTTTGGAGGGAGGACAGAAAGGATCGCAAGACGAATAGGTAGGTCACGCAGTTGACAGAACCGCCGGGCTGGGTCAAGCGCCGATGGCGGAATTGGAGGATCGTGTTAGTGAACAGAGAGACAAGCGACATGCACCCACTGAGGCGGGTGGCGCTTCTCTTAGTAGGGCTGGCCGTGGTGGCACTGCTCGTATGGGCGCTGCCGCTGGGGGCCAAGCGTGGGGCCGCGGCCAAAAGCGCTGAGCAACTTGTTGGAGCTGTTGCGCCGGATTTCACGCTGAAGGCCATCGATGGTAAGCAGATTGCGCTTCGGGACCAGCCTCGCTACGTATATGTGCTCGACTTCTGGACCATCAGCTGTCCGCCGTGTCACTCCGTCGCTCCTGTGCTGCAGGATATCCACAAAAAGTATGGCTTCCACGGAGTGCGCGTCGTGGGGGTCAACCTTGGGGACAGCTCGGCGGCAATCAAGAAATACTCCGACAGCAGAGGCTACGCCTACATCCAGACTACTGACAGGGGAGCTGTTGCCAATGCCTACGGCATCTACGCTACGCCTACCGTGATTGTTATCGATCGCAAGGGTACTGTGCGGGACGTCATGGTTGGGCTGAGTCCGGGGTGGGAGAGCCGTCTTGAGAGCATAGTGAAGACGGTTGCGGGGGAGAAGTGAGGGCCGTGGCGCGGATCATGCCGGCAAGGTCAAAGCCGAGGCGGGGGCCGAAGCCAGGGCCGGGGCAAGGGCCATATGCTGTGCTCGTGATCGCGGGGATTGCGCTGATGGTAGTGGGTGTCGCGTGCGGCGACTTTCAGACTATTCTGGCCAATGCCCGGCTGATCTGTCTATCTTGTATAGGCATCCAGTAGAGTCGAAATTCGACCGCTGCCGCCCGAGGCGCGGATAACGAGTGTGAGGAATGACGATACGAGGCAAGAGATCGAGGCGACGCACTACAATCCAAGTCATCGCGGCGGCCGCCGCCAATTCCGGCCTGCCGGCCCTGAAGTTCTGCCCGTATCCCGGGCTCAACTGCTATGCATGCCCGCTGGCGTCGTTTGCATGTCCAATGGGTTCGCTTCAGAATTTCCTGTCCCTTCGGAGATTCCCCTTTGCCATCGCAGGTTTCTTCATCACTGTTGGAGCCGTGTTTGGACGGGCTGTGTGCGGATGGGCGTGTCCGTTTGGGCTGTTTCAGGACCTACTGGCAGGGCTTGGGCCGCAACGCAAAGTGCTTCGCAGCAACCGGTGGGGGTGGACGCGCTACGTTGCGCTGGTGGGACTGGCCATCATCGGGGCGTTTGCCGCGGGGGCGCCCATTTTCTGCAAGCTATGCCCCGCGGGCACGCTGGGAGCTGGGATACCACAGGTGATACTGAGGCCGTCGCTTCGGCACATGATCGGCCCGCTTTACTGGATCAAGATCGGGCTTCTCGCGGCGTTGGTTCTGGCCGCGCTCTTCGTGAAGAGGCCGTTCTGTCGTTTCTTGTGCCCACTGGGAGCTGTGTACTCGCCGTTTAATAAGGTAAGCTTGATGCGCATGCGAGTAGACCAGTCCGCATGCAGCAGGTGCAACGCGTGCAAGCGCATTTGCCCCGTTGATATTGCGATCTATGAAGACCCGAACTCGGACGCGTGCATACGGTGTCTTGAGTGCGCCCGGTGCCCAGCCGTCTCTGTCGTATATGGGCCGACAAAATCCGAATATCCCTTGCACACTGCGGGAGACTAGTTGAGCGGAGCTGATCTAGGGCGATTGATCCAGCACTGGCTGCAAGGGAGTGGTCTTTGTGCCCAAGTTGAGGGTGGGCGTAATCGGGGCGGGCATGGCTTTTGAACGCCTGCACTACCCGGCCTACATGAAGCTTACGGATACGTATGAGATCGTGGCAGTGTGTGATCCTGACCAGGACAAGCTGAGCAAGTGGCAAGGTCGTCTCGGCCTTTCTCCCGGGGATCTCCATACCGACTGGGAGGCCATCGCCGCCCGCGATGACGTGGACGTGTACGATATTATGGTGCCAATAGAGCTTAACTACGCTGTTACGGAAGCCGTAGCCCGGCGGCTGTCGGGCAAGCGGAAAGCGATCATCTGTGAAAAACCCCTGGCAGGGTCATTCAAGGAGGCCCTCTCAGCGCGCGAACTTGCGCAACGCTACCAAATACCCATCTTGATAGCCGAGAACTACCGCTACAACGAGGAGACCAACATAGTCAGGCAACTCGTCTCCGATAGGCGAGTGGGCGATGTGGTGTACTTCCTATACAACCGCGTGATGGATTTTCCCCAGGAGATGTGGAAGGACGCGTTTCCCGCTCGCGACTGGCGGCAGTATCCGGAGTACCCGGGCGGAGCCATTACCGATAGCGCTGTGCACGACCTCGCCGCCATTCGTCACATCTTTGGCGCTATCGATAGGCTGCAAGCCTTCGGCCATCCGCAGGACGAGGAGTTCTCGCCCTACAGCGCGATCGTCGCCAACATGCTATTTAGCAGCGGTGTCGTGGGTCAGTTCAGCTTCTTCTGCGCGGGCAAAGAGGCACAGCGCCCTGCGGTCGGTTTCCGGGTTTTCGGCACCTCGGGCATGATCTACCTGGAGAGCAGGGACGCAGGGGTGATACACATTGCGCACAACGATGGGCGCATTGAGGGCATTCCTTTTGAGCCGCAGAAAGGCTACTACAACGAACTGCTCAACCTGGCTAATGCCATGGCCGGCAGGGAACCCATCAGCGTGCCTCCGGAGATGGAATACGGCGACCTGAAGACTGTGAGGGATATCCTTAGGTCCATACAGGAGCAGAAGATAGTCACCGTCGACAAGACCCCGGACTACACTCCGGACTATAGCCAGAC
>DAOPWT010000014.1:0-19847 GCA_035351775.1 Bacillota bacterium | reverse complement strand
AGAAGATAGTCACCGTCGACAAGACCCCGGACTACACTCCGGACTATAGCCAGACTGGCGTTCACGTGCCATTCATGCATTGACCGTCGTTCGGCCGGCCCAACGCGGGCAATGCGGCACCAAAACGAGAGATAGCATTTCGGCGGAATAGAGCAGAACTCAACAGAGACGAGCAGAACCTAGCAGAACCGAGCGCAGCTGAGCCGGATCTCCGGGCCGGGATGGCAGGGCTGTAGCGCGGGCCAGATTATGTAATTCGGCTACCGTTAACAGGTTTTTGCACATACCGGGGCGGTTTTCGGAGATTTTCTGCAGCCTGAGTGCGAAGAATTTCCGCAGAGGGTCGCTAATACCCAATTATCGTCAGTAAGCAGCAGAAAACACCCAGGGTGTGATGGGTACAACATGTAAGTGCGGGAACATAAGGGATTTATGGGGTATACTACACAAAGAAATACAAATATAACCTGGACATTGCAGCCATGCTCGCAGCCGGCACGATGACTGGCCTTCAGAATTGGACAAAAGGGAAATTTTCTGCCGAACTGCGGCAGAAAATATCCACAATCGGAGCTTTTCCATGCAAAAACCTGTAATTGCCTGTTGGACACCGGGAAATCCCGGCAAGCCGCCCTCCTTTTGCACTCCGTCAGCCCTTGGACTGCCCTCCGTCCGCGCCCCCTCCTTCCGGCCTCCGCCCGCACGAGCGTACGCTGCCCATACTGCCCAGTAAGCCAGTAGATAGAACTGACCACATGGCCTGTGCGCGCCGAAGGCGCTTGCAGTATACTTGCCATGTACACGATAGTTCAGACGGAGGGTATTCTCATGTCAATCCGGAGCGACAGTTCGCCGCTCGCCGGTATGGCGCAGAAGAAGAAACCCCAGATCATTACCCGAGCATTGATGGTGTTTTTGGGAGCGATGATCCTTGCCAACATCGGGCACCAGATGAACCAGCAGATGATGCCGCTATACGTTCAGTCGCTTGGGGCAAGTGTGCAGCAGGTAGGGCTGTTCTTCACTATTGCCTCCATCATGCCGCTGACATTTCAGATACTGGGCGGGTTCATCTCGGACTCGATTGGCCGGCTCCAGGCCATAGCCATTGGCAGCATAGCCGGCCTCATCGGATACATAATGTATGTTTGGGCTCCAAGCTGGCAATTCATGATCGTGGCGCAGAGCATTGCGGGAATAGCAAGTTGCTTTGTATCGCCCAGCTTCCAAGCGTACGTTGCCGAGCAGTCATCAGAGGAGATGCGTGCGCGCACGTTTGCCACGGTGGATTCCATTTACACTGTGGTCGGCGTGATAGGTCCTAGCCTTGGGGGGCTGATATCCGAAAGATTCGGGTATCGCCAGATGTTTGCTGTATCGGCACTACTCTACACGGGTGCAGTGGTGATCCGGTTTGCCATGGCGGCAAACGACAGGCGAGGGGCTTCGAGCAGAGCGGGGTCGACCCCCGCTGCGGCGCCCGAGCGCCCCACGCTTCGGAAGTTCGCCCAGAGTATGAATGCCATGATCTCGCTCGTTTTGGCCGGCGGCGTGATTACCTGGCTGTTCATCTCAGACGGCGTATCGGATATCGCGTTTACTCTGGGAGGGCGACTTGAGCCTCTATATTACAGCAACATAATCGGCCTCAGCAACCTGCAGATCGGTTCGCTCCTGTCGATTCTGAATGTGACCATGATGGTCATGCTGCCCCTAGGAGGATGGTTCGCCGACAAGGCAGGTGAGCGGGCAGGCATTGCGATAGGGCACTTGTTCTTCTCAGCCGGGTACGTGCTGATGCTGCTCGGCAAGAGATATGCGCAGTTCACTGTCGTATGGGTGCTCTACGGGATTGGCGCGTCGCTTATGAGCCCTGCCTACAACTCCTTGATATCCAAGGCGGTACCGGAGAAGATGCGCGGCACGGCGTACGGGCTCTTCTCTACCAGCCTGGGGCTGATATCCCTGCCTGCGCCGTATATCGGCGGGCTGATATGGAGAACGCTCGGACCCAGGGCGCCGTTTGTGGTGCCTCTGCTGTCCAGCCTGGTACTGGCGCCGCTGCTCTGGATCAAGCTCGGCAGCGCCCAGGGAAAAGGAAAGGCCAATGCTGCGGCGCCGGAGGCGACGGCCGACGGAGCGACCGCGGACGTTAACTGATGAACGGAGGAAGGGTTCAGATGCTGAAGGTCATCGTGTGGATCCTTGTTGGGTTGGCTGTTCTGATTGCCGGCGTGATTGCATTCGGCATGGTCGGGCGGAGGGCCGGTGAGACCCTCCCAATAGGCAGCGTAGACTTCTCGAAGCTCACAGATGGCGAGTACAACGGGCAGTACAAGAGCGGACGCTGGTCGAATAGGGTCCGGGTCACGGTGGACTCAGGTAGGGTTACAGGCATCGACGTTGTCAAGGATGTCCTCTTCCCTCAGCCCGAGGTGAGGCGGAAGACTGTTGAGTTAGTCATCGAAGCTCAGTCTCTCCAGGTGGACGTCGTCAGCGGAGCGACTATCACCGCCAAGGCCTATCTGAAGGCAGTGGAGAACGCGCTAACCGGTTCGGATTAGCGCTGCGGGGTGTGTCACAGAAGAAGGATGCGAGACGGCGAGGCATGTTCGGATTGGATACACGAGGGGCCGTGCCATTCCTGGCATTGTAGGTTGGACGGCCCTTCAACACGTGCCGCCTCCCGCCTTCCACCTCTCGCCTTCCGCCTCCCACCTGCTTCCTACTGCCCGCTAGCCGCTGCGCGCCGGGGCTTGGCTCGGATGATTCGGCCGCTCCATCCTGGACAAGATAACCAAAGAAGCCAATGCAGTCGAGAGGACGTGAAGTCTGATGGAAGTGAGGGAGGACGCCGTTGTTCCTCTGGGATACGGCAAGTACGTTAGGGCGGACAGGATCATAGCCCTGGTTCCTATAGAAGACGATCGGGGACCCGGCCGTCGCACCAAGGTCTATGTAGAGCAACTGCCCAGCCCTCTAGTGGCGTCGCGGACAGAGAACTCCATCCTGGCGAGCATGGTCCGGACTCCAACCGAGGTGCTGGAGGCCACTGCAGCGCTTGAGCTCATACAGGATCTCCTAGACGACATCGGGCAAGTCGGTCCCATGCTGCGCAAGAGCATCAAGGACGAAGCCGGGCTGGATCTCGATGAACTTGAGCTCAAGGTCAAAGAGATCCTGGCACACGAACTCGATGCGGAGTAGAGGATGTCGATGATAGGTCTGGCGTCACGTCAGCACTTTCATCAACTGCAGGCCGCACATCTCCTGCCTGCGCTGCGTAACACGCGAAGGGATGTGTGCACATTTTTGCTCATATCGACCCTACACTGTAGGATTTCTCGGCGAGTTTATCGAATGTAATAACCGGTACACAAGCGTTCAGGGGGGATATGGTCTGATGCGCGTGAGTGTGGTAGAGGTTGCATCCTCGTGGCGCGATCTACGCGAGGTGACTGCCAGGGCCGAGCATTACAGAGCCGAACTTGCAGTGCTCGGCGCCGGCCGCGGGATTCAGTTTCAGTGGTACGATTCGCGAGTGTCGGCCATGGAACTCGCGGGGTCCGATGCTCTGCTGCTCTTGGTTCTGAGTGGCGGCACTGAGCAACTGGGACTGTCGGTCATCTCTCGCTGGAACGGCCCTTTTGCGATACTCGCTCACCCCGGCGACAATGCTCTGGCGGCTGCCATGGAGATACTCGCACTCGGCAGATCTGTGGGGCACTCAGGCATCATAGTGCAGGGCACTCGTGGCTGGCGCGAGGAGATTTCGCTCGCCGTTACTCTCGCGAAGACGCATACGTCATTGCGCAGGGCGGTAATTGGATCGCTCGGATCGCGGGATATCGAAGTCATGGCACCCTGGGCTCTCGAACGCGCTGTGAGGGAAGTGTGGGGGCCTCAACTAGTCCATCTGCCTCTGGGCGAACTGGTGCGCTACTCACGTGAAGCCGATGCCGGCGCCACGCAGGAGATAGCGTCTCAGATGCAGGCAGCGGCGGAACGGGTCATCGAGCCCGATGTCAATGCCATGCTGGGATCGGCCAGGATATACCTGGGGCTCAGGCGCATAGTGCAGGAATACCATCTGGATGCTGTAGCTGTGAATTGCTTTTTCCTGCTCACGCCGCTTGCGAACACCGCATGCTATGCGCTTGCGCGCCTGAACGACGAAGGAGTGCCGGCGACGTGCGAAGCCGATATTCCGTCATGCCTTACGATGCTGTTCATGTCGTACCTAACATCTCAACCCAGTTTTCTGGCTAACCCCTCGTCAATCGATCTGCGGACTGGTACTGCGGTGTTCGCCCACTGCACGATACCTACGAAGATGTGTGCGAGATACTCGCTGAGATCCCATTATGAATCGAACCTGGGTGTAGGTATCGCAGGCGAGCTGGAACCGGGCCCTGTCACTGTTGTTCGCATCGGCGGGAAAGAACTACGGGATGTGTATGCGGTGCGCGGTCAGCTGATAGGGTGCGGTGGGCGCGACGACCTATGTCGCACTCAGCTAGCCGTGAAGTTCGACCGCCCGGAGGATGCGCGCGCACTGCTCAGCCGGCCGCTCGGCAATCACCACATGGTTGTCGGGGGCGACTGGACGCACCAGATCAACGCGTACTGCGACTACTTCTGCAGCTGATATCCGCCCGCAATCTGGGCTAGGGCTGCGGCGGCATCGCGCGCGTCACTTGTGGTGTTGAACCAGCCGAAGCTGAAGCGGAGCGTGCCGGCGGGGAAGGTTCCGAGCGTCCGGTGAGCCGTCGGGGCGCAATGGAGCCCTGACCTGACCATGATGCCGAAGTCCCTGTCGAGGATGAAGGCCGCTCGTGCTGGGTCAGCCTGTGCAGATGCGAATCCCACCGATACGGTAGCCACGCGGTGGCGGTCGCACACATCTGCGCCGGACCCCGTCTCCCATGTGCCGAATACTCGTATCCCTGGTATGTCCCGGGCCATCTGCGCGAACTCGTCTGCAAGCTGCAGTTCGTGCATGCCTATGTGACTAGCCCCGTTTTCGAGCACGAATCCGATTCCGGCGCCAAGCCCCGCTATCCCTATCGTGTTAGGAGTACCGGGCTCGAACTTGTCGGGCAGGAACCCGGGCTGGAACTCCTCATCAGATCGACTTCCCGTCCCGCCCTGGACAAGGGCTTTCATCTCTGTCGCTGCGCGCTGGCTCAGCACCATCCCGCCCGTTCCCGGCGGCCCGTAGAGCCCCTTGTGCCCGGTGAATGCCAACACATCTACGGCCAGCGCCCCAACGTCAATGTCGATGACCCCCGCAGTCTGCGCCGTATCCACTACCATGAACACTCCGGCTTCGCGCGCTATGCCGGCAACTTCGGCGATGGGCATCACGGTACCACACACATTGGAGGCGTGAGTCATCACTATCATCTGGGTGTTGGGCCTGAGCGCGCGACGCATATCGGGAGGATCCAGCCTGCCCTGCGCATCGCACTTGACCACCGTGACCTCGGCTCCCATTCCTTCTTCGGCTGACCTCAGGGGACGCATCACTGAGTTGTGCTCCATGCTTGTCGTCACCACGTGGTCGCCGCGGCGGAGCAGGCCGTGTATGGCGAAGTTCAGCGCATAGGTGACGTTAGGGGTGAATACGACTTGCTCGGCGCCTGACGCATGGAAAAGCTGCGCCGCGGCCTCACGTGCTTGGAATACAAGCCGGCCGGCCTCAAGGCTGCTTTCGTAGCCTCCCCTGCCTGGGCTGGCGCCGATGTCGTTCATGTAGCAAGCCATCGAATCCCGTACTTTGGCGGGTTTAGGATAGGAGGTTGCCGCGTTGTCGAGATAGATGCGTCTAGCGCCGCCAGCGATATCCAAGGAATGCTCGCCTCCCGCAGCCTAGTATCGCCCTGGCAGCGCCGGGTGTCAACTACGCATAGGCAGGCATCATGGCTGACATGCATTCCATTAACATATGCTATTTGCCGTGGTCTGCCGCCTCGGCCTATACTTGACGGTACAGGCATTGTGAAAATGCGCATGAATGAGGAAGTATCTGGAGAGGGTTGATCAGACAATGAATCAGCGTAGAGTGGTGCTGATATCCGGCGCCGTCGTAGGGGCTCTCAGCGTGGCTCTGGCTGTGGCGGGAAACCCGGCGAACATGGGAATATGTGTTGCATGTTTCATCCGTGATATTGCGGGCGGGCTTGGGCTGCATAGGGCAGAGGTAGTCCAGTACCTTCGCCCGGAGATACCAGGCTTCATTCTCGGTTCCATGCTGGCTGCTGTGGCAACAGGCGAGTTCCGGGCGCGGGGCGGGTCTTCGCCGGTGCTCCGATTCGTCCTGGGATTCTTCGTGATCATAGGAGCGTTGGTCTTCTTGGGCTGTCCTCTCAGGATGATCCTGCGCCTTGCGGGCGGAGATCTCAACGCCGTGTTCGGCATAGTCGGATTCGCTGCCGGCATATGGGTTGGCGCCATCTTGCTGCGGCGCGGTTTCACGCTGGGCAGGAGTTCGCGCGTGAGCATTGGCAACGCCTTGGTGCTCCCCATACTCAGTGCGTTTCTGCTCATTCTGGTGATCGCCATGCCGGCGTTCATCTTCGCAAGTTCCAAGGGCCCGGGCTCGGCGCACGCTCCTGTGCTCTGGGCGCTGGTTGCCGGCCTGGTAGTCGGCGCTCTTGCTCAGCGTTCGCGGCTGTGCCTCGCGGGTGGAATACGTGATCTGATCCTCATCCGCGATCCCCATCTGTTCAGTGGGTTTGCGGCTATCTTCGTGGTCTCGCTTGCCCTCAACTTGATCTCCGGCCGGTTCAAGCTGGGGTTTGAGGGGCAGCCTGTGGCTCACACCGACTGGATGTGGAACTTTCTCAGCATGGCGACAGTTGGGCTGGGCGCTGCGCTCCTCGGCGGATGCCCGCTGCGCCAGTGCATCCTGGCAGGGGAAGGCGATACAGACGGAGTCATGGCATTCCTCGGCATGCTTGTCGGCGCCGCGTTCGCACACAACTGGGGCATCGCGTCGTCAGCTGCTGGCCCCACTGCCAACGGCAAAACCGCTACCATTGTAGCTCTCGTGGTGATGGCCGTAATCGGGTACATGGGAATAGACGCGTCCAGGCGACCGAATCAGAAGCGAACTGCCAAGGAGGCGTGAGATCATGGCCTATCGTGTAGACGCGCGCGGGCTTTCGTGCCCACAGCCTGTAGTGATGACCAAGAGAGCTCTCGAGGCCACAATACCTGAGGAATCGGGGCTTTCGGAGGTCCTGGAGGTTCTCGTAGATAACCACACAGCCATGGAGAACGTGTCGCGGTTTGCCCGCCACAGAGGTTTCGACGTACAAGTAGAGGTTGGCGAAGAGGGCGATGACTGCTGCATTGTCCGCATCTATGCAAAGGGGCTGAGGTAGTATGGACGATCATGATGCTGGTCCTGGGCCCAGGCCAGTCTTCCTGATCTCCTTCCCCAATGTTCACCATGCGTTTAAGTGCGAAAGCGTGATGCGAAAGCCCGGACGCCGCATTCAAGTGATGCCGGTTCCGAGGCAGATCAGTTCAAGCTGTGGGCTGGCTGTGGAGGTACAGGCTGACGATATGGTGAACGGTTGGGACGTCGCTTCCGAGTTGGAGGGCGGCAGTGTGGACTATGAGGCAATCTTCCTGCTCCGCGGGGACGGTCGGTATGAACTGATAGGCGAAGGCATGGAGGAAAAGCGACGGCAGTGATGAACAGACTACCACAGGAAAGGGGACGGTAGTATGACGCAGAGGCTGTCGCGCGCAGAAGCGCCCACGCATGAGACATGGAGACTGGAAGACTTATTCCCAACCGCCGAGAGCTGGCAGAGCGAGCTCGATGCTACGTTGGCCGACATCGCTTCGGTGGCTGTATTTCGCGGACGGCTTGCAGAAGGGGCAGTAACACTTCTCGGATGCCTTGAGGCTACGGAACAGCTCATGATGCGGATGCTCCGAGTGGGCACGTATGCCTATCTTCGTTTCTCCGAAGATGGGTCCAGTCCTATCAACCAAGGAATGATGGGGCGCGTGTCGTCGGCCCAGGCACAGATTGGGGCGGCGATTGCCTTCCTGCAGCCGGAGATATTGGCGCTCCCTGATGGCACAGTGGAGAGGTATCTGCAGGAGGAACCGCGCCTCGCTCCGTTTGGGCGGCGTTTGGAGCAGATCCTGTCGAACAAGCCTTACGTGCTGTCTCACGAGACTGAGGCAGCCCTGGCGGCTCTGGGTGAGGTGTTCAGTGCGCCGAATACCATCTATCAGCTTGGCAAGAGCGGCGACATGACCTTTGAGTCGGTGCGCGATTCGAAGGGGCAGGAGACTCCAGTGTCGTTCGCCACATATGAGGAGACTCTGGAGCTCTCGCCTGAGGCTAGTCTTCGCCGCAGTGCGTATCTGTCGTTCTCCGACGGGCTGAAGCGTTATCGGAACACTTTCGGCGGCACTTTTGGGGCAGAGGTCAAGAAGAACGTGGCCATGGCGAGAATCAGGAGGTTCACGTCGGCCACTCACATGTTCTTGCACGAGCAGGAGGTCTCGGAAGAGTTCTATCGCAATCTGCTGAGCACAATCCAGGATGGGCTGGCCCCGCACATGCGTCGCTACGTGGAGTTGCGCAAGAAGGTCTTGGGCCTGGATCAGGTAATGTACTGCGATATCGAGGCCCCGCTAGACCCGGGCTTTCGCTCGGACATCACGTATGAAGAAGGGTCACGGCTTATACTGGACGCTGTCGAGATCATGGGCGCGGAGTACGCCCAGATAGTGCGGGACGCCCTTCAGGGGAGATGGATCGACAGGGCCGACAACATCGGCAAGTCAACAGGCGCCTTCTGCGCGCCTGTGTATGATGTCCATCCATACATCCTCACTACCTGGGGCGGCAATATGCGATCTGTGTTCACTATCGCGCACGAGTTGGGCCACGCGGTGCATATGGTATTCTCCTCGCGCAACCAGCGGCTTGTCAATACCGACATATCGAGGGTATTCGTCGAGGCGCCTTCCACATTCAACGAACTGCTTCTAGCGCGCTACATCCTGGGGCAGCAGTGCGACGGGCAGATGCGACGTTGGGTGCTCATGCAGATGCTGGCCACCTACTACCATAACTTCGTCCGGCACATGCTCGAGGCCGAACTTGTGAACCGGTTATACGCCCTTGCTGAGGAGGGCAACCCTGTGACCGCCGCACTTCTGTCGCAGCTCAAGGGGGAGATTCTGCAGGAGTACTGGGGCGGGGTTGTGGAAATCGATGAGGGCGCCCGCCTCACATGGATGCGGCAACCCCACTACTATATGGGCCTTTACTCCTACACGTACTCCGCTGGGCTGGTAACGGCCACGGTGGTAGCTGAGAATCTGGGCAAGGACAGTCAAGCTGCGGCCGAGCAGTGGGTCCGGGTCCTAAAGGCCGGCAGCACGAAGAAACCGCTGGACCTGGCGAAGATGGCTGGAGTGGATTTGGAAGACGAGGCCACTGTACGGCGAGCAACCGACTATGTGGGTCGTATCGTGGACGAGCTGGTGCAGAGCTTTTGATCGAACTCGCCGCCTAGCTGTGGTAAACTGGTGCTTGCCGGGTGGCGGTCGGGTGACGGCATGTGATTGGGCCCGGCTCGAATGGAGAAGTGTAGGCTGTGGCAGATAAGTCCAATGGCAGTCTCGCCAGGTTCGCAGGCATAGTCGCGTTGGGCACGGTTATCAGCAAGATCCTCGGCTTCTTGCGGGAGACATCGTTCGCCGCCCAATTCGGGGCGAGCTACGCAACAGATGCGTACCTAGTGGCCATGATTATCCCGACGTTGATGCTGCTGGGGGTGGGGCCCGCTGTCACCACTACGCTGGTGCCGGTCTTCGCCGACCTTGAGCGGCGGCGCGGTCGGGACGCGGCATTCGCTTCGGTAAGCGCGATCATCAACGCGTGTCTCATCGTCTCAGGCGTGGTCATGGTAGCCGGCATGGTGCTCGCGCGCCCGGTAGTGCAGCTGGTGGCGCCCGGGTTCTCGGGCGAGGCATTTGCACTGACCGTTGAACTCACTACTATCCTGTTCCCGATTTCGGTGCTCACAGTGCTGGCACACTGTGTAACAGGTGTTCTACACGCTGTGGGCAGGTTTGCGGTGCCGGCCGTGACCGGAGTCGTGCAGAACGTCATCATCATCGCTTCGATAATGATCTTCGGCCCCCGATATGGCATCCAGGCAGTGGCAGTCGGCACTGTCCTGGGCTCCTTCAGCATGCTGGCCGTGCAGTGGCCGGCGCTGCGCGCATGCGGCTACAGGCACCGGTTTGCGCTCGATTGGCACGACAGGGGGTTGCGCCAAGTGGGCCGTCTGATCGGGCCGATCATAGTGGGTACGGCAGCTTCGCAAGCAGGCAGCCTCGTGATTCGGGCCTTAGCATCGCGCCTGCCTGAGGGCTCGATTACGTATCTCAACTACTCGCAGCGTCTGGTGGCGCTGCCGGTGGGCGTGTTCGGGACCGCTTTGATAACCGTCCTCTACCCAACGCTTGCCCGCCTGTATTCTGTGGACAGGTCCGAATTCTCAAGAACCTTCAGGCGTTCGATCGGAATCGTCTTCTTCATACTGCTGCCCATGGCGGCAGGGCTGATGATCCTAGCTGCACCTGTAGTGAGGTTGGCGTTTGAGCGAGGCGTCTTCACGCCTGAGGCCACTGCTGCGACTAGCGTTGCGTTGGTGTACGCAGCCATCGGAATACCCTTTACGGGCCTTGCAGACCTCACGTCCAAGGCCTTCTACGCTACGCACGACACGCTCACTCCGGTGTTCGTGAACGTAGGCGCCGTAGGAGTCAACGTCGCGCTCAGCCTGGCGCTTGTGGGAAGTATGCAGCATGCCGGGCTTTCGCTTGCGGCTTCCTGCCAACCCATAGCTTCGTTCATGATCCTACAGGCGATCTTGAGGCGCAGGGCGGCCGTGGCCCAAAGGCAGGGCCAAGCTCTGGGCTCTACGGCCAACGATGCCTCAGGGCCTTCGCGGGGCGGGGGGTATGGCCTGGCCGCATCGCTTGCCAAGTCGGTAGTGGCGGCGGCCGTAATGTGGGCGGCAGTGTCGGCATTCGATCCGTGGTTCTCTGCGCGTCTTCCTCAGTCCGGCACAATGGCCCAGGCTCTGCGGTTGGCTGCCTCTGTGGGCGTGGGTGCAGTGGTATACTTCGGCATGGCTGCCGTGCTCAGAAGCGAAGAACTCTCGTTTGCCGCGGGCGCAGTGCGAAGTCGGCTGGATCGCGGCAAGCGGGCGCGCTGAGGCCTCAAGGCACGTCAGCAGGTAAGCGATGATATTGTGAAATCTCGGAATGCCTGAGCTGCGGGCGATAGGACACGCTTCGCATGGGTGACCAGGTAGAAACACCGAACGAGGCTCAAACCTTCAATATGTAGTATGCGGATGGACTGGGCGGCAGGGTCTCCCTGCATCGAGAGGCCGGATACCACGGCTACGCCGCCCCCATTCGCGACTGCGCTTTTTATGGCTTCGACCGAGTCGAGCTGCGCCCTGACGGAGACGCGCTCTGGGTCCACGCCCAGGGTTTTCAGTGCATCGTTGAAGGTCTTCTGTGTTCCTGAGCCGGGCTCGCGGCACAGCATGGGCGCTCGAAGGACCTCTGCGAGAGGCACGGGGTCTTTCCAGTGCGAGTATTCTCCGGTGGATGGGGCGATCAGCACTAGTTCATCGCGGGCTACAGCGACGTGCTCCAATGACTCATCCTCACGCGAGCTTCCTGCCACCCCGAGCTCTGCTTCGTAGTTCCTGACCGCGTCCCACACTGTGGCTGAATCGGCCCGCGCGAGCTCAACGAAGACCCCAGGATAGGCATGCAGGAAGCGCGACACTACCCTCGGGAGGATGTAGTCGGCAGGCACAGTGCTGGCGACCACGCGGAGCCTACCGGAAACGTCATGCTTGTACCGGCCCATCGCCGCGACGGCCTGGTCTTTGAGCATAAGGATATCCTCCGCATAGCGCTTCAGTATCTTACCGGCCGGCGTCAGCGCGATTCCGCGGCTTTGGCGTTCGAACAAGGTGACGCCCAGTTCCCTCTCGAGGGCAGCCATCTGCACGCTCACCGTCGGCTGGGATATGTACAGCGCCTTCCCAGCCGCGGTGAACGTGCCGTGGTTTGCGATGCTCACGAATATAGCAAGCTGGCGTATGTCCACTTCAGGCCGCCCCCTTAAGGAGCCAGGATCACATGTTCTCGATCAGGTTGAAATCGCCGGACTTGGCGGCCTCAAGGATAGGTCCCATGTACCTATCCACCTGCGATGCCGCTAGAGGCACCGGCATGTTCTGCAGCTTCGACTCCAGTTGCGGATTCTTGGCAGCGCCGAGTGCACGCGAGATGTGCTCATCAGCAAAACCCGGGAGTTCTGAGAGCCTGGTCGGGAAGCCGATCTTCCGGCTCAGGTTGGTCATGCCTTCTGCGACCGCCATCCCCAATTCGCGTCCTGACAGCGCATCGAGGTCTTGGGCAATGAATCCGTGGCGCCGGAATATGTCGCCCACAAGACGGAGCTTGCCCTCGATCGCCGGCGCGAAGAATACGGCGTAATAGGGGTTCATTATTGCACAGGCGCGACCATGCGATGTGAGGTCGACCAGCGAGAAGCTGTTCAGATGGGGCCCGTTGGTCCCTCCGACCATGATAGCGTAAGCCCCGAGGTCGGTGGCAAGGCCCAACGCCTCTCGGTGTTCGTGCGCGTCGGGATCGGCCATCACCCGAGGGATGCTGGACACAAGCAGTTCGATTCCAACCTCCGCTATCTCCTGCAGCAGGCCAAGGTTCGCGCCCTTTGCGCCGAAGTACACCTCGAGGCAGTGCGCGAGCCCATCGAATGCCCCATCGAGCGTTACATCGGTCGGCGCACTTCGAGTCGCCGAGTAGTCGAATACTGCCCGGTCAGGGGTTATGATCTCATCCACTATAAGCTTCTTCTGCCCGACCCAGGCGTCAGTAACATTAGAATACTTAGTGAGGTGTGCGCCTGAGCCGGACGCAGTCTGCACAGCCACCATCGGAAGCAGTTTGGCCCCGGTGCGCGCAAGCGCCGGGCCTACAAGGCCCATTCCGTAATAGCTTTCCAGCTCTGGGTCGTCGTAACCGAGGCAGGCAGCTACATTGGCTGCCTTGGCTGCGTCTATGGTGCTGCCTCCGCCCACGGCTACTATACAGTCCGGCTCGAAAAGCAGCATGTAGAGCGACATCCTGTACACATCATCCGTCAGCGAATTGGGCCTGCTTCCTGGGGCGATCTTATCGCCTGCCAGCTTTATGCCGTGCTGATCGAGAGACAAAATGACTTGGCTGACGATGGGCTTGAGCCATGCGCTGCGATTGGCTATGACCAGCGCGCGACGACCGCCCAGTTCGTCGGCATAGGGGCCAACCCGGCTGAGCGCCCCATCCCCGTAGGCATATTTGTCTCCCCGGAAGCGTTTGATCAAGGCGCGAGCTCTGTTCTTCAATTCTTCAGCACGCACTCTCCACAATCCTTTCGTCTATCTGTGTGTCCGTATGTCGTGGCCATGCTCACATTTCGGCAAGATGACCCGAATTCCTTGAAAGGTTTTTGCTCGGTCTGTAGAATCTCCAATAAGGTAGAACAGACTCATCTTGGAAAGGTCGGATTACCAGCAGTGCTAGAACAAGTAAAGTGCTTGATTCTCGATCTGGACGGTACCGTGTATCTGGGCGATCAGTTGATACCGGGCGCGCTGCTCCTGCGCCAGGCGGCACAGGATCTCGGAATCGATGTGTTCTTCCTCACGAACAACTCCTCGCGTTCGCGAAGCTACTATGCGTCCAAGCTCACACGGATGGGCTGGCCGGTGACAGCCGATGGCGTGCTCAGCTCATCGCAGGCCGCGGCCATCGCCCTCCGAGGCCGCGGTTACCAGCGGCTTTACGTCGTGGGCACCGAGAGCCTCACGGAGGAGTTGACGGCTTATGGCCTCACGGTGTGCGGCGATGAGGAGGAACACGTTGACTGCGTAGTCGTGGGGTTCGACACCTCGCTGGTCTATGGCAAACTGCGGGCGGCCGGAAGGCATCTGCAGAAAGGTACCCCGATGATATCGACTAATCCGGATCTGGTGTGCCCTCTGGAGGGCGGCGAGTTCATCCCGGACTGTGCTGCCATAAGTGCCTGCCTGATGACGGCATATGGCGTGACTACTGAGTACATCGGCAAACCCGAACGCGGAATGCTGGACCTGGTTGAGGCGAACACAGCATACCGTGGTAAACAGATTGCCATGGTCGGCGACAGGCTGTACACCGACGTCCGTTTTGGCTCCAGATGGAGCCTGTTGTCGGTGCTGACGCTGTCGGGTGAGACAAGCCTGTCGGACCTTGGCCCGGACGACCATCCCGACCTGATCGTGGAAGATGTGGGGCAGTTGGCCGAGATGATCCGTCAAGCGCGCTCGTAGGCCCAAAGCTCCTTCTTGCTGGTGGATACGCCGAGCGCTCCAGAGGCCATGATCGATTCGATTTCGTCGACCGTTTCCACCAGGCCGCCGGCGATGAACGGCGGGATCCTGTCCATGGGCAGCCGGTGCGCCATGCTGGGAACCACCAGAGCAGGAAGGATCTCCACTGCATCAGGGCGCGACGATGCGATGATCTCGAGGCCGGTCTTGAGTGATTCGGAATCCAACATGAACAGACGCTGAATGGCCATCAGGCCTTCATTCTTGGCTGCCCGGATCAGAGTGCTTCTTGTGGTGAGGATTCCACGCACTCCTATCTCAGTGGCTAACCACTTGATGCCTGCGGGGTCTTTGCCGATGCCCTGCACTAGGTCGAGGTGGCAGAAGACCTGCATTCCCAGGCACTCGCAGCGCGCACATACATCGCGCAGATCGTAGAGAGTGCCGGTAAGGAAGAACACGAGCCTTGCCCGGTAGTGATGGGCGACATCTACGTCTTCTGCCCGCTTGAGAGCGGGTATTGCCGGATGCTTCGCAAGATGTTGCCATATGCGTTCGCGGTCCTGCTGGCTAAGGCCAGGGATCCAATCCATCGCCGTCCACTCCTTTCTTGCTTGGAGGTGCGTAAAGTGCGTAGGTTGCGCAAGCTGCGCGAGCTGCAGCCGATGATACTCGCCGTGTCCGTGACTATTGCGGCGGCTCTCGGCTCAGTGGCCCATGCCACCCCTTATGCTTTCCCAGAGTCGCTGCATGCCGGCGGTGGTGTCCTGGCCATAGTGTGTGATTCGCCGTATTCCGTTCCAGCCCTTTCTGTAGAGTATGACGGGCTTCAGTTGCTGATAAGGCGTGCAGTCGAGCCGTTCGGGCCTTTTGATAAGGCGGGCGCTCCCGGGCGACTCGAGCTGTTCGCCGGGGCAGGCTTGCCTCAGTGGGGGCCTGGACGTACCGGATCGCTCGTCATGTCCGGAAGTACACCCCCCGTGCCGCACGCCGGCTACCGTCTTGCGGTGGGCCGCGCCCACTACGTCCGTTTCGTTGGCCTGATGGAGTCAGAGCAGCGCAGACGGCTGATCGGGCACAGGCTGGAGTACTCGCCGACGTCGTGGCTGAGCCTGGGGGTGAGCGAGACTGCAGTGGTGTCGGGGGATGCCTCTTCTCTGCTCTGCTGGCCTTTCCCTGGGCTTCCGCTGTACGCGCTTCAGCGTGCTGTCAGCCAGCGCGACAGGGCGCAGGATAGTCTCATCAACGTCAACCTCGGGGCCGACTTCGTGGCGACACTGCCTGCCCAGGGACGTCGACCCGAACTTGAGGCGTACGGAGAGTTGCTGATCGACGACGCACAGGGAGCCCTATCTAGCAGGGATACGGTTCCGGACTTTGTGGGCGGGCTCATCGGAGTGCGCATTCCGCAATTTGCTTGGGACTCGCGGCTTTCGGCGTTCCTCGAGTATGTGGCCATTGCCGATTACGTATACTCGCACAGAAACTCCGACTGCGATTACGTGTACCGCGGAGTGGGAATCGGCCACAGCCTGGGCCCTGATGCCGACATGCTGGCGGTCGCCGCGGAGTTTCGGCCCGATGCCGGCACCGTCGTATCGCTTCTCGGCGCTCTCGTCCGTCACGGTGAGGGCGAGATCGGCCATCCATGGTCGCCCGCGGAAGGCAACGACCGGCAATTTCCCAGCGGCATTGTCGAGAAGACGGCCAGACTATCGCTGGAAGTGGAGAGGACGCTGCTGGAGCCCGTCTTGTTCACTGGGCGACTGGAACTCGGCACAGTATTCAACAAGGGGCATGTCCTCGACAGCACACACAGATACTGGCGTGCTGGGGCAGGCCTCGGAGTCAGGCTGTAGCGGGCGGGCAGCGGCGCCGCGCAGGGATCAGAACGCGAGCCGCAGCCCTGACCTGAGCTTGCCGTAGTTGCGCGGGGGGATAAGCCATTCGAACTCGGCGAACCACAGGCCGAACTCGCCCCCACCGACTAGGTGGAGCCCGGTTGTGCCGGGGGTGAACTCGTAGGTGAGGCCAACCCCTCCATACAGGCCGGTCAGGATTGTGAACTGCCTTGGATAGACTAGGAGCAGGGACGTGCCGACAGACCCCGACCCGCGCCCGATATCTAGGTTGACGGCAAGCCGCAGGTATTCGGAGAGGCCTGCTCCGAGGCCCGCGCTGACACCGTCTGCTAGGATGAAAGACACCTGCGCTCGATCCAGACGGGGCCATGCAGGGTCTGCCGCCGAGGCCTGTGCCGGCATTGCCATTGCAGCCGTGCACAGTAGAACCAGTCCGACGAGTGTGATAGTCTTCTTCATTGAATACGCCCCTTGTGCAAACACATTTCGCGTGGAGGACTCGCTATTGAGAGACGCAAACAACCGCGAAACCGATAGATACTCCGGGTCATGGGCCGCCCTGTGGTGGCTCCTTGCATTGGCGTACCCCGTCGTTTTGATAGTCGCGGCAAATCGCCCTGAATTCGGCGCCGAGTTCACCCGTATGCTGGTTCGCAAGCTGCTGCCGGGCCTTGCGAGCCGGCACGTCCACACGCTGGTAGTAGCAATACGCAAGTCCGGACATTTCCTTGGCTACTCTCTATTCGCCACGATTTTGGCAAATGCCTTTCTATCTTTCTCTCGCCCTCCTCGCAACCGCAGGACTTTGGCGATTGCGTGCCTCGCCGCGGCAATCGCGGCCGTTGGGGTCGCGTCCATGGACGAGTACATTCAAGTGAGCGCGGCATTCAGATCTGGGTCGCGTCAGGACGTGCTGGTGGACTCACTTGGCGTGCTCACGGCCTTGATCATCCGCATCGGACGCGCCGAGTAGGGCATCTGGGGAGTATGCGGGAACACGTGTCGCCTATGGCACGTATGAGCTATAATAGGAAAGGCTGTCTGTCGAACTCGCGTCGGCGGCCTGAAGGATGGTGGAGGATTGATGTTGATGACTCTACGAAAGACCGGGTTTGCTGTGTTGACAATACTACTGGGCACTTTGGCCCTGTCCATGGCGTTCACGGGGTCGGCTCTTGCGGCGCACCTTGTTGTGACCCTCAGCGACGGGTCGCAAGTTACGTACAACATCCCGGTGGACGAATCGCAGGTTCAGTCTGTGGCCCTCGGCTCCTCGCAGCAGTCAATGACCGATGCCGAAGCGGCCATTGCCACTGTAAACGGCCAACCCATTACAAGGCAGGATTTCTACATAGCGCTGGCAGAGGCGGCGGGAAGGCCTGTGCTGGATCAGCTCATAAGCGAAATGCTGATTGCGCAGGTTGCGACCGAGGCCGGTGTTTCGGTGTCCGATGAAGAAGTGGAGCGGGAATTTGAAGCCGTTCGCCAGCAGGTGGGCCCGGAGTTTGAGAGTCTTCTTGCACAGTACGGCATGACCGCCGACGATCTGAGGAAGAATCTCAGGATCAGCCTGCTCGTTTTTGCAGTATCCACGAAGGACGTCGTAGTGACGGATGCACAGATTGCTGCCTACTACAACGAGCATGCGGCCGATTTCGAGAGCCCTGAGATGGTCAAGGCCAGTCACATACTAGTCGAAACTGAAGCAGATGCGCAGGCGGCTTTGGATAGACTCAGCGCAGGAGCGGACTTTGGCGACGTGGCGGCGGCTGTGTCGATGGATCCCATGACGGCTCAGAACGGGGGAGACCTAGGGTTCTTTGCCGAGGGAGAGATGGTGGAGGAGTTCGAGGACGCCGCTTTCGCGCTGCAGACGGGTGAGATCAGCGGGATAGTCAGGACCAACTATGGCTACCATATCATCCAGGTTACTGATAGGGTTGAGTCCCGCCGCGCGTCCCTCGATGAGGTCAGCGGCATGATCGGTCGGCTGCTCAGAAGCGCCTATGCGCTGAAACCGGCGGATCTAGTCGCTAGGCTCAAGGCGACGAGTCTGATCACCGTGTTCGATCCCAGGTTCAGCGATCTGGGCACTGCACCACTACCTTAGGAGTTGTAGCCTCATGCTGCGAACCATTCTGTTCGACCTCGACGGCACTTTGGTCCATTTCGAGTTCGATGATTTCCTAAAGGCTTACCTTGGGGCCATCAGCAGCAAGGTTGCGAAGCTAGTTGACGCCAGGGCGTTTGTGGCTCAGCTGCTTGCGTCTACAGAGCAGATGGTCAAGTCACTAGATCCCCGGAAGACCAACCGCGATGTGTTTGTGGACGACTTCTTCCCCAGGCTGGGGCGCAGGGAAGACGAGCTGATGCCCATATTCGATGCATTCTACGATGAAGACTTCCCGAGCCTTCGCGACACGCTCAGCGTAGAGCCGCACCCCCTAGCTCGGCCGATGCTCGAAGGGCTGATCGACCGCGGCTACGAAGTGGTGATCGCCACTAATCCCATCTTTCCGGCCGTTGCGATAGAGGAGCGGATGAGATGGGGCGGACTGGATGGCATACCTTACCGGCACGTTACGTCCTACGAGACTTCGCACTTTTGTAAGCCTAACACTGAGTACTACGCGGAGATCCTCAATGTAGTGGGCAGATCGCCTCACGAATGCATGATGATTGGCAACGACACCTGCGAGGATCTAGTGGCAGGAGAACTCGGTATCATCACCTACCTGGTCGAGGACTACATCCTCGACCGGGGACCGTACCGGGGCAGTCCGGACCGCCGGGGCCGCTTTGAGGACCTGGCGCAGTTCCTGGGATCCTTGGCGCCCGTTGGCGCCTGATTGGCATCCCATCGACAAGCACCGCATCGCCCGGCGGTTACTCCGATCCGGCCGAACTGCCACCGGAGTCCGCCGGGTTCGCCAGGTGGATGATGCCCGCCACCTGCGACACATCGAGCACGAACGCTATGCCGGTTCCGGGCCTCTCAAGCTGGCCGGCCTTTATGATCGCCTGCAGCACTGATTGTGTGCGCTCTCGCGGGATGAGGGTGAGGACTACCTCCTTCTCCGGTTCAATGAGGATTCCAAAGAAGGTCTTGCGCTCATGCACGCCGGTGCCACGGCCATATAGCACAGTGCCGCCCTCGGCGCCTGCGCCGCGCGCAGCTTCAACTATCTCATCTGCCCATCCCTTGTTTATGATCGTTACGATGAGATCGAACGCTCCATCGATGGCTGGTCTTCCATGTGACAAACTGAACTCCCCCCATCAGAAGTATCTGCTCCGCTGGGCGCGGCGACGTGTCTTTTCGTTCTGAATGCGAAACTCAACCCTTCTACTGCAAGCGTGGAAGCCAGCGCAATCAGGCATACGAGCCCGAAACCCGAGCCGATGGTGGGCCCGCCCGGCTGCTCGGCCGCGATACCCAGGCCCAGCGACATGAGGAACGTGACTGTAAGCGGGCCCGTTGCCACTGCGCCTGAGTCGAACGAGATCGCGGCGAATGCCGGATCGATCCACC
>DAOPWT010000013.1:0-30133 GCA_035351775.1 Bacillota bacterium | reverse complement strand
TGTGCGTTTCGGCCCGGCGGGCACGGTCAGTCCGGTCAAACATCGGGGCTACGGCCGCGCAGGTATACCCCCGAGGGGTATTAGCACTGAGATATCGTCAGATTTTGACGATAGTTTGGGTCGATGTACTCATTTTTGCGACTATCTCCGAAACTGACATCAAAAATCGAGTATATCCCAGCTCCAGCCCTTTTAGTGCCGCGCGCCCCCCATTGGGCCAGCTGGAAGCCATTTCCGCGGATCTCAACGCGTTCTTGCCCACATCGTCTCTGGGAACGCCCCACTGGTACTTCGATTACTGGGCCCACCTAGACCGCACGCACCCTGTTTCATCGAACGTTCCAGTCCCGCAGCACACGACCTCGCCGCTTTCAAGATTCGGTCTGACCTCTTCTTGGGGAGGGCGGCACAGAGTGGTCCGCGCGACCTGCTCCATGCCGCCTCTTGGCTGCTAACCATGCTTGACCTGCCGCGGCAACTGGGTCCGCCCAGTTTGCCCAGCCTGCGCGGCCTACTTGCCTACCGACTCGTTGTACCGAACGATCGCCGCGTCGATATCCGCCGCCGCCGACTTCAGCGCGTCCAGCGATTTCGCCTTGCCCAGCAGGACCTGCTCAATGGCGTCCTCTATGGTCTGGCGGGCCTGTGAGAACACGCCAAGCAACCCCCCTTGAGTAGCACGGTTGCGCGGAGTGTCACGCAGTTGCTGAACGGCCGTGGCGAACTGCGGGTACTTCTTGTGGTGCTCCTTCAGTTCAGGTAGATCGTAAGCAAGCTTGGTCACCGGGAAGTAGCCAGTGTTCATGTGCCACCACGCCTGCTGCTTCGGCTCGGCCGCCCACTTGATGAACTCCCACGCGGCGGCCTCTTCCTCAGATGGATGGCCGCCCATCAGCCATAGCGTTCCTCCACCCGGGATCACCCCGCCCTTGGCGTTCTTGGGGCGAGGCAAGTATCCGGTGCCCACATCGAACTGGCCCGCAACGCCCGTGAGAATCGTGTTGAGTACGGCCGTGGAGTCGAGAGTCATCGCTACCTGGCCTGCTATGAAGGCTTTCTGGGTATTGGCCGTGCCCTTACCCAGATTGAGCGAGGTACCCTCCCTGACCATGCTGTACCACCAATCCAGAATGGCTGCCCCATCTGGCCCCGCAAATGCTGAAGCTGTGGCAACGCTGTCTCGGCCATTGCCATTATTGGCGTACAGCACGTTGGAGGTGGCGCAGAACTGCTCGAAGAACCAGCCGTAGATGGCGATCGATGCACCATACTGAACGACCTTTCCGGACTTGTCGACTATCGTGAGCTTACGTGCGCACTCTGCGAACTCGTCGAACGTGCGGGGCGGCTTGTCGGGATCGAGCCCGGCCTTGCGGAACATGTCCTTGTTTATGTAAAGAAGCGGTGTCGAAATGTTGAAAGGCATCGAGTAGAGCTGGTCATTGATGGTGTAGTACGCAAGGATTCCTGGCTCGAACACGTCAACATTGACATTGTCCCGATCGATGTACTTCTGGACCGGAACGGTAGCTTTGGTGTCGATCATGAACTTCGTTCCGATATCGTAGATCTGCACAATGTGAGGTCTCGTCTTCATGGGAGCGTTTGTCAGAATCATCGTTCGGAGCTTGTTCATGGAGTCGTCATAAGACCCCTGGTAAATACCCTCCACCTCTATGTCGGAGTGGGTCTTGTTGAACTCCTCCACGAGCCCGCGAATGGCCTCAGCGATCTTGCCGCTTAGCGAATACCAGAACACTACCCGAGCCTTTTTGGGCGCCGCCATTCCAGTTGCCAATGGCGCCATCAAGAGGGCTGCGACGAGAACGAGCACCAGAGTCTTTTTGGACATCACGCTATCCCCTCCGCAATTCATAATCTCAGGTGTGCGAAGCTCACACACTGAGTTGCGCGCCCCGAGCGCCGCGGTACTGCGCCAGGTGAACCCGCCTGGCCCCAAGCCTCCATTAACGCAGAAGGTTCAGCATCCCCTCCTCGCATACAAAGTGACGACCTCCAATCGATGGCCGTCTCCAGCTGACCGTAGCCTGCGGCCGACAGACCGCATTAGCCCTTGATGGCTCCTGCAGTGAGTCCCTGCACAAGCTGGCGGTAGCCGAGCATCAACACGATTGTAGTGGGAATGAAAGCCATGACCACCCCGGCCATGGTGCTGTTCCATGCTACTGACTCATCCCACTGAAGCATCGCCAGACCTATCTGGACCGTGCGCCGGGCATTGCTGTTGGTGATCAGCAATGGCCACAGGTACTGGTTGTAGACGGTGAGAAATCTGCGCACTGCCAGTGTGCCCAGAGCCGGACGGGCTAGCGGGATGACAACCCGTCCGAAGAACCCAATATCGCTGCATCCATCGATGCTGGCCGCGTCCTTGAGATCGTGGGGGATTGTCAAGAACCACTGGCGCAGCAGGAAAATCCCGAACGCATCAGCAAGGAAAGGCACTATCAAACCCTGAAAGGTGTCGACCCAGCCCAGCTTATTGATGAGCATGTAGTTCGGCACCAGGGTTACTTCCCATGGGATCATCATCGTAGACAGAATGATAAAGAACAGGGCATCTCGGCCCCGAAACCGCAGGAATGTGAAGGCGTACGCCGCCAGACTGGACGTCGCCAATTGGCCAAAGGTAACCCCTACCGATACCAAGAAGCTGTTCCGGATGAACAGGAACACCGGCGCTCGCCGGAGAGCCTCCCTGTAGCTCTCCCAGTATGGGCGGGTAGTAAAGAACTTGGGCGGGTAAAGGAGAGTCTCCGGTGCAGTGAACAGACTCGTCGCCACGGCATAGTATATGGGAAAGACCACAACCACCGCCGCCACTGTGAGCAGGACGTATCTCAGCGCAGTGTTGAGCCGTCTTTTCATCGTCCAGGTGCTCATCATTGATAGAAGACACTCCTTTCAAAACGTCTGAACTGCAGGAGCGTCAGAACGAGCACTATCAGGAACAACACAATCGCCTGCGCGCTAGCTAGGCCGAAGTTGTAGTTGAAGAAGGCCTCGCGGAAAAGCGAATAGACCACAACTCTAGTAGCTCCTGCCGGCCCGCCCTCGGTGAGTATGTTGATCGGCCCGAAGGACTGCAGAGCTGCAATGGTCGACGTGATCGTGATGAACATCAGCACCGGAGAGAGCATGGGGAGCGTGATCTTCCAGAACATCGCCCACGGCCCGGCGCCGTCAAGTCGGGCGCTCTCATGGATCTCTGCCGGTATACTCTGGATTCCGCTCAGAAGGTGCAGCGTATCGTAGCCCAGCTGCCGCCACAAGGTCACGATGGCTACCGACATCAACGCCCATTTGGGATTGGTGAGCCAGTTGATGCCGCTCCCGCCCACAAGTCGCAGCAGATAGTTGAAAACACCTGCGTTGGGGCTGTAGAGCATCTTGAACATCACCGAACTGCTGGCCACCGCGATTCCTATGGGCGAGGAGAACAGCAGCCTGAATAGCCCGATCCCGCGCAGGCTCCAGCTCGCCATTACCGCTAACATGAGCGAAAGAATGATCTCGGGAACCACCGTAATCAGTGCGTATTCCAATGTAATGATCAGACTTCTACCGAAGCCCTGATTGAAGATCTGCCGGTATTGGGCGATGCCCACGAAGTCGTAGGGCCTCCCTAGCAAGTCGGTCTTGAAAGTGCTGAGGATAATGCTACGCACGAGCGGATAGAAGATGAAGACCCCAAACAATACGAGCACAGGGGACAAGTACGCAATGCCCTGAAGGAAGCGCAAAAGCTCACGACGAGTTCTGCTGATCCGCACCACCTGCTGCCGCGGCACCATCATACCACCCTTCCCGCGTCGACCTAATGGGGCTCGCGAGAGAACAAAACAGGGGCAGACGAAGACAACAGGCGACCAGTGCACCTGCGAATCTCCGAACGGCCCCTCTCCACATCTCCCGCCGACTCCCATATTGGTCTATGGCACATTTGGTAGCATTATTCGCCGCGGGTGGGAATATGCCTCTACCCTATTCGCCACTAAATTCCATGGTTATTCGATAATGATTGGTTCATGCAGGCCACTGAGCGAGGTCATCTCACGGATGCCTTGGGCAACACAAAGGAACGCAACACATGCAGCGCTATTCTACCGGCGTGCTCTTAACGACATCCCCAGGAACTAGCCACTCGGTGTGGAACGACCCAAGCCTGTCCAGCCTTTCGTATGTGTGAGCGCCGAAGTAGTCGCGCTGGGCCTGGATCAGGTTCGCCGGGAGCGAGTCACGCCGGTATGAGTCGTAGTAAGACAGGCTGGAGCTGAGCGCGGGGACTGGTATACCATGCATCGCAGCTCTTGCCACAACCCGGCGCCATGCCATCTGGCCACTGACCACCGCGTTCCGGAAATAGGGGTCCAGCATCATATTGGCGAGCTCCGGATCGCGTCTGTAAGCCTCGGTGATGCGTTCGAGGAACTGCGCCCGAATGATACAGCCGCCCCGCCACAACAATGCGATCGAACCTAGATCCAGCCCCCATCCGTATTCGCGCGACGCCTGCTTCATCAGCTCGAAACCCTGCGCGTACGCGCATATCTTTGCCGCATACAGTGCATCGCGCAGGTCGACAATCAGGCCTTCCCTGCGGCCAGCATCGTCGCTGCGGCACTCATCACATCCGTCGCCGCTCTCCGGGCCCGGAAGGTGGGCTGACGCAGCGCAACGCTCCTCCTTCATGGCCGACAGGTACCTCGCGAACACAGCTTCTGCCATGGTCGGAGCAGCGGCGCCGAGGTTCAGAGCCTCCTGGGCAGTCCACTTACCGGTGCCCTTCTGCCCCGCGCGGTCGGCGATCACGTCCACCATCGGCTTTCCGGTGTGCAAGTCACGCTTTCCGAGTACTCTTGCAGTGATCTCTATCAGATACGAGCTGAGGTCTCCCCGGTTCCAGTCGTCAAACGCCCTCTGCATCTCTTCCGCGCCCATTCCCAGCAGCTCGCGCATGAGGAAATACGTCTCCGAGATCAGCTGCATGTCCACATACTCAATGGCGTTATGCACCATTTTCACGAAATGCCCGGCGCCGCCCGGCCCAATGTAGGTACAGCACGGCTCGCCCGACGAGGCCTTGGCCGCGATCGCCGTGAAGATGGGCTCGACATGCTTCCATGCCTTCGCCGAACCGCCAGGCATTATGCTGGGCCCCCATAGAGCCCCCTCCTCGCCGCCTGACACGCCGGCGCCAAGGTAGTGAAGGCCGACACGCTCAAGCGCCGCCGCACGGCGGGCGGTATCCTGAAAGTGCGAGTTGCCGCCGTCGATCACGATGTCGCCTGCGCCCAAATACGGATCGAGCTGCTCTATGACAGCGTCTACAGGCGGACCCGCTTTCACCATGAGCATTATGCGTCGCGGAGGCTCAAGCGAGCCCACGAGTTCTTCGATTGTGGCCGCACCGACCACGTTTTCGACTCCTCGGGCAGGGCCCTCCACGAATCTCTGCGTCACGCTGGGCGTACGGTTGTACACCGCTACGCGGTACCCGTTTCGGGCCATATTGAGAACCAGATTCTGGCCCATCACACCCAGCCCAATCAGACCGATATCTGCCTTCACTGCTTTTACCTCCACTGCTGATCACCCGCCCCGCGCGCGCAACTAGTCCGCAAACCGTTCCGCAATCGACCACAGCCCGAGGCTCGGGTTGCTCACATAGAATATCTCTCCGCCACCCACGGTGTTGTAGCCGTCGTGCAGCGCATCCGGGCCAAACCTTGCGATTGCCTCGTCCAGAGGCATGTATCCAAACCCCACACTCTCGATCTCGGTGTCCGTCAGGTGGCCCGGGGCGTACACGATGTCGAACCGCCCCTCAGACGAGCCATGTATCAGGTGCGCTGCAGCTGAAAGGCTCCCGCGCAGGTCTTCGTTCTGCCTGACCATCTCCAGAATCTGCTCCGTGCCCGAGTAGCCGTACTTCCTTATCAGCCCGTCCACCAGCTGATCCTCGCCGAACTGCCTCACTCCGGGCGCGATTATGGTCAGCTCTCCCCGGTCCGCAATGGCCATCCGCGTTCGGTAGATGGCCTTGTTTCCTAGCCAGGTGCTCTTGAAGTGAGACGGATCAAGGTAGACAACAACCTTCCTCAATGGTTTGTCCAGCAGATCGAAGTTGTGCATCCGGCTGAGGCGGACTGCCTCTTCGAACAGACTGCGGTCGCGCCCGGCAAACAACCCCTTGATCGTAGGGCGCCCGCGTTCAGCTGTGGTCACCGTGAGGATGTACTGAAGCGGCAGGCTGCACAGGAAATGCTCCTCCGCATAATCAAACACGCGCCTGACAGGCGAATGATCTCGGCCCATCAGCCTTTCCATGCCATATACAGCGCCCAGGAAATGCGTCTTGTCGATCATGCTCTTGCCGCCGCACCCCACCAGCACGTTCTTGGTGTAGTTGGCCATTCCGACCACTTCATGCGGCACTACCTGGCCTATCGACATGATCGCATCATAGCCCGGGTCAAGTAGCCTGCTGTTGACCTCCACATCGACAGCGTAGTCAACGAGGCCTTCCGACACCTCCGCGACGTAGCTGGCCGGCACTTCGCCTATCTTAACCACATCAGTCCGCCAGTTGTGGACCAGAAACCGCTTCTCAGGTATGTCCGGCCCGAACATCTCCAGCCGTTCATCACGGCTCAGCGGAACATGCGTGCCCAACGCGGGCATTATGTCAACCTGCGTCTTGGGCGCCAGCATCCTGTACAGAATCTGCACTATCAAGCCGGCCTGCGAATGGCCCCGCGTGAAGTCGGGCGGGAGGAGCAGGACCTTTCGCAGCCTCCTCGGATACTGCGAAAGCCACGCTCCGAGCGCCGCCTCCACCTGTTCGCGGCCTATATCGTCACCGACAAGTCGTATCTCCTTCATCAAATGCACTCCCAAAGGCCTACACCAACGCCTACACTCCGCGATCGTACAGCTCCAGATACCGCCGATAGCGCCGGTCGTACACCTCGCTCATGTTGTCGCGTGGCACAAAACTGCGGGTTATCTGCGGGATGTACTCCTCGGCCTGCCCGCGCCCGGTCACCGCCTGAAGCGCCACCAGCGCGGCCCCGACCGTGGAGCTATTGGTCGTTGGGGTGGCGAGCAACTCGCGGCCGAAGATGTCGGAGGCCATCTGCGCCCATTCGTCTGAGTTCAGAATCCCCCCTGACACGAGCATCTGGTCTGGGCTTCCGCCCACACGCGCAAGAATCTCATAGCATTGTCGCATGTTGAAGAGCACTCCCTCGAGGACCGCGTGGTAAAGGTCGAATTCGTCATGAGAGGCGCGAACCCCGCAGAACCCACCTTCCCTCTCCTCACGCCATCCGGGGCACCTCTCTCCAAACAGAAACGGCATGAAGTACGGTGCGCCCGCCACATCTACCTGGCCCGCTCCGCTGGAGAACACCTCGTAGGCGCCGCCATCGCGTCCCTTCACCCCGGCCCGGCTCAGAAACCAATCCACGCAGTTAGTGCCGTTGTTGATTGCCGCACCCGCAAGCCGCTTGCCCCCGAACAGGTAATAGCACCATGTAGACGGGGTGTTGGGTATCCTCGGCTCATCGTGCACAGATCTCAAGGCGCCGCTGGTGCCTACCGACATCGACATGGTCCTTGACCGGACTCCTCCTACGCCCACCTGGTTCATGGCGCCGTCGGCACATCCCACTGTGACCGGCACTCCCGACGGAAGACCAACCCTCTCCGCCACTGACGCAAGCATCGGCTCGGTGTGGAAGGCCTCATAGAGCGGGCCGACCTGCTCGCGCCGGACGCCCGCCATCTCCAGAATGTCATCATCCCAGTCCAGCGTGTTGGTGTTTAGCAGCCCCGTTCCCGAAGCAGTGCAGCTAGAGACCCCCAGGCAGCCTGTGAGGGACTGAAAGACATACTCTATCTGCGATGACACATGGGCGACGCGGCAAGCGACCTCCGGCTGGGTCCGCTTCAGGTGGAACCACTTCCACACCGGATACATGGCGTGCACCATGCAGCCAGTCCTGTGGTAGAAGTCCGTCACGAACTCAGCATCCTGGCGCAACTCGGCAACCGAAGGCGCCGCAGAAAGATCAGCCCATGTGCTTATGGCCCCAAGCGGCCTGCGCCGAGCGTCAAGCAGCAAAAGACTGTGCCACGTGCCGGCCAGACCCACCGCGGCGATGTCGATGCCATGCGCGCCCGCCCACTGCACTGCCTGACGCAGCACATCCAGCGCCGACGCGACTATTCCATCAGGGTTCTGAGTCGGGCCATCAGCTACATCTCTTGCGAACGGTCTGGAAAACTCAGAGATTACCCCTTCGTCCTCATGGAACAGCATGCACTTAGCCGAGGAAGTGCTGACCTCGAGGCTGGCGACTGCGTTTCGGACTGTCATACAACCCACCTGACTCACCTGACAATGTTACTCATCTGGGGCCGTGAATCAAACGCCGGAATACGCCGAGAATGCGCCATCAATCGGCACCACGACACCGTTTACGAACTTGGCCGCGTCCGACACGAGCCATAGTAACGTGCCGATGAGGTCTTCCGGTTCACCGTAGCGTCCCATGGGCGTGTGACTGATGATCTGATTGCCTCGCGCCGTCGGCTCGCCGGTCTCCTCGTCAACCAGCAGGAATCGGTTCTGGTTAGTCAGCAGAAATCCCGGCGCGATGGCATTGACGCGAATGCTCTTGGAGTAGTTCTGGTTGAAATGGACCGCCATCCACTGAGTGAAGTTGTTCACCGCGGCCTTGGCTGCCGAATACGCCACAATCCTGGTCAACGGCCGAAATGAATTCATAGACGATATGTTGATGATGACGCCCTCTCCCTGCTGGGCCATGACCTTCCCGAAAACCTGCGTCGGGAGAATCGTGCCCAGTATGTTCAGGTTGAACACCCACTGGATCGCCTCCGCCGGCATATCGAAGAACGACATGGAATCGCTGACTGTGGCGTCGGCCTTGTTGCCCCCTGCGCCGTTAACCAGAATGTCAACCCGACCAAACTCCCGCATCACAACATCGCGTGCCTGCTCGAGCGATGCCCTGTCCAACACATTGGCGGCAATGCCGATGGCTGCGCCGCCGTGCTCGGAGATCGCGTCCGCGACCGCCCCGGCCTGCGACTCGCGAACGTCAAGCACCGCGACCTTCGCTCCGCGGCCTGCCAGAGCTCGGGCCATCTCGCTGCACAATACGCCGCCCCCGCCGGTGATGACTGCTATCTTTCCTGTGATGTCAAACGGATCGTTCATAATCGCTATCCCTCCGTGCTTGATCCATCCGCCGGCTTGCGGACCCCCATGTCGGTCGGCGCAGGCTGCCCACGCTGCAAACGCTGACCCAACCGCGTCAGCCCGTCACAGCGTCAGCAGCCCTGCCGACTCATCATCCAAGAACAACGTCGCATGCGGGTGCCGCCGGAGCACAGAAGCTGGGCATTGCGTGGAGACGGGTCCTTCCAGAGTCGCCTTAACGGCCTCTTGTTTGGAAGCGCCCGGGACCATGCAGTACACCCACTTGGCCGCGACAATCGCGGGTATTGTCAGAGTCAGGGCATGAGTCGGGACTGTGTCAAGCTCAGCAAAGCAGCCATCGTGAACCTGCTGAAGGCGGCACCGATCATCGAGAGACACAACCTTGACGGCCTGCGGATCGTCGAAGTCGGCGACATGCGGATCGTTGAAAGCGATGTGTCCGTTCTCGCCGATGCCAATGCAGGCGATATCCAGCGGATGCTCCCACAGTAGGTTCGCATACCGCGAGCACTCCGCGTCCAGATCTTGAGCATTGCCATTCAAGTAGTATACGCTTGCGAAGTTGACCTTGTCGAATATGTTGCGCTTCAGGAAATTCCCAAAACGCTGCGGCGCGTTGTCGGAAAGGCCTACATATTCATCGAGATGGAAGGCGTTCACGCAAGTCCAATCGATGCCTTCCGTTTCACACAACTTCGTCAAGAACTCGTTTTGCGATGGCGCCGCAGCAAACACCATATTGATTGATCCTTGTGAGGCAATGAGGCTCCTCATCAATCCTGCTACCTGTTGGGCGGCTGCCTGGCCCATGGCCGGGCGGTCGACGTGCACTTCTACAGCAAGTCTGTCGACTGCGAACTTCGTCATATCAACCTCTGTCATCTGTTCTCTCCTCATGAGACTGCCCCAAGCATGCTCAGAAGCTCATCGACTATCATCTCACCACTGCCTCGAGCGAGCCGCGAGGGATGCCCGTAGTACCTGTATGAATCCTCCACCTCGTAGCCACCTTCATCGTAGCAGTGCTCGGGTGCCACGTATCCAATGTTGTCGTTGCAGTAACCCGCAACAAGTACCCTTCTAGGACTTCTCTGTTCCTTGATCCTCAAGGCAAACTCGTGAAAGAACTCCCCCGGCAATGAGACGAAATCAAGACAGCCGACGGAGAAGGCAGTGATTTCACTTGTCACATACGGCATGACCTCACCGCGTCGTATTCGGCGAGCCATGTTCAAGGCCCATTCAGACCACACCTCAGCTTGGTGGTATTCGCCGTACGGCGCGCCCTCCGCCTTCAGCTCGCGGACCGCCTGCTTCCACTCTTCAGCCTGTCGCTCAAGACCGCCCGGTTCGGGCAGTGGCTCAAGCGGCAAGCATATCGCCTTCACACCGTAGGCGATGTCGGCTGCCTCAAGTGACGTAGCACACTCAGAAGCCTTGAGGGCCTCTGCGGCGAGTACTCGACCCAGCCTCTCTGCCTCTTCAAATGTCCTCCTGGAGCTGGCATTCCCCTTGATGCTGTCCGCCGTGTTATGGCCAACATTCACATCTCCACAGGCTCCGTTCACCATCATGACCTGCGCTCCGGAATAGACCTGTTCGAGAGTTCTTGTCATATAGTACGGATAATCAGCCGTGATCAGCAGGTTATTGGGGCCCAATACCACGGGGTGACATGCATAGTTGACAACCAAGGCTATGGCGCGATCGGCTCCCTGAAAACGCACTACCGTCACTTGCGGGTCTATGGGTCCATCCTTGTGACGCCGGTTCTTGCCGACCTCGCTGCATCCGCCATGCCCGACAAAGACCGCAACCGATTCCATGGACTGACTCGCCTCTTGAACGGCTTCCGCTATGCTCGCCGCAATCGCCGCGAGGTACTCCGGATCCGGATGGCCCAAGTAGGCATCGCGTAGAGTCGCCGGGCCCGAATGCGTATGCGTGGCGCATACAATGATCGAACTTGGGGACAAACCCGATGTCCGGGCAATGGTCTCCCTGATCGCAGCTACCAATCGCCGGTCCACACCGATAAGGTCGACAGAGATCAGAGCCAGACTCCTCTTTCCGTCCGACAGGACGATCACTCGTGCCCATAACGGGTCATGTATGCCACGACACCTGCCGGTTCTCGCGACAAACCCGGACATCTCGCAATCAAGAGGCGGGCTGATCATCGCCCTGCCGACGCCCGCCTTCAGCTGTCTGCTCATATGACAAATGCTCCCCTTACCATCGTTCAGCCCTCAACGCCGGCCAGAGGCAGCGTTACTCTCTGCCCAGTCCTAGCTGACTCGTAAATGGCCAAGACCAGTTCCACAGCTTTGTAACCTTCAGTTCCCGGAATGGCCGGTCTCCTGTCCTCACGTATGGCACCTATCATGTCTGCGATTTGCTGCTGGTGCGCCCATACATCCTCCACCAGATTGCTTGTTGGATTCATCCTCTTGTGGCAGTTGCCATCTGCGGGCGTCGGCTGATTGCCCTCAGTGGGCTCTCGGAATTGCCACTTCAACGGGGTCTCATCTTCGATAATCGCAGTACCGTCGGTTCCAAAGACCTCAAGACGCTTGCTGATCCCGTAGTACACAGAGGTCGTAGCCTGAATCGTTCCCATGGCCGCGCTCTCGAACTCCACCGTGGCGGTCACGGTATCCTCGACCTCAATGTCGTGCGAGAGGTTCGCCGTGCGCGCAAAGACGCTCTTCACATCCCCCATGATCCAACGAAGCAGATCGACACTATGAATCCCCTGGTTCATCAAAGCGCCTCCGCCGTCCTGGTGCAGCGTTCCGCGCCAGCTACCGCTGTCGTAGTACTCCTGTGACCTATAGCAGATCGTGTAGGCGTTACCGAGGATGGGCATTCCGATCCTACCATCAACCACAGCCTCTTTCAGCCTTTGGAATGTCGGCATGAACCTCAGCTGGAACACACAGCCTAGCTTAACTCCGGCATCTTCGCAGATCTGGATTATGCTTTGGGCTCGTGAAAGCTCAATATCCAACGGTTTTTCCACCAGTAGGTTGACCCCGTACTGCGCGGCGGTCCGGCATATGTCAAGTCTAGTTCCGCTAGGGGTGCACACGCAGGCAATATCAGGCCTCTCCCTTTCAAGCATCTCAGCATAATCTGAGTAGGCCTTGCAGGCGAACTCGCCTGCGAAGGTAGCAGCCGTCTCGGGCCTTACATCCGACACCGCCACCAGACGTGCGCCGTCTAGGCCGCTTACAGCTCTGGCATGAACTCTTCCGATAGCCCCACATCCAACCACAGCAATGCGCATCTTCTCATCCATGCTCTCACTTCCCTACAGGAACTCAGACCAGCCCAGCCAGAACGTCTTTGAGGTTGGCCACCATGTAGTCGACCTCTCCTTCAGACAGGGTCGGGTCGACCTGGATGAACAACGCCCGCGCGATCAGATCCTCAGCCTTCGGGCACATGCCCATTTTGTACTCACGAGGCTGCGCTGAGTTGAGTGGGCAGGTAAACGGGCAGCCTGAACGGTGCCAGGTGGACTTGCTCAGAACAAACGGGTACGCGTACGTTGGCAATCCCTGATATAGCCGCGCTCCGGACACCTTACGCCTGCGGCACTCCTTCTCCGCCTGGACGGCAGCTTCTTCCGAAGGCAGGTACACAACAAGGGAGACGCAGCTAGCGCCCTCTGCGTCGTGATCGTGTCGCCAGCGCAGGCCGCGGATCTCGTTGAGCCCATCAACGATTCTCTTTGCGTTCGCTCGCATTCCGCCCACGATCTTCTCGACCTTCCGGAGCTGCATCAAAGCCACGGATCCCGTCAGCTCGCTCATTCGGTAGTTCTCGCCGTAGAAGCCGGGGCAGGTCTCGTCGACCACGACTTTGCCGTTGGCGTCTCTGATGCACCCCTGGTCGTGAGCCATGATCATCCTCTTGTACAAGGTGTCGTTATTAGTGACCACCAGTCCACCCTCTCCGGCGGTTATGGTCTTGTTCAGCTGCAGGCTGAATGTTCCAATATGGCCAATGGTCCCGACGTATCTTCCCCTATACGAAGCGGCGAACGACTGAGCGCTGTCCTCAATCACCATAAGGTCGTGGCGGTTGGCGATTTCCATTATGCGATCCATATCGGCACTTGACCCCTGCAGGTGGACAACCATGATGACCTTCGTGCGAGCCGTAATGCACTGCTCCAGTGCCTCAGGATCCATGCTCATGCTGTCATCCACGTCGCAGAAGACCGGAATCGCATTGCATGTAACCACAGAACCAGCGCAGGCAACGAAGGTGAGCGATGGAATGATCACCTCATCGCCAGGGCCCACTCCCATTGCCCTCAACGCGACTACCAACGCCGCAGTGCCTGACGACACTGCCAGCGCGTGCTTGGTGCCCAGGAATCGGGCGGCCTCGTTTTCAAAGTCCCGCACCTTGCCTTGCACTGCGGGGCCATAGTATCTGAACGGCGACTGGTGTTCTATCACCTCTGACGCCGATCCTTCCTCCTCGGGGCCGTACACGAAAGCTCCAGGATAGACTGGGCGACTCAGGTCTTTCATCAGGGAATCCTCCTTGTTGCTAGGTTATTGCTTCTACGACTTCATACCGCTTAGCGCCATTCCGGAAACGATGTTCTCACGGAAGATGAGGAACACTATTATTAGCGGCACGACTGATATCGACGCTCCGGCCATTACTGATCCGTACTCGACCGCATACTGATTTTGGAACATGGCGAGGCCGACCTCCAGGACGAACAGCTCAGATGAATTGGTGACTATGAGGGGCCATACGAAGAAGGCCCATCCAAACATGAACTGGAATATGGCCAGCGCAGATAGGGCTGATTTCGACAGCGGGAGAATAACGCTGGTGAAGACGCCCAGTTCGTTGCAACCATCAATCCGTGCTGCATCCATAAGGTCATCCGGAATCGTGGCTATATGCTGGCGCATCAAGAAGATCCCGAAACTCGTAATAACAAGCGGGAGCATGATTCCGGTGTAGCTGTCAATAAGGCCAGCCTTCGACACCATCAAGTAGAATGGAATCATGTAGCACTCAAACGGCACCATAGTAGTCCCCAGGATTATCATGAACAGAGCATTCTTGAAGGGGAAGTCATACTTCGCAAAAACGGCGCCGGCAAAAGACGATGTTACGAGCACCGCAACGGTAGAAACAACAGCAACCAAAACGCTGTTCATGAAGTAGCGAAACACCGGAATGCGATGGGCTATGTCAGTGAAGTTCTCGAACGTGAGCGTCCGAGGGAAGAACGTAGGAGGGACGGCCAGGATCTCACGTTCGGGCTTGAGCGCTGTAAGGAACATCCATACAAACGGGAACAGCATGAGGCCTACCCCTATCAGCAGGATGACATGGTACCAGTTCTTCGCCATTGATCTGGACGGATGGTTCAATGGTATCACCCCTTCCTTCTAGTAGTGGTCCGCCCGGAGCAGCTTGAACTGAATTATGCTGACGATCATCACGATAGCGAACAGTACAACTACCTGAGCTGAAGCATAGCCAGCCTTGAAATACCTAAAGGCGTTCTGGTAGATCTCGTAGACTAGCACACGCACCGAGGCTGCAGGAGCGCTCTGCGATCCCGTCGTCATGACATAGACGGGTGTGAATACGTTGAAGGCCTGGATCGTGGCTATCACGCACACGTACAGAAGCATGGGCTTGAGTAGCGGAAGCGTAATGTACCTGAAGGCATTCCATCCGACCGCGCCGTCAACGGAACCAGCTTCATAGTACTCGTCGGGGACGTTGCGCAGCCCGACAAGGAATAGGACCATGTAGTATCCGAGTACCTTCCATATGCTCATAATGATAATGGAGTACAAAGCGATATTGGGATCCGTCAGCCATCCCACGCCCTGTAGCCCAACTGCGTTCAGCGTGAAGTTGATTATCCCGTAGGTCTTGTCGTACATCCATTTCCACAAGATCGACACAGGAACCATTGGGATAACGACCGGAAGAAAGTATGCGAACTCGTACAGATTGCCCAATCGCGACTTCCGCTTTAGGGCCAAGGCAAGAAGCAATGCCAGCGCCACGCTGATGGTCACCACGAGAACCGTATAGACCGTGGTGTTGACCAGGGCGACCTTGAACGTCTCATCTGTCGCCAGTTTGGCGAAGTTACCCAGCCCGACAAAGGGGCGGTTAGGTTTGATTAGGTTCCACTCATATAGGCTCAGATAGAACGTACCTGCTATCGGAACAATGCGCAGGACAGTGTAGAGCAAGACAGTGGGAACGATCACAGCGACGACGAAATTGCGTTTCCTGCGCTCCAGGCCTCTGCTTTTGGTGAGTGTGATTCGGGCAGACATGTACTTCCCTCCGACTGCGCAGCATGTTCGGGATGGGCGGAACTGCCCACCCCGAACACACTGCCGCCAGTGCTTTGCGCTGCTGACTCTACTAACGATACGGCTTAGTACAGCTTGTTCTCGCGCAGAATCTTGTTGGTCTCCTCAGCAGCGTTATCCAGAACCTTCTTTATGCCCGTTGGGTTATCTACCAACGATGCGTCTCTGAAGGCGGCCTCCAGGCGTTCCCCGAGCTTAGTCCAGATCTCATCTGCCGCGCTGATAGGGGGGTACGTGCCGAGCTGGTATCCCTTTGGACGCTCGTTTGCTACTGCGTAACCGGGCTCTGCCGCATAGATGTCGGAGAAGTTGATGTCAGTCCTAGGTACTGGCCACCCGATATCTGCGAACAGCTTCTTCACATACTTGTCGCGGTTCATGAATATCGCGAACTCCCATGCCGTATCTGCATTCTTGCTGCTCTTGGGCACGAACATGGACTCAGTGGAATACACTGTGCCTGACGCACTGCCTGTCCGGCCAGGAATCAGCGCGGTTCCATAGTTCAGGTCGGGAGCGTTCTTCTTGAAGTAGGGAATCGGCCAGAACTCACGGATGAACATGGCCGTGTGCCCGAGCGCAAAAGCTTCAGTATCCTGCTTGGTATCGAAACTATCGGCCTTGTGCTTGTGGATCAGGTCAATGTACAGCTTCAGTGTCGCAGCCCCAGCCTCGTCGTTATAGGCCGCGCGCCATTTCCCGTCAGGCGTTTGCTTTAGGATCGAACCTCCGGCGCTGGTCAGCAGGATCTGGAACTTCTCGGTCACGCCTGATCCGCCGCCGAACTTCCGCAGGCAGATCCCTGTACGAATCGGGTTACCTCGATCATCATACACGGTAAGCTTTTTGGCGTACTCAACCAGTTCATTCCAAGTTTTCGGCGCTCCGGTGAGACCCGCCTTCTTGAACAGATCCTTGTTCCAATAGAGAACGCGGGCGATTCCGATCTGTGGTATTCCATAGATCTTGCCGCCGAACGTGTTTAGCTTAAGAGTCATCGGATCAAACGACTCAGAGATAAACTTGCTGATGTTCTTGGGCGGTTCTGACACGAACCCAGCCTCGATATACTGGGGGATGATGTACTCTGAGGTAACAAATATGTCGGGAGCGTTCCCCACTGGAACCGACACAGCGAGCTTCCTTTCAAACTCCCTTAGTGGGAAAGCCAGCACCTCAACTTTATTGCCCGTCTCGGCCTCAAAGTCAGCCGCAGCCTCCTGGTACGCAGGCAGCAAGTCGGGCCATCCAATCCACACACTGATCTTCTTCTTCGTACTGGCCAAGCTGCCTGCACTGAAGGCCAGAACCATTGCTAGGCACAGAACCAAGATCTTCTTGCCGCTCATATAGAGCCCTCCTCTTCATGATTTTGCGAGAGTCGCTGACACCGCCCAGAACCGAATCCTGTAGACTATCACCTCGCTTCCGCAACTGAAAGCCTTAGCTACCTCCAACACCGCACTCAATTGAGAGTCAGAGACCTCAGGTAAGCTAGGCTTCGCTCAGTGCCGGCCTTCAGGCCACGGACGTACCTCTCTTGCTCAAATACACCTGACTTCAAAAGTTCCTTTGGATCGCCCATACCCTCGTACTCACACAGCAAAGCGCCCTGATAGCCGCGGTCGGCAAGCAAATCTACTACGTACCGCAGGTCTACTCGTCCATCTCCGAGAGCGACGAACTGAGTCTTGCTGCCCTCAGCAGTCACCAGATCCTTAAGGTGCACACTCACGACATATGGCGCCAACTGCTCGAAATAGCGGTGGGCCTCGTCGAGGCTATGACCTGCCCAGCAGAAGTTACCAGTGTCGAGCGTAAGGCCAAGGTTGTCGGAACCGACCTCTTCAACGATTCTCATAAGAGTTGGCCCATCATTGACAACCACTCCGTGGTTTTCCAGAGCGAGCGTAACTCCGTATTGCTTGGCTATACCCACAGCAACCCTGAAACCCCTAGTGATATTACTGATCATCTGCTCGGCAGACAACGACAGTTGCATATTGCCTCCCATGGCCCTTACGATGCCGACGCCCAGATCAGCGGCTAACCTACAGTAGTACTCCAACCTCTCCAGTTCCTTGGGCAAGTCGCCGGGTTCAGAAGAGGCGAAGTCGTTGTAACCTGCTACCGAAGCGATGTGCAGACCGCGGTCTTCTACAGCCCTTACGAGGCTTGAGCGGTCCGGCCCATCCAGATTGAGAGTACCGTTATGGGCGCCCTTCACAGTGCAGAGCTCAATAGCCTCGCCGCCAATGCTTCCCACGAAGTCAAGGACATCAACGAAATCCATGCAACTCAGACTGAGGCACACTACCCCTATATTCACCCGCGACCGCCCTCCAGATTTGAGCGTCTAAGCATTGCACGTACATGAAGCTGCATGGTCTGACGTTTTTCGGTAGACCACTCGCCCCCCGACCATGGTTAGCCCAATTTCAATATCATCGTCAAACACCGCCAGATCGGCTTCCATACCTTGGGATATCCTGCCCACTTCACGGTCAAGCCCCTGCATCCGCGCCGGGTTGGCGGTTGCCAACTGTACGGCCTCATGCACCTGCATACCTACGAGCTGCACCATGTTCCTTATCATCTGGCTCATGGTAGCCACGCTGCTGGCAAAAGCGCTGCGGTCAGGCAGCTTGGCGACGTAATTGCCCTGCCGCGTAGAAACCTCGAATTCATCTGGCACAGCATCTTCCACAATGACATCCAACCCGCCCAGATTATACTCCCCAGGCCCCAGCCCGGCTGCCGACATGGCATCGCTGACCAGGCAGACCCGGTCCAGCCCTTTGCTTTTCAAAACCAGTCGCATTAGGCTTGGAGGCAGATGATGCCCATCAGCGATGATTTCTGTGGTAAGCTCGTCCAGTAGCAGAGTCGACTCGATGACTCCCGTTATTCGGTAAGCGCTCATCCGCCGGACTCCCGACATGCCCGAGAATATGTGGGTAACGTGCGTGTAGCCGTGCTCGATAGCCTCCAGAACCTCCGCATAGCTAGCATTGGAGTGAGCGATCGAGGCTACGATACCCCTTCTCCTCAACTCCGTTCCCAGGCGCAACCCCCCCGGGATTTCCGGCGCGGCGGAAATGCGACTGATGCAAGGATACTTATCGAGCCAAGGGAGATAGTCAGCTGGATCCGGGTTGACAATGTGTTTTGGATTCTGAGCTCCCGGTTGCTCCGGGTTAAGATAAGGGCCCTCCAGGTGTAGACCTCGGATCCTGGCACCGTAGTCAATGCAGGTCTGTGCCCGTTGTACGCAATCTATCACATCGCCAAGCACGTCCAGGCTTCCCGAGAGCGTCGTGGGCAAGAACGAGGTGACTCCATACATGGCCAAACCACGGCTCATCCTGCCCAGATCGTCCAGAGATCCCGACATAACGTCCCCGCCGCAAAAACCGTGCACATGCAGATCGATGAAGCCGGGCCCTACGTACGATCCCTGAACATCTATCACCTCAGCGTGGGCTGGCAGACGCACTTGGTTCACGTCGCCGACATCAGCAATGATGCCATCCCTCACAACCACCACTCCATCATTTAGAACCCGCAGTGGCGTGATAACTCTTCCGTTGACTAAAGCCGTGGTTACCACCAAACTGACCCCTTCCGAACGCCTAATCCATATCACTATCGGCCTATAGCCGGTACCTACAGCAGACCTGCCTATCCGAACCAGTCCGGCATGTCGAATATCTTCTTTGCAACAGCGGCATAGCTGCCTTTCAGAGGCGGATCCTCTTTCAGGCTTGACAGTGCGACGCGAACATTCCGGTTAAGCTCGTTGAGAACCCTTATCTTCATCTCGTCAGCGACCATGCTGACCAGCGACGCGCCTAGCCGGGCAAGTTCCCCTCCCAATATGACAGTGTCGGGGTTAAACATGTTCACAAGATTGGAGACAGCTACGCCCACCAAGCGGCCAACTCGACTCACGACCTGACCGATCTCAGCTGTGTCGCTTAGCGGAGGATAGAGAAGACTATCAAAGCTCAGCCTGCCTTTTGACAGACCAAGTTCCTCAAGAATATCGTCACTCATGGCAAGCTTGGCCTGCTCAAGCACAGCAGAAATGCCGCAGAGCGCCTCAAAACACCCACTGGATCCGCAGGTGCATTCAGGACCCCCATCCGGAATGAGCGTCATGTGCCCGATTTCGCCCGCATAACCGCGCGAACCACCATACACTTCATTGTCTAGTACAATCCCTGCGCCAATACCGACTGATAGGTTTATGTATATGAGGCTCTTGGAGCCGCGCCCATTACCGAACTCGTGCTCCGCCAAGGCTGCCGCGTTGGATATATTCTCCACGTGGACCGGCATTCCGTATAGGCGCTTTGACAGCATGGCTCCAAGCGCCACTTTCTCCCACCTCAGGTTGGATGAGCGCTCCACAATCCCCCTGTGGGGATCAATCAAGCCAGGTGAGGCTAGTCCACACCAGAGGATCCGCCTCCTATCGATGCCGGTGCTGTCCACCAGCCAGTCAAAGGAAGCCCCAATCGCCTGAACAACATCCTCGGCGAGGGACGTGTCCAGCGTCTGGTAGTGTTCATTGAGGGCATTGCCGTTCAAGTCGAAAATGGCAGTTGCGGTCTCGCCCCTCTGTATGCGGACGGCAAGAATGAAGGCAGCCGTCGGACTGATCTCGAGCATAACCGGTCTTCTTCCACCGCTTGACTCGCCACGGCCCGTCTCCTTAACGACCCCCTCCGATATCAGCTCGTTCACAATCACGGATACAGTAGGTGCGGCCAGGCCAGTCTCATTGGCAACTTCATAGCGAGCAATGGGCCCGAGTTGCCGGATTGTCTCCCGGACCAGAAGCCGGTTGAGAATCTTGATATCCTTACTGTTGCTGGGGGTCTTCCTCACGGGCAATGCCTCCATCGTCAGATCGTGACATCCAGGACTGCAGCAAGCTCGATGGGAAAGCACGAGTTATTTAGATCGATGAAGTAACTTAGCTGCGCGATCCTGTCCTCGCGCAGCTAAACAGCGCAAGAGGGCAGGTGGCAATGGGAGCGGTATCCCGAGCAAGCTTTCTTTTTTCGTCGACGAAAGTATTCGCCGCCGGCGGCGGCATTCCTGCTTGTGTTCACTAACCCCGGGCAGATTTTCTGTGGGCGATCCCGCACACATCGAAACGCCGTGTGGTTGACCCATGTGGCATGTATGAAAAAGACACGACAAGCTCGGGAGGTTCGCTCCGCGCTCACCTCAAAAGACCGTGTTCCCGATGCCTTCCTCATCATTACGACAGGCCAGCATGTGATCAGCCAGGTCTACGGCCTCTGCCCATTGCCCGAGTAGTACATCAGCGGTGCCGCCGGAAGTCCGTGCTCTTAAAGCCATCCTCAAAACCGCGACAAGTGGCAGGCACCAACGCCTCATGCAGTCGTGTTCATCGAGTTCACAACTACTCAGCGGACGCGGGTGGCAGACGTAGAGGCCCCAGAACCTGGTCCAGTGCAGGATACTATCGCCGAAGCCAGGCTCATGTTCGCCGACACCCTCATCAATCTGAGCTGCACTTCTACATGCAGGCCCAGGACGAGCGCGCGTCGGGGAACGGGACAGGACGGTCATGCCCGTCTCAGCGTGACGTGAAAAAGAACAACCAGCCCGAGGGGGGATATGCCCGCCCCGAGCTGGTTGCCGCAGCATTCCTAGTACAGAACCTTAAGATCCTCGGACTTGCTTGCAAAGCAGTGTTTGGGCTCCGGGAACGCCCCTCCCCTAACATCCGCTGCGTACTGGGCAAGCGCACTCCCAATCTGCTCGCTCAGGTCAAGGTACTGCTTGACAAACGTCGGCACGAACCGATCGAAAAGCCCTAGCATATCCGGAGTAACTAGGCATTGGCCGTCACAATCAGGACCTGCACCGATACCGATTACCGGAACGTCGACCTTGCTAGTCGCAATCTTCCCTAGCTCAGCGGGAATGCACTCAAGCAGCAAAGCGAACACGCCGGCATCCTGCAGAGCGAGTGCATCATCAATGATCTTCTGGGCGGAATCGACAGTCTTTCCCTGAACCTTGTACCCTCCCAGCATGTTGACACTCTGCGGAGTCAGCCCGAGGTGGCCCATCACAGGGATCCCGGCGTCTACCATCCTGCGGACAGCGCCGACTACTTCAGATCCTCCCTCGAGTTTCACTGCGTCAACTCCGGCTTCTTTCATGAGCCTGCCGGCATTGCGCACTGCGTCCTCCACGCTGACCTGATAGGACATGAACGGCATGTCGCCAATAACCATCGGTTTCCTGCATCCTCTGACGACTGCACTCGCATGATGGATGATGTCGTCCATCGTCACAGGCAGTGTGTTCTCATGCCCTAGCACAACCATGCCCAGGGAATCTCCGACGAGCACGACGTCAATGCCCGCCCTGTCCATCATGACCCCCATTGGACAGTCATATGCGGTGAGCATTACTATCTTCTCGTTTTTCGTCTTCTTGTCCAGAAGCGACTGGACCGTTATCTTCTTGCCCATTGTAGAACCTGCTCTCTATAGGTGGTTCATGCCTCAGCTACAACAGATTGGGCAGGAACAACACCAGATTCGGAAATGCCAGCAGCAGTGCAATAACCGCCAGAACCGGGACAGTAAACCTCAGAACGCTCTTTACGATTCTGTCGAATGGAAGATCGCATATGCCCTTGATAGCGAAGAGCACCATGCCAAATGGCGGCGTGAGCTCACCTATCATCAACGTAAGGATCATAATGATCCCAAAGAAAATCGGATCGACTCCCGCTGCCTTCACGATGGGTACGAATACCGGAGTCAGGATGTTGATCGTAACGGCAGCCGACATGAAGCACCCTGCAATGAGCAGCACAACGATGGAAATCAGCAGAACTCCCCAGTAGCTGGATGTCAAGGCGCCGATCTGCTCAGTGATGAGAATGGGTATGCGTGAGCGGATCACCAACGTAGAGTAGATCTGCGCAGATGCCAGAACGAACATTATCCCCGAACTTGTACGCACCGCGTCCCGGTACACATGGACAAGCTTCGCCCAAGACCACTTGTTATAGACAAGGAATAGCACTGTTGAGTAGAGCGCCGCCACTCCGGCTGCCTCGGTTGCAGTGAACGCTCCGGAAAGGATGCCCCCGATCAGGATTGCGGGTGTCAGAAGAGGGAAGAACGCTCCCTTCAAGGCCGCCCAGAATTCACCGATCGTCGCGCGGGGATGCGCAGGGTAGTTGGCTATGCGCGACCTAATTCCCACGTAGATCATGAATGCTGCAGCCATGAGCAGGCCGGGCACAATCCCCGCAATAAGCAGCTTGTTTACTGAGACCCCCGCCAGTATCGCGTATAGGACCACGGGTATGCTCGGCGGAATGACTGGCCCGATGAGCGAAGACCCGGCTGTCACACCGACGCTAAAATCAAGGTCGTATCCATCCTCGGTCATGGCCTTGATCTCGATTGCGCCAAGGCCAGCAGCGTCAGCCGTAGCCGAGCCCGACATCCCGGCGAATATGACGCTGGCGAGCACGTTCACGTACGCAAGTCCGCCCTTCTTGTGACCCACGCATGCCTTTGCGAAGTTGAATATCCGCTCGGTCACGCCAGACTCGTTCATGAGCTGCCCGACCAAGATAAACAGGGGCACCGCCAGAAGAGGGAAGCTGTCCATTCCGTACGCGACACGATGAGCGACCATCGCGTGCGGGATAGCTGCAAACCCCCTTTCGGCGCCCAGAAGAACGAGCGAGGATAGGATCATGGAGAATGCGGCCGGAACACCCAGCATCAGCATGGCGATGAGACCCACTGAAAGGATAAGGAACGCCATGTCATCTCCCCTCCTCTGCGACCAGCTCTTTGATGTCAGTTACGATGTGGTCTACAGTGTACAGCAGCATCAGCACCGACGATACGGCCAGTGAGAGAAAGGCCAGACCGTGAGGGAGTGGAAGGGTTACTAGCCTCACTCCCCATCTGTCGCGGGCCATGAAGAAACTGCCGTATATGAGCCCCGGCAACGCGAGCGCTACTACTAGGTCAATCACGGTTCTATACACGATGCGCAGCCTCTTCGAGGCACGATCAAGGTAATGATCGACTAGGTCGACGCATAGATGGCCACGCCTGCTCGTAACTGTTACGGCCCCAAGGAACATGGCCCACATGCTCAAATACCTGGCGGCTTCCTCGCTCCAAGGCAGTGGGTTGTTCAAGACGTAGCGGGTGAAGACTTGGAGCAGAATAGCGATACAGAACAACACGAAGAACACCGTCGCCGCCCACCAGACTATCTCCTCCAGGAGCCGAGAGAACCTCTCTCCGAGCATCAGATGTAACCCCTTTCGTGGTTTATGCTGCGAGCCGGCGCACCGGAAGGTGCGCCGGTAATGCCATTTGCCACGCCGGCACCCGCCTACTTCAGATACTTCGTCACGGCGCTGCGAACCTCGGGGGCCAGGTCTCGCGCGATGATCCGCTCAATGGCTGGTCTCGCAGCCTTAGCCAGATTGTCGCGGTCGGGGTAGATTATCTGAACCCCTTTGGCCTCAAGGCTCTTGACAAATCCCTTGTTCATCTCATCTATCTGGGGTTCGACAGCATCGACAGCCTCGCGTGCAGCCTGAGTGATTATCTTCTGCTCCTGTTCGTTCAGACTGTTCCAGGTCCTTTCGCTAGCCGCCCACAGTAGGTAGAAATCGATATGGTTAGTGGCAACCGCGTATTTCTGCACTTCGTAGAGCCCGCGGCCATATATGTTTGATAGGAAGTTCTCCTGAGCGTCAACTACGCCTGTCTTGAGGGCGCTCACAATCTCGGACGCAGCGATCGGGGTTGGCGCTGCGCCCATGGCCTGCCAGGTCTCGACCCACCATGTCATGTTGGGCAGTCGGATCTTCAGGCCCTTCAGCTCCTGCGCGTTGCGGAACGGCTTGTTCGTTGTTGTCCACCGTGAGCCATAGCTGTGGAAGGGCCCGAGCAGGACAGCTTTACCCTTTTCGCGCACTTGTTGTTTGATCTTGTCGCCTACGGGACCTGATAGGAATTCCTCAACTGCCTTGGCATCCGGCCAGAGGAATGGTATGCTTGTCGCGTCGTACTGGGGGCAGTATATCGCTGCGAACTCTGCATAGTAGCCGAAGTCTACCTCTCCCAGTTTCATGAGTTCAATGAGTTCGCGAGTGTCACCAAGCACACCGCCCATGAACAGGTTGATTTTCATCTTTCCCCCGCTGAGTTCGCTGACCCGCTTGGCAAACGTCTGTGTAAGGGCTCTGTCTATCCCAGAGTCATCCATCGTGGTGGCGAAGACAAACTCGCGTACCTTGGGGGCTCCTAGGGCAATGGGTCCACCGAATCCGGCCAGAAGGACCATTAGCATTGTCGCTACAACAGCAATCAAGCTCCTCTTCATCGCCTTCGATTGCACAGTGCTTACCTCCTATTCTGTCTCCTTGTACTCGTGTGTCGGTCGGCACGAACTCACAAGAACTCTCGGCCTCCGATCATTGATACCATCTTGCGCCCTATTGCATGGGCAGATTCTTCGCTGAGTCTCATTATCAGGCCCGCAACGCTAATCGCAGCCTCAACTCGTCCTGTAGCGTCTAATAGCGGCACTGCTATGCATACCATTCCAGGCACGTACTCCTCATAGTCAATCGCGTAACCTCTCGAGCGTACCTGTTCGAGATCATGTTCCAGCTCTTCCACCGTGCCTAAGGTCGTGCTGGTTATCGGTCTGATCTCTCCTGCTATCTCGTTAACGAGGTCCGGCCTGTGCGACAGAATCGCTTTGCCGAGGCCCGTACACCACATCGGTATTGACTTACCGACGGTCAGCTCGGCCCGCACCGAAAAGCTGCTCTCGATCTTGTCCACATACACTACCTGATGGCCGTTGAGTACACCAAGGTTCACAGTCTCGCCGAACTCGGCAGCCAATTCGCACATGATGCCGCGGATCCTCTCTGAGGCCCATTGTGCGTCCAAAGTCCGCGAGCCGATGCAGAGCATTCTTGGGGTAAGTCGATACGCTCTCTGTGAAGAAAGGTAGTCAGCATATCCTAGCTCGACAAGGGTTTTCATGATCCGCGACACAGTAGCCTTGTCCAGATCAGTGACACGCGCAATCTCCACTATGCTCATGGAGCTTCTCTGACTTCCGCTCAACGCTTCAAGGCACAGAAATGCCCGCTGTATCGAACGGACCACGTCTAGCACCCCCTACCGGTATTCCCTCTCCAGCTCCTGCATCTCATGCAATCCCACAAGCTCATTGAACTCATCGAAGCTGAACATTCGGTCGGAAAAACCCTCGGTCGTTCCTGTTGACTTCAGGCATGACATGAAGTCGTATACTGTCTTGGCCACTGCATAATACACACCGAGCGTGTAGAAGGCGATCTTGAATCCCATATTCTCCAGCTCGCCCGCGTTCAGAAAAGGCGTCCTGCCGCCTTCGATCATGTTGGCTACCTGAGGCGCGTCAATCTCTCTGACGATGCGCCGGAGCTCCTCAACAGATCTGGGGGCCTCCACGAAGGTGACATCCGCTCCTGCTTCGCGATAGAGTCGGCAACGCCTAATTGCTTCGTCGAGATCGTACACTGAACGCGCATCCGTCCTTGCTATGATTACCAGGTCATCATCAGTCCGGGCGTCTACAGCCGCTCTGATCTTCTGCGCATGCTCCTCAGCGGGGATTACCTGCTTGCCCTCCATGTGGCCGCATCGCTTCGGATGTACCTGATCCTCTAGGAAGATCGCCGCGACTCCCGCTTTTTCGAACTCTCTGACAGTGCGGCGAACATTGATAGGATTGCCATACCCAGTATCTGCGTCGGCGATTAACGGCAGATTGCAGGCCTCAGCCACATAGCCAATATGCCTGACCATCTCGGTCTGGGTAAGAAGGCCCCAATCTGGCTTGCCAAGAAGGCTGGCTGACGTCGTGTAGCCACCCGTTATCACAGCCCGGAACCCGAGTCTCTCAGCAATCCTGGCACTCAAGGCGTCAAATGCGCCGACTGCCAGGACCATCCCTGGAGACTCCAGAGCCTTCCTCAAGGCCTTTGACCTAGACTCCATCACTGCATCTCCCCTCTCATCTATTGTTCAGTGTCACAGTGGAGCTCCTCCTCACCAGTGGCGTACTGCGCATGGTGCACCAGGCGCACCTCTGGTTCGTGTAGTGATAATCAGTAGTTCGTGCATAGTCGCCAAAATCCTTCTTCCCCCCACAGCAATGTTGACTCTGATGGTATGATTGAGGAAGACGTAACCGGCCTAGCCGCAGCTCTGGCCCACCTGACCGACATGCGGGAAGAAGGCGTCGGAAGAGGCGGCGTATGGGGAGATGGCACATGGAGAGATGGCAGCAAGCCTGGGAGGTTCGCGCCGCGCGCTTCCCTCGGGAGATCGTGTTCGCGCGGCCTTCATCAACTATAGCGATATCGGTGACAGGCCATCAGTGCGCGCTGGACTGCGCTCACTGCGGACGACATTATCTGGCCGGAATGAGGCCCATGCCGCATGCTCTGGACATTGTTCGCGAGCGTCATCCCAAGAGTGTGTTGCTGAGCGGCGGGTGCGACCTGTCAGGAAGAGTGCCGCTCGGTGACTGGCCGCGGCGCGTGGCGGAGTCGGCCCCGGGAGTGCGCATCAACTGCCATGCAGGGCTCGTGTCGGAAGCGGAAGCGGAGGAGATAGCACAGTGGGCTGACGCTGTGTCTTTCGACGTGACGACAGACCAGCGTGTGATAAGCCAGGTCTACGGGCTACGCAGGTCGCCTGAGGAGTACATTGCGTCATACGTATCACTGGCAAAGCGAGTGCCGACTGTGCCCCATGTGTGCATAGGCCTTGCGGGACCCTCGGAATCGTTGTCATCGTCATCGGCGCCGCCGGAGATCGGCGCCCTCAAAGCCATCCTCGAAACCGCAACCGGCGGCGAGGCACCGATGCCCCCGGCAATCGTGTTCATCGTGTTCACGCCGACTCCGCGGACGCGGATGGCAAGCGTTCCGGCCCCAGAACCTGAGCTAGTGCGGGATATCATCGCCGAAGCTAGGCTCATGTTCCCCGATACCCTCATCAACCTGGGTTGCATGAGGCCCGGCGGCACGTATCGTGGGCTGGTCGACGCGATGGCGATCGACGCAGGCGCGAACCTGATCGTACAGCCTGCGCCCGAGGCCGTGGAACACGCCCGCGCACTGGGGTTGGCTATAGTGGAGACCGACGAATGCTGTGCGCTTCTGCGCGGCGGATCTGCATAAAGACCCAGCATGAGCGCGCGCCCCGGGACGGAAACGGGCGGGACAGGGCGGGGCGCGACGGTTACGCCAGCTTCACAGCCCTTGTGGCTATAAATGTACTGATGTACGGGTCAAGCAAATCCCCGCCGGAGATGTCCTCGTAGAAGCCCACGATCGCGAACCCCGCCGCAATCTGGCCCCCTATCTGGTCCTGCAGCGTATGCCCGAATTCTATAGTGTTCCGTTCGTCCATTCTTCGTCTCAGCTCGTCTGCCGGAAGGTCATGTAGATCAGAGTAAGGTATCTTGTACCTGACCACGAGACTGCCCTTGTCCCACTCGTTCATGTCAAAGATGTAGACAAGCGGATTCACAAACCCGGCCAGCAGTGTTCCTCCCGGTCTCAGAACTCTGTAGCTTTCCTTCCACACCGGGAGCACAGAGTCAACGAAGCAGTTTGACACCGGGTGAAAGATCAGATCGAAGCTTCCGTCTTTGAAGCGCGATAGGTCCCGCATGTCGCCCTGCTCAAGCCGGATCGACAGGCCCTCCCTTTCAGCTACCATGTGGTCCTGTTCAAGCTGCGCAGGAGAGTTGTCCAGAACCACAACATCAGCGCCAACCGCCGCGAGGATCGGTCCCTGCTGTCCTCCACCCGATGCAAGGCACAACACCCTCGCCCCACGAAGATCGGGGTACCACTCAGCCGGCACCGGTTTCGTAGGAGTGAGAAGCAGACTCCATTTCCCCATTCTGGCGTCAGCAATGACTTCAGGGCTCACCGGCCTCGTCCATTCGTTCGCCTTCTGGACTTCGCTGTTCCACGCCTCTCGGTTGAGATCAAGCAGATCCATGGCGCGATCCCTCCTCAGATGGTCAAGAAAGCGGCATACCCAATCCCCGCGTGATGGGGTGCAACTGAACCGGCAGTCGCTCTGTCGTGCGGCCGTGCTCAGTCATTCAGCCGTAGGCTAGGGAAGTACTTTCGGTAGAACCCGGTGTCACGGGTGAGCAATCTGTCGGAATAGGCCAGGGCATGTGCGCCGATGATGAAGTCGCTGGCCACGTGCTGACGAGACACTATTGCGCTCCCGCACTTGGGGCAGCTGACGCGAGTCAAACATCCACATGAACTGCACTGAAGCCGCTCGCCGCGTCGGGATAGGCAGGCCTTCCAAGCGTGGCCGGCCGCCTGCAGCGATTCGCGTCCTGACGGGATCAATCGTATCCCCGTTGCGTCGAGAAAGGCGTCCAGGTCGCGCGGTGCACTGAACTGGCACGCGAGCTCAGCATATACAACCTCGCAGATTGCGAGAGCGCCCTCCGAGCTGGCCTTGTCGAGAAGGGCTTTCGATGAGGGCAGATAGGCCGGGTCCGGAAGCAGCACGTCCAGGAGGATGTTTGTGTCGACAGAGCTAATCATCGTGGCTATCGCCCCTCATCTCGCGCATGATCTCGTCGGTGCTCGCCGGCGCCTCCCTATGAAGGCATCCGACGAACTCGTCGAACTTGGATCGCGTCGCCTCTTTCGCAAGCGTGTAGCCTGCAGCAGACTCCCTAATCACCAGCACGTCGCCTGGACTGAGCCCGAGGCTCCGTCGTACGTGCACAGGAATGGTCACCTGCCCCTTGCTAGTGATTTTGGCCCGATGCTCACGCTCCATCGCTAGATCCTCCATTCAGGGTTCGCATTGTAAGAATCTGACCGCCTTACCTGTATTGTAAGGAACTATTGCGGCATGTGTCAAGGCACACCCCGGGCCTCACCGAAACCGCCGTCGTAGCCGATTCGTTGCCGGCTCGGTGCGGATTGGGCACAATTGAGCCGCACGGATCCTGGGAGAGAAGGAAGGCATCCGCTATGGGCGCAAGGGTGTTCGGGGCGTTCCTGGAAGGAGGCGAACCCGTCGGTCGCATAGAGATCATGCCTATTGAGGCAGCGCCGGTTCCGCTGGAAGGCGACGGTCTGTGGGTGATCAGGTGCATCTGGGTGCTTGATAAGGCGAAAGGCCTGGGGATTGCAGGTTCGCTCATGCGACTCGCCCTTGATGCCGCGGAAGGATCGAAAGGCGTGGCGGTTCTCACCTATCCCGGATGGATGCCTCCCACCTTCTTTGAGTCGACGCTCTCCGGCTGGGCGAGGAGAACCTGTACATATGCAGGCAGCATTAGCCCGAGCGCTTTTGTGCGAGGATAGATATGAAATCCCCTT
>DAOPWT010000012.1:0-30274 GCA_035351775.1 Bacillota bacterium | reverse complement strand
CGACGGAACCCGCGGGCCTGTGCCCTACGGGCCAGGGTTTTGGCGACACCTGGGCAAACGGACGCAGGACGGCCGAAAAAGGTGTCCCACAGGGTACAGGCGCCCACGGCCCGCGATCCCACTTGCCCCCAAGCCAGTCTCGACCGTTTTGGCCCATGCGTCCTAGCTGTTGTTTTCGCGCTAGCGGATTTCTCCACTCCCCTCGGCCATCGCCGGAACCCGCGGGCCTGTGCCCTACGGGCCAGGGTTTTCACGACACCTGGGTAAACGGACGCAGGACGGCCGAAAAAGGTGTCCCACAGGGTACAGGGTCTCGTTGCCGGCATCCCGCGCATCACGCAGCCAAAGACGACTCGGCCAGCCCACGCGTCCTAGCTGCTGTTTTGGCACTAGCAGATTTCTCCATGCCCCTCTGCCATCGACGGAACCCGCGGGCCTGTGCCCTACGGGCCAGGGTTTTGGCGACACCTGGGCAAACGGAAGCAGGATGGCCAAAAAAGGTGTCCCACAGGGTACAGGCGCCCACACGCCTCGATCCCAAGCATGCCGGGAGCGGCAGCGTGCCAGCCCGAGTCTCCCAGCTGGCAAATCCAGGCGCCAAGAACATGCCTGTCTTCGTCGTAGGTCACAAGGACTGCCAACCTTCCACCAGTTGCACAGCGCCGCCGCCGGTAAGGAGCCATCTATTGGGCTCCCCTGCGGCGCCCCCCGATGGGACCTCGGCGTCAACCCTCAGCAGTGTCGAACACGCGACGTGCGCAAGTCTCTCTTCGGGGCTCGGCAAGTGACCTGCGGATGTATACCAGCCCGCCATATCACGCCAGCGTCTCTAGCTGTGCGTTCTTCGGGAGCCGACTGCCTGGGAAAGCGAGCGTCGCGTACGATTGCATTCAGGCCTGTGGTGCGTCACTCGTGCAATGTGATACCATGTTGCGTGGGCGCAGAGCGCTGGCATCGGGTTTGGGCAAACGGAGGCGCACGTATGGAAAAGCGCGGGCTACATGGGCTACAGATAGACGGCTTTCTACTATCAGCAGTAGCAGCCGAAATTCGAAGTGAACTTGTGGGGACCCGGATAGATCGGGTGTATTCGGCGTCCCGCGACTGCATTGTGATCGCCGCCGACCGCGGGCGCGCGAGGCGCCTGGTTGTGTCGGCATCGCAGGCTGCGCCGCGCGTGTGCCTAACCTCCGCCCCGCCGGCATCTCTGCCCGAGCCGACCCCGTTTGCAATGCTTCTGCGCAAACACCTGACAGGCGGACGCATCGTGGCCGTGCGCCAGCTGGATCTGGACCGCGTCCTCACCATCCAGGTTGAGGGATGGGCCGATGCCGACGCTTCTCAAAACAAGCTGCTCATCGCAGAGATCACAGGGCGACTCAGCAACATCGTGCTCACCGACATGGAAGGACGGATTCTGGACGCCGTCCGCCGCGTGGACCAATCGCGCAACAGATACCGCGAGCTGGTGCCGGGCGCGGTGTACCTGCCCCCGCCTCCCATGGACCGAGTAGACCCCCGAGAAACCCAAACACCGGAGGCCTTCATGGCCGCAATCCGCAGATACCTTCTGCAGGCCCAGGCACGAGGCCAGGCCCAGACACCAGGCCAGGCATCGGCCTCGGCATCGGCGTCGGCGTCGGCAGACGGAATCGGCGCTGTGCTGGCACGCTGTTTCGCGGGCATCGGCCCGACCCTTGGAAGTGAGCTTGCGTTCCGGGCCGGGCTGGATCCGGCGCAGGCTGCGGTGGAGCTCGGCGATGCGGAACTATCACGGATATGGGAGCCGTTTTCGGCTTTCATGCGCACTGCTCAGGCAGGACAGACAGAACGTTCGGTGTTCGAGGCGGCGCTTGAGCGCACGACTGAGCGCGACGCCGCACAGGCCGTGGCCATGTCGTGCGGGGGCCTGTCCCATCTTGCCGACACGTTCCACATCGAGCGTTTCGCATCGGCATCTGACATGATTGATACATGCTACTTTCGCGCCGAGGAACGCGGGCGGCTGGAGGAACGTCGCAGGACGCTGGCACGCGAGGTAGGTGCGCGCCTTGAGCGAAACCTGCGCAAGCTCCAGGCCCAACGTGAGGAATTGGCGCGTGCCGGGCAGTCGGACCACTTGCGCCGCCAGGGCGAGCTGCTCACCGCCAACCTCAGCCTGTTCGGAAATGGGCCTTTAAGAGTGGATCGTGTCCGGGCGGTGGACTACTACGACCCCGACATGGCCGAAGTCGAAGTCGAGGTGGACCCGTCCATGTCGGCATCGGCCAACGCTCAGGCCCTGTTTGCGCGGTACGCCAGGGCACAGCGAGCGATCGAAGCGGTGGCGGCCAACACTCGGGCGACTGAAGGGGATATCGCCTATCTTGAGAGCGTAGCCGCCCTGATCGACATGGCCGACGATATCGAACACCTGGAATCGGTGCAGGAGGAGCTGGAAGCGCTGGGCTACACGGGCTCGGGGCGCTTCGCCCAGAAGGCGGGCCAGCGCAGCGCACGCGGCCGACGCGCAGATGCGCACATGCCGACGAAATACACGGCCAGATCGGGGCATGAGATATACGTGGGCCGCAACAATCTGCAGAACGATCATCTCACACTGAAGCTCGCGCGCGGTCAGGACCTGTGGTTTCATGCCAAGGACGTTCACGGCTCGCATGTGGTGCTAAGGCGGCGCTCAGGCGAGGAAGTGCCCGAGGCGACTATGCGCGCCGCGGCGTTGCTGGCGGCGTACTACAGCCGAGCCCGGATGTCGTCCAACGTGGCCGTGGACTGTACCGAGGCGAAGAACGTGCGCAAGCCGCGTGGGGCGCGACCCGGGATGGTAATATACGATCGCCACAGGACCATTTGGATTACCCCCTCACGGGAGGAGATTGCGGAAGCCTTCGGCCTCAATGGGGCTGCCCTTGATCGGACCCATGACTAGCCCTCGTTCCCCGATGGTTACGATCCGCGTGCCCATTCGCGCCGAAGCCAGGCTGATCTTGTCGACGGCAGCTCGGGCCGCCCAGGCCGCCAAAGGCCGAGGGCGGCATTCTTCTATGCGAACGGGGATGATCTCGGCACGTACCACTGCCTCGGTGGAGAAGGTCACCTGAGCTATCATGCTCTCCACCGTGGCCGGTTTCTTCTGGTCGAAGACGAAATTCCCCATCGAGTAGAAGATCACCCCACCGTGGTAGACCTCCACAGGTTGCAGCACATGCGGATGATGACCGTGGACCACACTGGCGCCGGCATCTATGGCCGCGTGCGCCAGCTGCACCTGCCTGTCGGCCGGCATGGACACGTACTCGTCTCCCCAGTGGAATGAGACCACTACGTGATCCGCCAGCCCCTTTGCGCGCCTAATGTCCTCCAGAATAGACTCGCGACTCCACGGCGACACGCCCGGGCTGGCTTCGCCTGCCACGAAACGTTTGGGCTTGGCGACCGACCAGTAGATGTGGGCAAACTCCGAATAGCCCAGAAATGCTACGGATACGCCATTGGCCGCGAGCACTGCGGGGCGCCGCGCCTCTGCCATGTTCTTCCCGCCCCCGCACACGGCAATTCCCGCTGCAGCCAAGTTCGACAGCGTCTCCACAAAAGCCGGGTCGTCGTAGTCGAGCACATGGTTGTTGGCAAGCGTCACTACATCTACACCCGCACTGGCAAGCTCCTGTGCAAACTCTGGGGCGGAGCGAAACCATATGCCCTTGCCAGCGAGGCGCGCGCCTCCCCGAGCGATGCTTGTTTCCAGGTTCAGAAATGCCACATCGGCGGCTCTCAGCGTTCCACGTACAGCCGATAGCGGCCAGTCCATACCTCGCTGATCGCAGGCCGTCCTGACGCCCCGATCAAACATGCAATCGCCCGCCGCGGCCAGCGTAAGGCGGGGTTGCCGGGCGACTTGGGCGAGCAGGCGCACTGCCTGCTCCGACACCTCAAGCCTACCGGAGCTCGCCCCGGCAGCGCTGGCTGCACCGGCTGCACAGCCCCAGCAGCCACCCGCCACCCCGGCCGCCCCTGCCGCCACTGCCGCAATGCAGAGGAGCGACACGACCAGAGCGCGCATCGATGCCCTCATTTCCCTGCCATCCTCCCCCGCGTCCTATCCCGAAGCGCGCCGACGGCGGCGCGCATGTCGTCGGGCATGTCGGCCACAAATACCATGTGCCGGCCTGTAGCAGGGTGTGTGAACTCAACTTTGGCAGAGTGCAGAGCCTGGGCCGCCAAGCCCAGCTCGTCGCGGACCCCGCCGTACACTGGGTCTCCCGCCACCGGGCGACCGATGTACTGCATGTGAACCCTTATCTGATGCGTTCGGCCCGTTTCCAGTGTCGCCTCGATCAACGTGTAGTCGCCGAACCTCTCGAGCGTTCGGAAGTGTGTCACGGCCCGCCTGCCGCCGACCACAACTGCCTGGCGTTTTCGGTCAACGGCATGTCGGCCGATGGGAGCGTCGACTACGCCCTCATTCTCAACAATATTGCCGCGCACCAGCGCCAAGTAGTGCCGGCCCACTCGGTGGGCGGCCAGGTCAGCCGCAAGCCTGAGGTGAGCCTGGTCGGTCTTTGCCACAATCATGACACCCGTGGTATTGCGATCCAGACGGTGAACAATGCCCGGCCTCAGCGGTCCTCCGATACCAGACAGGTTCATCTGCCTGCCCAAGAGGGCATTGACAAGTGTTCCTGTTGTCCGACCCGCCCCCGGATGGACCGTCATGCCGCGCGGTTTGTCCACCACCAGCAGGTCATCGTCTTCGTACAGCACGGCGATTGCGATATCCTCAGGGGGCACGCATGCCGAAACGTCCTCAGGCGGCGGCAACGACACCTCTATGACGTCGCTTGCGCGCACCCGGTAAGACGGCTTGATTTCCACCCTGCCATTTACCCGAACCGCTCCATCTTCTATGAGGCGCTGGATAAAAGAACGCGAAGGAGCAACCTGCTCCTTCGCAAGGTACACATCCAGCCTCAAGCCTGCATCGGCATGAGCAGGGCTAGAGACGATCATCCCCATGGATTACGCCCGCGCCGAAGGTCCCTCGGCGCCCGGTGTGCCCGACTTGATGGACTTTATTGTGCACGTCCTGACCCTGACCACTCCAAAGGCCAATACCGCCAGAAGAACGCAGAAAACCTGAGTGGCGGTGAAGGGCGCAAAGTAGTCACGAACACCTACCCGCCAGAACTCAACGATGAACCGAGCCACAGAATACATCCCCACATACAGCCAGAGTATCTGGCCTTCGAACTTCTTCTTCGGCTCAGCTGCCGTCAGTAGGAAGAATATTATGACGCTCAAGATCGCCGAATACAGCTGCGTGGGATGGCGCAGCACGTCGCCGGCACCTGCGGCAAGAGCCCACGGCACCTCGCTGATGTGGCCATAGCAGCACCCGTTGAGTAGGCAACCGACGCGCACGATGGCATATCCAATGGTTACGGCAGGCGCGACAACGTCTGCCATCTTGCCGATGGAGATCTTCTGCCTGCGGCAGTACAGCGCGCCCACGCCGATGCCGGCGCCCAGCCCTCCGAAGTAGGATAGCCCCCCGTCGCGCATGTAGAACACGCTGATGGGGTAATCGATGTAGCTCCCGATGTTGAGCAAGACGTAGAGCAGCCTGGCCCCGATTATCGACGCAATACAGGCGAACAGCGCAAGGTCGATCACGTTATCGGGATCCACGCCCTTCTTCTTTCCGGTCCAGGCGGCGTACACCGTTCCGACTACGAAGGCGACCGCAAGCGAAAGCCCCCACGAGTAAACAGGGTATTTCCACAAGTTGAATAGAACAGGATGCACGAATTACTCCTCCTTCCGCCCTGGGCTGCGCATCATTCCCAATAGAATCAGCGCTACCCCCACAACAATGGCAGTGTCGGCCAGGTTGAACACCGGCCATGGCCCTACTTCCACAAAATCAACAACGCCCCCGAAGCGCAGCCTGTCGATGAGGTTGCCCAGCGCGCCCCCAAGCCCGAGGCCGAGGCCGAACCGGGCCGGCCAGTTCGAAAGCGATACCCTGGGATAAGACACAACGATGATTCCCACCGCCGCCAGCGCGGCCGCAATAAGCATAGGTTGCCTGCCCTGAAAGACACCGAACGCAGCGCCGGCATTGCGCACGTGAGTGATGCGAACAAGCCCGCCCAGGCATACGACTGAGCCATACATCGGAACCAGTCGCGACACGACGGATTTCGAAATCTGATCAAGCAGCGCAACCCAGGCCGACACCAGAAACAGCGCCACAGGCCTCCACTCCATCGCAAGTAGCAAAGTCCGTGCCTTATTGTAGCACACCAGCATGGCGCAGTAAACGCTTCATCCGACGACACCCCAGCGCTCAGTGGGAGTCCACGTCGCCCGAGTAGCTGGCCTCATCATCTTGCGGGCTGTTGGCATTTCCATAGGACGCCAGAGCGTCCCAGATGTCCTCGCCGTGCACCCCCGGGTCGTCGTAAGCCCTGGCCGGGTCGACGCCCCCAAAGGGCGGCTGTATCACCTCTTCCTCGATAGGCCTAGCGTCTCCCATACCCGCGGATGAGGGCTGCCTGACCCCACACGTAGCGCAGCTCGCAGCCCATGGAATGGCATCAAGGCGCTCGAGTGGTATGTCTCGGCCGCACTGGACGCACTTCCCGTAAACGCCCTTATCAACCCGGTCCAAGGCCGCGTCGATCTGGGCAAGCCGGTCTTCGCTGTGGTTTATCAGGCCCAGATTGATTGAACGCATCTCCAGCGCGGAACTGGAATCGGCTGTGTGGTTGTCGTAGCTCGATAGCTCGCCGGCCCAGTCGGATTCGGGTCGATCAAAGCCTGATGTTTCTTCCAGCACAGTGATGCGCGACTCGGCGCGCTCCTTCGCCCTCAAAAGCTTCTTCCTGTATATTCCCAGTGTTCTGGGGTCCATTCCGCCGCCTCCGCTTTCTCCCCCCGCACTCAGCCTCGGTGTTCCTCGACGAATCTGACGATATCGGAGACGAACTTGCCGATTATGGGGACATTAAGCGAGATGATGGCGGACAGGAGATAGAGGAACACAGCAGCGAGTACCGATGCCCCTACGGCAAAGCCAAACCCCCGCGCCGCGCCGCCTAGGAAGTTTGACCAGATGACGCGCCGGGGGTTCCGCATGAACTCGACGTACTCGGCGATGCTGGACTCCTCGAGCCTTCTTGATAGTTCAACGATCTTAGGCACGAGGGAGTTCCCCGAAAGGCCTGCCCCAGAGCGGACATGGGCATGTTCACGAGCTCTGGCCCGAGGTTTCCTACGCAAGCGCTACACCTCGCATGGTGTAGACTGCCCGAGCGCCGCGGGTTTTACTCCTTCCGGCCATCGCGCGCCTGGCCGAGCTGCACATCAGATATGCTCACCGCGGAGTCTTCGAGCATCTCGAGATACGCCTCGAGCATAGCCTTCATGCGGGCCCGGAGTGTGCCGTGCTGGGCTACAAGATCCTCCAGACGCTGTTGCTGACCGCGCACCTTCTCCTGGGCGCGATCGAGAACGGCAGCAGCCTCCCTCTCAGCATTCTCCACGATCAAGTGGGCTTTCTCCTCAGCGTTTCGCCGGGCGTCCTCCGAGGCCTTCTGCGCCATCAACAGTGTCTGCTTAAGCGTCTCGCCGATATCGGCCGGACCATGCTCCGGGGGCTTTTCGGCTAGTGAACGAAGCCTCTCCTTGAGCTCGGCATTCTCCCGGTAGAGCTGGTCGTAGCTCTGGCCCACAAGGTCCAGAAAGTCGTCTACCTCGGCCGCGCTGTATCGGCCAAACCTGGCTGTGAACTGCTTGGAATGCACCTCAAGTGGCGTAAGCATTCCTAACCCTCCTCCCTACGGTCAGTCATCTGCGCAGAATAACGTGTGAGAACTACACAGGTCCGCCCACGCTTCGTGGCCCCCGCCACTTCCTCAACGACGAGCCTGCCGCGCCCGCGGCAGACAATCACATCTCCGGGCGAAACGTGCGCCGCCGGCGAATCCACAGCCACGCCGTTTATGCGAAACCTGCCCACCTTGATCTCCTGCGCCAGGCGTGTACGCGAGGCCGGGAAACCCGCCCCGGCCACTGCGTCAAGACGCATCGAAGCTACGGTAGCGCGCATGGTCTTTGCAGCCTGCCCCGGATAAGAAACCTCAGCTGGGTCCAGCTCTGCCAGATCGGATAAGGCGCGGTCGCCGCGACCGCCGCGTCCGCTGCTGAAAACCTGTGCGTCGATGACGCCCTGCCATTCCTGGCCGGTCCAGAAAAGGTCGCCCATGCTCTCGCGGGGTATGCCCATCGCACGCAGGCAGGCCACCAAAGACTCATGTTCATGGCCGACGCTGCCGGCCGCCGCACTGCCGCGAAGAGCAAAGAACGATACCTGCGGATCGTAGGCTTCATCGATGTAGTAGGCCGGCATCGCCACAGTCTTCCGGCGAAGCGCTCCCCGGTATCCCCCGTAGCGCTTCACAACGATATCGGCATTACCCGACAGGGCCCGCGCCACGGTCTCCTGCTCTTCGGGTTCGAGGAAGCCCATGGAAACAGGAGAGCTGGATTGGATAGCTCTGCGCGCCGAATCGCGCGCCGTCGATTCAAGGTCCATAACTTGCCTCCACTTTGATGCTGCGCGGGCCGAAGATCGCCGTTCCCACCCGCACGATGGTTGAGCCTTCTTCCACAGCAACCTGGTAGTCGCCGGACATCCCCATGGATAGCTCGTCCATAACCACGTTGCTCAGGCGAAGAGCTGAGAGCTCGCGCGCTAGGCAACGTAGAGCCCTAAACCACACCCGGGCATCCTCCGGATTGTCCGAATATGGGGCCATGGTCATCAACCCGCGAAGGCGCAGATGTTCAAACCTGGGCATCTCCCGCAGCACGCCGGCTACAGCATCGGGCGCTACTCCATACTTGGTGGACTCCCCGGATACATTCACCTGAAGCAGCGTATCGAGGGAGACCCCGCGGGCAGCGCACCTTCGGTCGAGCTCCTCCGCGAGCTCCAGGCTGTCGAGAGACTGGATCACCGAGAACAGCTCCACAGCGTGCCGGGCCTTGTTGCGCTGCAGGTGCCCCACTAAGTGCCACATGGGCGAGCTTGGCACCTGCGGGACCTTCTGAGCAGCCTCCTGCACCCGATTCTCGCCGAGATGGCCGACGCCGGCCGATACTATGCTACATACACTGGCCACGTCCACATTCTTCGTCACGGCGACCAGCCTGATCTCGGATGGATCGCGCCCCGCCCGCGCGGCAGACGCAGCTATGTTTTCGAGCACACAATTGAGATTATCGAAGATAGACGGCAAGACTTACCACCTCGGACAGAACTAGATATTCTCCGCCATGCTGCGGATTCCTCTACCGCGGCCTGCAGAGCACCCGGTCGCCCTCTCGTATTCCCTCGATCGCTACCTCTTCCTCATTCATGCCGAGTACGGTCACGCTGCGCCATATGAACCGGTTGGTCCTGAGCAGCCATACACCGTCGTCGTCACCCTTTCGCGCAAGGGCCGAGCGGGGAATGAGGATACCTGATACACGATCTGTTATGAGCACGACCTTCTCCGAACGCAGATCGGTCAAGGTCGTAGCGTAACGGTCGAGGGCAATGTGAAAGGCCCAAGTGTCGGCTGATATATCCGGTCGTCGGCGGCTGCCTATCACCGTGGCCGGGACGGCCTCTGTGGCAAGCCTGGGAAAGCGCACACGCACCCTGCCTCCTGCTCCAGGCGTTGCGTCTTCAGGTACATCCGCGAACACCAGCAAGCTGGTGCGGAGGTTCTGCACTTCCCGAAAGACCGCGGCGCCCGCGGCAACCGAATCGCCTTCGGAGCAGACGCGCGGATATGGTGTGTAATCGGCGGGCGAAATCTCGAGGAGGTCGGGATTGGCCGGGCTGTACACGCCCTCCAGACCGTCGATGTGAGTGCTGATGAGAGATGCGGCAAAGGAGCGAAGCACCGCTCGCGCGCGTGCGGAAGAGGTGTCGGATCGGCGCTTGGCCTCGGCCACCGCGGCAGCGGCAGCTCGCATCTCGTCCCCGATCCGGGCAAGCGAATCCACAGCAGCCGACTCGCGTTGACGGAGCTCAGATAGCTCCGTGTGAAGCCGGTTTACATTCTTTGCGTCCTTGCGATCGGTGTACGCCCGAAGCTCAGCTTCCTTGATGGCAACCTGAACCCTCAGCGCAGACAGACGTTCCTTCTCGCGCTGCTCGCGGATGGCACACTCCTGCGCGAATCGGTCAATCTCCTCCTGCGCTTGAAGCGAACTGGATTGAGGGGCCTGGGCAGCGGCTTTGTCGCGCACTTCGGCCACGACTGCGCCTGCTGCCACCCGCTCACCGTTCTCCGCGACAAAGTGGATCACGCCGCTGATCGGAGTTGCCACAATTCGCTCATCGCGGACAATCACTGCATCGCCCGGGTAGGACACGTCGACCGAGCCCAGATAGGCCTGAGCCGTCCTGGACGACCTCATCGTGATCATGGGGCGAACGGCGGCGAAAAGGGAATATGAGAGCACTGCGACTACGACAACAGCTGCAGCCTTCGCAAAACGTTTCTGGGCGCGCTCCGCGGGAGTATGCTCCAGAAGCCGCGGCCGCTTTCGCCTTGGAGTAGTCCACATCCCTGCATCTGCCCCTTGCTCTTCCCCCACGATTGGCGTGGATAACCGCGCCTGGTTCGATCTTCATTATACCACGACGCGCTCATGTTCCGGCTACACCGTCTGCGTAAGGAAGTCGTTGGCCACCAGGGTATGGTCGGAGGTTTCGACCTGATACATAGAGCCGTCGTAGCCAACGGTTCTGATTACCGATAGCACCCCAAAGGGCCGAAATACCGGATCTTCCCCGACAGGACGCGCGCTCTTGCCCAGCGCCGGCTGTTCGAAGGCCATTATTGCGTCTCCCGCGCCGAGGTCCCTGGCCGGCACAACGACGTCCTCCATGCCGCGCTTGACAGCGATCTTGTGGTCGCCCGTCAGTGAGATCTGCCCTGAACGCGTGCGAACGCACAACAGCTCTTCACCTTCCCACAGGCGCCTGCGGCTGACAGACGTCAACTCCACCCAGCCATCGCGGCCAAGCACCTTCAGGTTGCCGAGGGCCGAACAGTCTGGTTCGTCGTTGAGCATGGCGTCGAAATGGTCCAGCGTAACCCGCCTAACCTCGCCTGCGGAATCCTTGACAAGTACTGCTGTATTCTCTGGCAAGCAACTTTGCATGAAGCATCCCTCCAGCAGGCGCAGTATAGCATCACGTGGCCCGGCTTTCAAGAAAAATCGATCCGCAGATCGATCCGCGTTGACGATGGGCGGTCCCAGCCTGTCCTCCCTATTGCAACCCCATATCGTCTGTCCCAATACGCGGTTGATACATGCGGGGCTAACCGGGCGTGTATCCACCGGCACCGGCCAGTTCTGAGTCGTCTACCAAGACCACGTCTTTCCCGACTTTCCTTATGTTCTCCCAGTCGAGCACAAGTTCGCCGCCACGCCCCAAAAAGCCCAGGATCCTGCCGCCTCCGGGAATCACGAAGCTCACGATCTTTCCTGTATCCATGTCGATCTCCATGTCGAATATGTAGCCAAGCCGCTTGCCGTCATTGACGCTGACGACTTCTTTTACGCGGAGTTCGGAAGCTCGGAGAATCATTGAGGCACCTCCTGCAGGCGATGATAAACCTTCACATTGTATGCAGGAGGCGTTGGATGAGTGCATTCGCCAGCGCAGAAGCTGGATCTGGAGCAGGAGGCAGGTCTACCAGCTGCGCGCGTGCTGGTACTGGGGCCACTTCAGAAGGCGACAGGCCCAGGTGGGGATCTCCCAAGTGAGCTGGGCGAGGGTCAGGGGCCTGGCATGCATGGCGAGTTCGAGGGTGAGGAACCGGCCGCCAGTGGTCGCAGCGACATCCAGAATGCGGGCTCTTTCAAGGTCCACTGGGCACAGGGGCGGGAAGAGCACACACCACCAATTGGCGCCCATAGCAGGTCCGATCGCGACTTTGAGAGCGCGGTAGTCCCCGGCCGGCAGTGAGGTGTTGCCATATGAGACGCTCGGAAAGGGGAACACGCCGAGGTCGGCTTGAACTTGACATGAAGTTCCGCTCCTAGCCACCGCTTCTCCAGCAACCGCCTCTATCCTCGACAGATTCGCCTGAAGTATCCGCGCTGCTTGATCGGCATCGTCCGCCAGCTGCAGGAGCCTTCCGGTCTCGTCGAGCACCCTGTCGCGCACGGCGAATTTCAGCCGCTGGCTCTGGGAATCGTCGCCGGGCGCGACGACGTGCAGTCTGATCAGGTTGGACGGGTTGTAGGCAGGCGCCGCCTCATCGGAGGCTCGTGCTCCAATAGGTCGTGCAGTCGCAGCCACGAAGCATATGAAAGCCAGCGCAAGTATGGCGGCGCATGTTACTACCCTGACAGCTAGTTCGTGTTTGATGGTGTTACCCTCCTCTACATCGAGCCCCTCATCTGTCGGAGTGCAGCTTTTTCCAGCCTAGACACTTGTGCCTGTGAAATCCCGATCTCGTCGGCTACCTCCATCTGGGTCCTGCCCTCGAAGAACCGCAGCTTCAGTATAAGGCGCTCGCGCGCCGGCAACCTCAGCATGGCCTCCTTGATCGATATACCCTCAAGCCAATTGACGTCGAGGTTCTTGTCATCCGACACCTGGTCCATTACGTAGATGGGGTCGCCCCCGTCGTGGTATATCGGCTCGAACAAGGATATCGGTTCCTGTATGGCGTCCAGGGCGTATACTATCTCCTCGCGCGGAAGGCCCAGCGCCGCGGCGATTTCGGTCACTGTAGGCTCTCGGGAGGTGTCGGCGACAAGCCTGTCGCGGACCTGCAGCGCCCGGTAGGCGATGTCGCGCAGGGATCGCGACACCCTGATCGGGTTATTATCCCTCAGATACCGTCTGATCTCGCCGATTATCATGGGCACTGCATATGTGGAGAATTTGACGTTTTGCCCCAAGTCGAAGTTGTCGATGGCTTTGATCAGGCCTATGCACCCCACCTGGAATAGGTCGTCAACGTACTCGCCTCTGTTGGTGAACCGCTGAATGACCGACAATACCAGTCGGAGGTTGCTGTATATCAGTTTGTCGCGCGCTTCCTCATCGCCGTCGCGCACTGCCTCCAAAAGCTCCCGTATCTTCGCACTCGACAACACCGGAAGTTTCGAGGTATTGACACCGCAGATCTCAACTTTGTTCAGCGCCATTTCGGAACAACTCCACTATCTGAACTTCGTGTCGCCGCTCTTCCAGTAAGAGTATTGCTCCGATGTTCCGGGTTTATTCTGTTGCGCTTGTTCGAATTGAGCGTCAATACGTAGGCCGTCAGAACAATGTGGCGCCCGGTCGGGTGGATTTCCCCCCGCGACCGGGCGCCAAGCCGGCACGTGCCGTCGACAGCTCGAGTGATGGTCTCACTCAGCCCTGACTATCTGATGCCTCAGCTTTATCAGGATTCTCTTCTCCAGCCTGGATATGTATGATTGCGAGATTCCCAGCAGGTCGGCTACCTCCTTCTGAGTCTTCTCGGACCCGCCTGTGAAGCCGAATCTCAGCTCCATGATACGTTTCTCCCTGCCGGTAAGGGCCGCCAGAGCCTCGCTGAGCAGGGCGCGATCTACTTCCTCCTCGATGGCCTGGTATATGAGATCATCGTCAGTCCCGTACACGTCTGAAAGCAGAAGCTCGTTGCCGTCCCAGTCGACGTTGAGTGGTTCATCAAAGGATACTTCACTGCGAATCCTGTTTGTCTTGCGCAGGTGCATCAGGATTTCGTTTTCGATGCACCTAGAGGCATATGTGGCCAGCTTTATCCGCTTGCTTGGATCAAAGGTATTAACGGCCTTTATCAGGCCGATGGTGCCAATGGACACAAGATCCTCTACGCCCACTCCGGTGCTTTCGAACTTGCGCGCAATGTACACGACCAACCTCAGATTGCGCTCCACCAGTTCCGCCCTGACATCCTCGTCCCCGCCCATAAGCCGACCGATCAGGCATGCCTCCTCGTCGGGCGTAAGAGGGGCCGGCAGCGTCTCGTGGCTTCCGACGTAACAGACTGAGTCGTCAGCCGTGGCCAGTCTGCCGAGGATTCTGATGAGCAGCAATCGGACGATCCAGAGGGCTCTCTCAATCATCTCCATCTGAGCAAGCCTCCCATATGGACTCACGCGGCGGTCAGGATATCTGGGTTGAGCAGCGCCCGGTAGTTGCCGCCCGGGCACAGTGTAGACGTATGAACGCATACCACAGCACGCGAAGTAGTGATGGTTCTCCCCCCGTCCGCCACGCGTACTCGGTCGGGCCTGAAGCCCACCATCATCCCCTTATCCCTGCCCACGGAGGAGTACGGAACGGCCCTGAACCGCGATGACCAGGTCGAGCCGGCGACAGCCCGCGCCTGCGCCATGAAGTCGTCGCCGGGCCGAGCTAAGGCTTCCCTGACCTCGCAAGGCAGTGCCGACTCGATCGCGCCGTACTCCACGATTATCACGGGATTTCTGGAAGCCGGGTCACGCAGGCGATTACCTGTGTCTATCAGTGCCTGAACCGAAACACGATCGGCGCCGAAATCGATGTCGACTGGAACTACGAAAAGCCCGTCGCGAATGCCGCGATGGACTGCGCCCCAGCCCGCCTCGGCCGCAAGCGCCACTGCTGCGATGGCCGCGATGAACGAGGTTGCCCGGTTCCCGGCGGTGAAGGAGTAAGCGGCTGTCGCCGCGCCTCCGGCCAGCGCAGTCAGGAGCGAGCGATAGAACAGCGCTGTAGCCGTGGCCCGCAGCGACATCCCGGGGAAAGCCAGTATCAGTGAGGCGCAGGCAGCCACGGTCGCGGCAGTAATCGAGACGCCCGACTTCAGGTCTGCAAGGCCCACCTGCGCCAAGCTAACCATGGCCACGAACACGGCCGTCGACAAGCCTGCGCCAGCGGCAAGCCTGGGCCTCACGCACGGCCCGGAGCCAGCTCTGGGCGCTACCGCGCCGCCCATCTGCCGCACAGCCCACAGGGTGATGAGATCCAGGAGAAAAGTGCTGCCGGCCATGAGTAGCAGGGAGTCAACGTACAAGCGGATCACCTGCGGCACCCCCCACTACGTAATTGTATTCAGTGTAGCACCCCCTCACTCCGAAAGGTGTCGGGTTGGGGCGATGCACCGCCCGATGGATTTCGAGACGAAAAAGCGGCGCACCCCGCATGCTCGAGGGGGATTCGCCGCTGTATACCGTCGCCGTATGGGTGTTATGTACTCGGACCGCTCCTACCTAGCCCGCCTCAGGAAAGGCGGGATATCCAGATCATCGCCGCCTGCCAGCGGCTTGATCTGAACCCTGTCGGCGTGAGGAAGCCTCGAACCGGCGGGCACCGACTGGGCACGCGCAACTGCCTCGAACCCAGTGGCGATCACGGTGACTTTGAGGTCGTCGCCCATGGATTCGTCGATAACCGCACCGAAAATCACGAGCGCATCGGGGTCGGCGGAACTCGACACTATCTCGGCCGCCTCGTTCACTTCGAACAGCCCCAGGTTGGACGAGCCTGTGATGTTCATCAGGACGCCCTTAGCCCCGTCGATCGAGGCCTCCAGCAGCGGGCTGGATATGGCGATACGGGCCGCTTCGGAGGCGCGGTTCTCGCCTGAAGCTATGCCGATGCCCATCAGAGCGGAGCCCGCGTCCGTCATGATCGTCCTGACGTCGGCGAAATCCAGGTTGATCAGGCCAGGCACAATTATCAAGTCGGAAATGCCCTGAACCCCCTGGCGGAGCACGTCGTCTGCCACGCGGAACGCTTCCAAGATCGAAGTATTGCGCTCCACCACCTGCAGCAGGCGGTCGTTGGGGATGACTATTAGAGTGTCAACTTTGTCTTTGAGAGCGGAAATTCCCTGGTCGGCCTGGGCCATTCGACGTCTGCCCTCAAAAGCGAACGGCTTGGTCACCACGCCCACTGTGAGAGCCCCCTGCTCTTTGGCGATCTCCGCTATTATGGGCGCAGCGCCCGTGCCCGTGCCCCCGCCCATACCGCAGGTGATGAAGACCATGTCGGCGCCTTCGAGCGACTGCCCCAGTTGCTCGCGGCTCTCCTCAGCAGCCTTCTTGCCGACTTCGGGATTCGCTCCGGCGCCAAGCCCTTTGGTGAGCTTCTCGCCGATCTGTATCTTGCTCGGAGCATCTGCCATGCGCAGAGCCTGGGCGTCCGTGTTCAAAGCGATGAACTCGACCCCGCGGAGCCCGGCGCTGATCATCCTGTTGATGGCGTTGCTGCCGCCACCGCCCACACCCACTACCTTGATGCTGGCCAAGTGATCGACCTCGATCTCTAGTTCAAACACCTCGCATCCCCCTTGCAGCTCTCATGAGGAGAAAATCTCCCGAAACCACTCACGAACGTTCGCGGCAAAGCCGCCGGATCGGCGCTTCATGGCTGACCCGGACGCCGCGCCCGAACTGCTCCTCGCATACTTCACCAGGCCGAGCGCCGTGGCGTATGCGGGGCTTGCCACAACATCAGTCATGCCCGACACACCTGTAGGAACGCCCAGACGCGACGGCAGTTTGAGCACATCCTGGGCAACCTCGGGCGCGCCGCGCATGAGAGCGGCGCCGCCAGTCACTACGATTCCGGCGGGAAGCTGCCCGGCAAGGCCATGCCCATCGGCCTCAGCCTTGACCATCTCCATTATCTCGTACACCCGTGCCTCGATTATCTGGCATAGCTTGTACCGTGATACTCCATTGTCCTTTCCGCACATCTCGTCCGGGTTCACCATGTCTGCACGGGCAGCGCCGTACTTGATCTTGAGCTCCTCGGCGTAGCCCACGGGCAGACGCAGCACCAAAGCGATATCGTTCGTGATGTGGCCTCCGCCTACCGGTATCACCGCGGTATGCTGGAGTGTGCCGTCGATGTAGCACGCGATATCGGTAGTGGCACCGCCGATATCGATCATGAGCACACCCAGATCCTTCTCCGACTCAGTGAGCACAGCTTCGGCCGCCGCGATAGGCTGCAGCACTAGCTGGTCTATCTCCAGACCCACGCGCGAGGCCGCGCGGCGCACGTTCTGGATGGACGTGGCCGAACCTGTGATTATGCACGTCTCCACCTCAAGCCTGATGCCCGACATTCCCACCGGGCGACGGATGCCACGGCAACCGTCTATCACGAACTCCCGGGGAAGCACATGGATTACCTCACGGTCGGGGGGAATTGCCACCACCCTTGAGGCATCGAGCACCCGCTCCACATCGTCCTGGCCGATCTCCCTATCAGGCCTGCCAACAGCCACGATTCCCTTGCTGTATGTAGTCGTTGCGTGTGCCCCCGACACGCTGGCCACCGCCGAAACCAGGGCACAGCCTGACATGTTCTCAGCCCGCGCAGCAGCATCGGATATGGCCGCCGCCGCAGAATCGATATCCACAATCACCCCTCGCCTGAGGCCCGCGGATGGGCTGACTCCCATGCCTACAACATCCAGGGATGAATCATCGTGCTGCTCGCATATGAGGGCACACACTTTGCTCGATCCAATGTCGAGCCCAACTACGATGTCTCTTTTGCCCAAGCTAGCTCCCTCCGCCCACGCCGAACCGGGTCGCCGTGTCTTTGCATGATTCTAGAACTGCGCTCGTTTCCCTCTTGCGCGATCGGGTTTATCTCCTCGGCCTTATCACGGGTTTGGCCTCCACTCGGACATCGATGTAATCCACCCGCATGCCCTGTTCTCTGAGTGAGGCCAGGATCGAATCGAGAAGCCTCGCCCGCTCCTCAATGCCCTTCGCGGAGCCCGCCAGCACGCGGATACCGTCTGAAGTCCGGATGACTACATCCTCCATTGAGGTCACATCCACTTCCGACAGGTTGGGTATCTTCTGCCTAACGAGAGCGGCAGCGATCGCTGCTCCCACGGCAATAGGCGCCTCAGGCTTGACGCGTTCGCCCACGGCCACGTACGTAGGGATCACCCCGAGCAAAAGAGGTACATCGGGGTCGGTGATCGCCTCCGACACGGCAACTGCAGAGCCGTACTCATCGATGTCGATGAAGTAGCCTCCGTATGGAAGATAGGCAACCGTGGAGCGCTCCTCCAGATGGATCCTGAGGGTATCGGGGATGATCCTATCCACGCGCGCTTTCCGTATCCGCGGAGTGGCAACGAGCCTTCTCTCTATCTCCTTGGTGGGAACGAAGAATATGTTAGACTTCTCGGGGATGTCCGCAATCAGCAGGACCTCTCGCTCCATCAGGTAGTCGGCGCCGCCGACACGCACGTGCCTGACCTCAAAATACGGAGAATGCAGAAAGGCGGCGACGCTCAGAACGATGAAGAGCAGCGCAATGGCGGGGAATGGTATCCCCCGCTGCCGCTCCGGTGTTTGAGAGATTTGGGAATAGTCAGGCACAGCTTGCACCTCCGCCCGGCGCGACCAGCCTGACCCCATTATACCACGCCAGAAGGGGATTTCACGAATCCGAGGATGCTGCCTCCGAAGCATCCACAGTGTGGCTGATGAGGGCTCCGCAGGACGCCATTCGCTCAGCAAGGCTGTCATAACCTCGCGTGATGTGCTCTACCCCGTCAATGACAGTCTCGCCGCGGGCCGCAAGGCCGGCGACGACGAGAGCGGCCCCTGCGCGAAGATCCGGAGCGGAGACGCGCGCACCGGTGAGCTCACTCACCCCGCGGATTATGGCGGTCCTGCCGTCCACGGAGATCTGAGCGCCCATGCGATTCAGTTCGTCCACATAGCGGAACCTGTTGTTGAAGATGTTCTCGGTGACTACACTCGTGCCCCGCCCCACTGTAAGCAGCGCCGCCATGGGCGCCTGCAGATCAGTGGGAAACCCCGGGTAAGGCATGCTCTTGATGCATATCGGCTCCGGCCTGTCGCCCATCGCGACTCTTACGGAATCCTCCGAAGCAATGACAGCCGCTCCGGCCTCGGCCAGCTTCGCACCGACAGCCTCCAAATGCTCTGGGACTACATCAGTGACCGTAACATCTCCGCGTGTGGCGGCAGCGGCGATCATGTAGGTTCCCGCCTGTATCCTGTCGGGCATCACCGGGTAAGTGGTGCTTCCCAGCTCGGGCATGCCGGTGATCCTGATGGTGTCAGTGCCGGCGCCGCGGATCTGCGCGCCGAGTCGCGTGAGGAAGTTCTGCTGATCCACGATCTCAGGCTCGCGGGCAGCATTGCGTATCACGGTGGTGCCCGTCGCCATGCACGCAGCGGCCATCAGGTTCTCGGTAGCGCCCACGCTGGGAAAATCAAGGTGTATCTCCGTACCCACCAGGCGATCGACGCGTCCGCTGATAAGCCCATGCTCCTCTGAGAACTGGGCGCCCATCGCAGCAAGCCCCTTAAGATGCAGGTCTATCGGGCGTGACCCTATCGGGCATCCGCCGGGGTACGGCATGTGAACCTCGCCGAATCTGGCAAGCAAAGGCCCCATTACCTGCACTGATGCGCGCATGCACCTTACTAGATGCTCCGGCAGACGCATGCAAGAGATCGGCCCTGGATCGACTGATAGAACCGAATCGCGCTGGCGCACAATCCGGGCTCCGATTGCTCTGAGGAGGTCGCACATGGTGTCGACATCGGTGATGGAAGGCACGTTGGTGATCGTGCATTCGGAGGATGCCATTATGCAGAGGGCCATCAATTTGAGGCATGAGTTCTTGGCCCCGGGAACTGATACCCGTCCGCGAAGCTCCCGACCGCCTTCTATTCTCAGCCACTCCATGGATTCCACCTCGAAGCCTTATTAAGCGAGGCAGGCAACGAGCCTAGCCTCCCACTACACGCACCTCGGGCACCAAGTCCACGCCGAACTTCTCGTACACAGTACGCCTGATCACCCCCATCAGGATAAGCACATCTCGAGCACTGGCGCCGCCCGTGTTGATGATGAAATTGGCATGGACCTGCGAAACCTCAGCTCCGCCCACCCTGAGCCCCTTCAGCCCCGCCGCGTCTATGTACCTGCCGGCGCCCCGCCCAGATGGGTTCTGGAATACACAACCCGCACTCGGCATATGGAGAGGTTGCTTGATCTTCCTGTCTCTCATGTACCCGGCTGTGCGGGCACGTATCTCGTCGGGGTCGGCTCGGTGCAGGGCGAGCAGTGCCTGATACGCTATGCCATCGCCGTGCGACAGCCGGCTGGACCTCTGCGCAAACTGCATCTCTTCGCCGGTTTTGACCGAAAGCGCGCCATCTAGGCCTATCATCCTGACCTCGCGGGTCACGTCGCCGACCGTGTGACTGTAAGCACCTGCATTCATCGTGAGGGCGCCGCCCAGCGAGCCCGGTATTCCGACGGCCCACTCAAGGCCCGCAAGGCCCCGTTCGGCGCACTCTCTGGCAAGCACAGGCAGCGTCGCCCCGGCGCCAGCCCTCAAGTAATCGCCTTCGAATGAGATATCGTCAAGGCCCGGGCCAATCCTGACCACGACTCCCCGAATTCCCTCGTCCGCCACGAGCAAGTTGGTCCCGTTACCGAGCACAAATATGGGCAACCCTTCGCTCCATGCCCACTGCAACACCATCTGCAGGGCTTCCACATCATGCGGTTCCACAAGTACGTCAGCCGGACCGCCGATCTGAAACGATGTGTATCTCTTCATCGGCTCGTTCAGCATGACTTTTCCGCTGTAAACACTCTGTAGCCGCCTGGCTTGCTCGACCGTAACCATGCTCGTCATCGAGTTACCACCGCCCGTCTTCCGATGGCCCGGGTCGCGCTCCCGAGCGCAGTAGCTCTTCGGCGAAACGTCGCGATGTCCTGTATATGTCGCCCGCGCCCATCGTGACGATGGTATCGCCGGGGATCACAGCGCTTCTCAGGAAGCCCTCGAGGGCGTCCCGGTCGGGCAGATACACAACGGGCCTGCCCTCGTAGGCCTCGATACTCTTGGCCAGGTGTTGCCCGGTAACGCCGGGGATGGGCGATTCTCCAGTGCCCTCATAGTAGATCTCGGTAATTGCGATCACATCTGCTAAGCTGAAGGACCGGACAAACTCATCATGCAGTAGCTTGGTCCTGGAGAAGCGTTGGGGCTGGAACACAGCCACCAACCTCCCGCTTGCCGCCTTCCGCAGCGCTGCCAAGGTGGCGCGTATCTCTGCAGGATGGTGCGCGTAGTCATCTACCAGCGTCACATCAGGCGTGTGGGCCAACACCTGACACCTGCGCTCCGCCCCTGCAAAACGGGCCAGTCCCGTCCGCGCCACGTCAAAGTCGATGCCGAGCTGATCGGCAAGAGCGATTGCGGCCATGGCATTACTCATGTTATGCATCCCGGGCACCGAAAGCTCAATCTGTCCCATGGGCCTTCCGTGACGCAGGGCCACGAAACGCGATCCGAATCCGAGCGAACGAGGTTCCGACACGACATATTCAGCCTCGGCCGCCACTGCATACCTGACCACCCTTCGCTCAAGCCGCGACGCTGCGCGGGTCACGTTGGGGTCGTCGGCGCAGAGAACCGCAAAGCCCAGAGGCTTTATCCTCTCCAGGAACTGCGTGAACGCATCCACTATGGCCTCGAACGAGCCGTAGTGGTCCCTGTGGTCGTCATCGATGTTGGTGACCACGGCGGCCTCCGGATCCAGTTTCAAGAAGGACCGGTAAGCTTCGTCCGCTTCTACCACCATGAACTCGCCTCGGCCGGCCTTTCCGCCTGTGGCGATCCACGGCAACCCCGCGCCCACTGCAACCGTGGGATCAAGCCCTGCTTCCTCCATGATCAGCGCTATCATGGCGCTGGTGGTAGTCTTGCCGTGAGTGCCGGTAACCGCTATCCCGCGACGGGGTTTCATGATCTCGCCCAGAAGCTCGGCCCGGGTAGTGACGGGTATCCCGAGCGCGCGGGCAGCGACGAGTTCCGGGTCGCCCCAGGGCACAGCCGCCGACACCACGACCCTGGCGGCGCCATCTACCACGGAAGGGTCATGGCCCTGATAGACCCGGGCTCCTATGGCTGCAAGATCCGCGAGATGGGGAGAGTAACGTATATCAGAGCCCGATACGCGCCAGCCCAGACCGGACATGATGTGCGCGAGGGGGCTCATCCCGCTTCCACCGATTCCTATGAAATGTATGCGTTCGTCTGCTTCCATGGACTGCACCTCTTCTGCCGCTCGGGCGGGCCGACGATGCTATTCTATGACAAAAGGCCCATCCGGGAGCATGTCCCGCGCCCGCCGCTTCCTGACCTCATTATCTGCTCCACACAGTCTGCGGCACGACATGCCGCATCGGGTATGCCGGCCGAGCGCGAAGCATCCGCCATCGCGCGCAGGGCGCCGGGGTCCGAGAGCAGCGATCCGACCAGCCTTGCCAGCCCAGCCGGTTCAAGCTCTCTGTCGAGCACCACGCGCGCCGCACCCCGCCGCTCCATGGCCCGCGCGTTCTTCTCCTGCACGTTGTCGGGAACGAGCGGGTGTGGGATCAGTACCGCCGGCACACCGCGAATAGCCAATTCCGCAAGGGTTATCGCTCCAGATCTGGCTATGACCAAGTCGGCGCAGGCCAGGGCATGCGGCATATTGTAAATGTATGGCATGAGGATAATATCTCCCCGCTCCGACCTGGCTATTCCGTCTGAGGAAATGGCTGTAGGCACTCCCGCATCGTTCGCGCACGCGATAGACTCGCTGAACTTATCCTTGCCCGTCGCCAGCATGAACTGGGCATTCACCCGGGCCCTGAGCGCCGGCAGGGCGCTGATGAACGCACGGTTGATGCTGGCAGAGCCCTGGCTGCCCCCGAACGCCAGCACCGTCGGGCGTGATGGATCCAGGCCGAACGAGGCCAACCCCTCCTCGCGCGTGGCGGTGATCACGTCCTGACGCACTGGGTTGCCGGTGAGCACAGACCTACCCGGTCGCTTAAGATACTTGCGCGACTCCTCCCAGCTGATTGCCACGATAGCTGCCCTGCCCGACAGCATCCTATTAGTGGCGCCCGGCACCACATTCTGCTCGTGTATTAGCACTGGCACGCCGAGCCACGACGCAGCCAACATAGCAGGCCCCGACGCATATCCCCCGGTGCCTATGGCTGCGTCAGGGCGAAATCGCGCCACGATAGACATTGACTGCGCCACGCCCAGCCCTGCCTGGCCCAGAGTGGCCAGAGTGTCCAGCGACAACCTGCGCTTAAGGCCCGATACACTGATGGCCCTGAACGCAAATCCCTCTCTCGGTATGAGTTCACTCTCAAGGCCCCGCGTGCCTCCGATGAACAGCACCTCGGAGTCGGGGTGACGAGTTAGCAGCTCGCGGGCGATGGCGAGCGCCGGGTATATGTGGCCGCCCGTGCCGCCTCCGGCCAGCAAGAACCGCTTGCGTCTGCCGGCTGCGCCGCCGGCCTCACCGTCCTTCAACTGACACAACTCCTGCCTATCTTTGCCCCGCACGGCGTGTTATGTTGAGCAATATGCCTACACCGGCAAGCATAGGCACCAAAGAAGATCCGCCTGAGCTTATCAAGGGCAGTGTGATGCCTGTTATGGGCATCGAGCCCGTGACTACCGCTATGTTCATCGCCGCCTGCAGGGCCACCATTATGGTGATGCCTGCGGCTAAGAGAGATCCAAAGGAATCCGGAGCATTGAGCGAGGCCCGAAACCCCCGCCACGCGAAGAGCGCGTACAGAAACACAACTAGGGCCGCGCCCAGAAACCCAAGCTCTTCGCCGATTATGGCGAATATGAAGTCCGTATGCTGTTCGGGAAGATAGTAGAATTTCTGCCTTGACAGGCCGAGTCCTGTTCCGACGAGCCCGCCCGAACCCAAGGCCAACAGAGACTGGATGATGTGGAAGCCCGAGTCCAGAGGGTCGGCCCACGGATCCAGGAACGAGGTAAGGCGCCTCATTCGCACTGGGTCATGCCTTGCGTACAAGTAGATCACAGGGGCGGTCATTGCGGCTAGGCCGACAAGCCAACCCGGACTCCCACCCGCCGTCAAGACCATCAGCCACGCCACTGCTGCCATACCTATGGCGGTGCCCAGATCAGGCTCGCGGAGGATAAGGAGCGCGCACAAGCCCACAAGAATCAGGGGAATGAATACACCGCGCACGACGCTCTTGACCCGGTCAGGCGATGCCGACAGATATGCCGCAAGGAATATGACCACCGACAGCTTGGCGAATTCGGATGGTTGCACGCGAACCGGGCCTACGCCGAGCCAACGTTGCGAACCCGAGATGGTGATCCCGATGCCCGGCACGAGCACGATTGTGAGGGCGATTATGGATGCCACGATCAGCGGGCCGGCGAGCTTTGCCCACAGGTGGTAGTCGATGTTCATGCAGATCACCATGGCCACAAGCCCGATTGCGGCCCAGAGCGACTGGCGCTTCAAGTAGTGGTACGCGTCGCCCAGCTCATGGTAGGCCGTCACTGAACTCGCGCTGAACACCATCACTACGCCCACACTGAGAAGCGCGAGTGTGATGATGAAGATCATGATGTCAGGAAGGCCCTTGTGCTCGCTCATACTTCGCGCGCCGGCGATCCGGCGCACCTCCTTTCACCGCCTAAAGCCCGGCACATCCTAGGGCGGCGAAGAACGCCGCCACAATCCAGAACCTCACCACGATCTTGGTCTCTGCCACACCGGCCAGCTCGAAGTGGTGGTGAAGCGGCGCCATCCTAAACACCCGCTTGCGCGTGAGCTTGAATGAGATCACCTGTATGGCTACTGAAAGAGTCTCGGCGACAAACACGCCGCCGACTATGATCAGCAATAGCTCAGTCCGAGTCATCACCGCCATGGATGCCAAAGCCGCTCCCAGCGCCAGCGACCCGGTATCGCCCATGAACACCGCCGCCGGATGGGCGTTCCACCAAACAAAGCCCAAAGCAGCCCCGCCCACGGCGCCTGCGAACACGCCCACTGCCGGCAGGCCGAGCCGGGACGCGATGGCCACGTAGGCAAAGGACGCAATGGCCACTGTACCGCCTGCCAGGCCATCCAGCCCATCGGTGAGGTTCACGGCGTTGGTCGCCGATACCAGCACCAGCGCCACGAAGGGTATGTACCATACCCCCAGGTCCAGCTGAACGCCTCTGGTAAACGGGATCACGATCGCTGATCCGAGCCCCGGCGTGATGTAGCCGAAGGCCCCGAGTACCAACCCCAGCGCCAACTGGAGCAGAAGTTTCTGCCGTGCCCTGAGGCCCAGAGATCGATGGGCAACGATGGAGATGTAGTCATCCAGCATCCCGACAAGGCCGCATCCAGTGCTGACGAAGAGCGCCGGGCCCAGGTCGCGCAAGTGCGATCCGGCTGAGGCGATGCTCCCGGCCAGCGCGGCGATGAGCATGATGACACCGCCCATACTGGGCGTCCCCGTCTTGGCCAGATGAGACGCAGGGCCGTCGTCCCTGACGATCTGCCCGACCCTCAGGCGGACAAGCGAACGTATGATGGGCGGCGCTGTGACTATTGCCGCCAAAAGCGCTACGGCAGCTGCCATAAGAGAACGTATGAGTACCGCAGACATTACATATCACCGCTATTCTCCGGGGCCTTGGCAAGAGCCGACACTATCTGCTCCATGCGCATCCCCCTCGATCCCTTTACCAGTACCACATCGCCCGCGTCGGCCATCTCAGTCGCGACGTGCGCCGCGGAGGCATTGTCGTCGCATACATGACACCTGCGCCCATCTAGGCCGGCCCTGACCGCGCTTCGCGCGGCCAGCGCAGCCAGAGGCCCCACACTGACCAAGCCCGACACTCCGGCAAAGGCCACGTACTCCCCCAGCTTCTCGTGGTCTGCTGCCGCGGCATCGCCCAGCTCAAGCATGTCTCCGAGTATCGCTATTACCCGGCGCTGCCCTGCATGCTGCAACGCCGAATCGATAGCGCACCTCATAGAGGCCGGATTGGCGTTGTAGGTGTCGTCTATGACCGTGAACCCTCCGGGCGCATGCACGAAATGCATCCTCATGGCGGACGGGCTAAATGAGGCGAGCCCGCGAGCCATGGCCCCGGGCTCGATTCCCAGGCGCCAGCCTACCGCCAACGCAGCCAGGGCATTCATGACGTTGTGGCGGCCAGGCACAGGCACGGTGAACCTCGCATCGGGAGAAACCTGCCCGTCCAAGGTCACGGCGAACGACGTATCATGCTCGGTCAGAGCCACATCGACCGCTCGGATGGGGCACTCGGGAGACAGCCCGTATAGCAGCGAGCGCCCCGGAGCAAGCTGCTCCATGGCACGCACACGCGGATCATCCCCGTTGAGCACGGCAAATCCGTGGGCAGGCAGCGCCCTGATCAGCTCGGCTTTGGCGTCAGCTATGGCGCCTTGCGACCCAAGCAGCCCTATATGGGCGAAACCGACATTGGTGACGACACCTCCGTCCGGCCGGGCCGTTTGTGCGAGGGCGGCTATCTCGCCCGGAGCCCGCATCGCCATCTCCAGCACCGCCACATCGTGCTCGGGCTCAAGCTGAAGCAGTGTAAGCGGCAGACCAATCTCGTTGTTCATGTTCCCCTCTGTTGCGAGCACGGAGAAGCCCTCACGGAGCACTGCTGCGATCATGTCTTTGGTCGTGGTCTTGCCCGCGCTGCCCGTTACACCCACTACGCTCGCCCTCATGAGGCGCCTATGCCAGCCGGCCAACTCGGCGAGAGCCCGAGCGGGATCATCCACAACGATCAGGCCAAACTCTCCCGGCAGGTCGCCCGGGAAGTCGGTTGGCCGGGCTTTCGACACTACAGCCCCGCTCGCACCGGCCGCCGCCGCCCCGGCCACGAAGTCATGGCCATCGACGCGCTCCCCCGGCAGCGCGAAAAAGAGCGTTCCGGCGCCACAAGCCCTGCTGTCAATGGCGGCCGACGCGACTCGCGCGTCGGACGAACCTGCCGCCAGCTCGCCATGGACTGCACGCGCTATCTGCGCCAGAGTGTAGTCAAGCACCCGGGACCAGCTCCTTCAAAGCATCCTTCGCCACTTGCACATCGTCGAACTCGATGGTGCGGTCGGCGAAAATCTGATATGTCTCATGGCCCTTGCCCGCCAAGAGCACCAAGTCACCCGGGCGCGCGCGCCCGATCGCCTCGCGGATGGCGTTGGCTCGGTCCAAGATGACTGCCCATCGACCATTGTTCGCCCCCATGCCCGCCGAAACCTCCCGGGCAATAGACGCCGGGTCTTCGCTGCGAGGATTGTCAGAAGTGACGATCGCGTAGTCCGCCATCTCAGCTGCAATCCCGCCCATCAGTGGGCGCTTCGTGCGGTCGCGGTCGCCGCCGCAGCCGAATACGCAGATCACTTGGCCATGCGTGACCTCTCGCGCCGTGGCCAACACATTGGCCAAAGAGTCAGGAGAATGGGCATAATCGACTATGACCGTGAACTCCTGGCCCAGGTCGACAAGTTGGAACCTGCCGGGGACTCCGGCGAAAGTGGCGAGCGCTTCCGCGCCCTGCTCCACGGATACCCCCAGCTCATACGAGGCGGCCAGAGCGGCAAGGGCATTGTAGATGTTGAACGCGCCCACAAGGCGCGACCTGACCGGGATGTGCACGCCTGACGCAGCGTGTCGCAGAATGAAAGATGTGCCGTTGCGATCCATATGGACATCGTCAGCCGCGGCCAAATCGTCACAGCCGTCCCGCGAAGATACCGGTTTGGCCGAGAATGCAACTATGCGGGCTCCGGCGGTTCGCGATGCCTTGATCATCTTCATTGAGTACGGATCGTCGGCGTTGATCACTGCCGACTTGGGCCACGGCTTGCCGGGCCTCGAGCCGAACCGACCGAGCCCGCGAAAAAGGCCGGCTTTGACCTCAGCGTACTCGTCGACGGTCCGATGGAAATCCAGATGGTCGTGGCCGATGTTGGTGAACACCGCTACATCGAAGTCGATCAGGGCAGTCCTTCCGAGTGCGACGGCGTGCGATGATACCTCCATCACTGCCTGATTCAGACCGTTTTGGCGCATCTCATAGAAGATCTCCTGCAAGTCGGCGGCCTCAGGTGTGGTATTGGGCGCCGGGCGTACAGATCGCCCGGTTCTGTACCCAACTGTGCCGATGAGCCCCGTGGGTATGCCCACGGATTCAAGGATATGGGCCACGATGTACGTGGTTGTAGTCTTGCCCTTGGTGCCGGTCACGCCGGTCACCGTCATCTGCCCCGACGGGTCGCCGTAGAACTCGCGGGCGACGGCGCCAAGCGCACGGCGGGTGTCAGGTACGCGCACCAGGGTGATTCCCTCGGGCACCTCCACGGTGCGCCCGCACGAGGCGAGCACTACGCTTGCACCGCGCTGAACCGCCTCGCCGATGAAGCGGTGCCCGTCGAAATGCGCCCCTTCGAAGGCTGCGAAAAGGGCGCCAGGGCCACTCACTCTGCGTGAGTCATATGTGAGGCTCGTAACCACAGCCTGCGCATCGCCTGAGACCTCAGGCGCGTCGAGGCGCGCGAGCAACTGATCAAGGCTCTTTTCAGGCATATCGCTCATTCCTCGAGGAATATTGTCACGGCCGAGCCCCGTCTTGCCGAGGCGCCGCCCAGAGGCTGTTGCCGCGCCACGATGCCGCGTCCCATGGGCTGCACCGTGAGCCCTCTGGCACCCAGCAAGATTGCGGCCTCCTTAAGAGTCTTCCCAGTCACGTCCGGCACTTCCACAAAATCGCCCTCAAGATTATACAGCTGCTCAGGGCCAAAGTAAACGACGACAGTCGTCCCGGCCGCAACGCGCGAGCCCGCCTTGGGCACCTGGTTGGTGACAACCGCACCGGCGCCCTCGGCCCTCCCCACTAGCCCGGCAGCCTTAAGTGAAGACATCGACGCCGGCAGAGCCAGGCCGAGCAGATCGGGCACGGTCACGAGGCTGGAAGTCGACTGCTGTGACGGCACGGTCGCAGAATATGTGGGAGGAATCTCCATGTAGCGCATTGCGTCCGCTATCACCGCAGCAAACGCCGGCGCGGCGAGCACGCCCCCGTATTTCACATCAGTCTTGGGCTCATCCAAGACGACCAATACGGCTATGCGCGGATCGTTCGCCGGAGCATAGCCCATGAATGACGCGATCCGTCTGTCGCCGTACCCTCCGCGTTCGGGTTTCTGCGCCGTCCCTGTCTTGCCTGCCACTGCATATCCGGGAACCGCTGCGCGCGCGCCGGATCCATTCACGACCACCGACTGTAGTATTGTAGATAGCTGGCGGGCGCTTCGCTCCGATATGACCTGCCTGATCCGGGTCGGCGCGATCTTGCGTACGGAGGCGCCGGACTCATCGATGACCTCGCGAACGAGCATAGGCTGCATGAGAGTGCCGCCGTTCGCCACAGCACACAGGGCGTTCAGAAGTTGCAGGGGAGTGACTGAGATTCCCTGCCCGAACCCGCTCGTAGCCAGCTCCACCGGCCCCATCTTGGACGCTCTGTGCATCATGCCGACGGCCTCGCCGGGAAAGTCGATGCCGGTCTTGTCAGTGAGGCCGAATGCACGCACGTAGCGGGCGAAGGTCTCCGAACCGAGCCTGACGGCGAGAGTGGCGAATACCGGGTTGCACGAATTCTCCACGGCCTCGGTGAAGGTCTGGGAGCCGTGACCCCCGGCTTTCCAGCACCGTATCGTCCGGTCCTCAACCTTGATGTAGCCAGGATCGTAGAACCCGGTGTTCGGGGTGACCACGCCCTCCTCCAGCGCTGCAGCGGCCGTAACTACCTTGAAAGTAGATCCCGGCTCGAACATATCGCACACGGCGGTATTCCGGCGCAGGCTTGAGGGGTAACGACTGTAGTCATTGGGGTTGAAAGTCGGACGCACGGCCATGGCGAGGACCTCGCCTGTCATCGGATCCATTGCCAAGATGATGCCTTTCTCAGATCGTGTGTCGGCCATGGCACGTTCCAATTCGCGCTCACATATGTACTGGATCACTTCATCGATGGTGAGCACTATGCTCTTTCCGTCCCTGGCCGGGGCGTAGGAGTGCTCGCCTTCGGGTATTTCCTTGCCGGTGGCATCGCGCTCGGCGACTATCTGACCGCGCACTCCCCTGAGCTCAGAGTCGTACAGCTGCTCCAGACCTTCAAGGCCCTGGTTATCGATTCCTGCAATGCCGATGACCTGCGCAGCAAGGGTATCACGAGGGTAGAAACGTTGGCCGCTCTCCGCAACGCCAATGCCGGGAGCTGCCAGTTGCTTTATGCGCGCCGCCACATCATGCCCAACCTTGCGCTTGAGCCATACGGTCTGC
>DAOPWT010000011.1:0-30481 GCA_035351775.1 Bacillota bacterium | reverse complement strand
TTGAAAAAGAGCGGATACGCCCCTGATTCCGTATGCCCTCCCATGTGCTTCCCGACATGCAACAGGGCGCTGTAAACGAACTTGAGAGCATGCTTTTTGGCGGGGGCCGGAAATGAGCCTCGCACACATTTCGCAGACAAATGCGAATGCCGCTGGGCGCAGTCCCCAGCGGCATTTATCATCGGACCAGCTAAAAGGGCATAATAATGGTGAGCCGCGCGGGATTCGAACCCGCGACACCCGGATTAAAAGTCCGGTGCTCTACCGGCTGAGCTAGCGGCCCACTCAATATCTTCAGCAAGTGATTATACCATAGCTGCTATGGGCGTTTCAAGGCCACGAAGCGCCCGCGAATGCCCGCGAACGCCTCCTGGCCATACATCATATCCCAGCTCCCCACACTCCGCCCTTCTTGTAGAAGACTCTCTTGACGGCGTTGACCATGGCCAGGTACGCGGCGGTCATGGCGATTAGCACGGCGAAAAACGCTGCCGGCAGCGGAACAAACCCGAAGAAGCGACCAATCGGAGTATACGGAATGGCAGACCCGATCGCCACGACTCCCAAGCTCGACAGCGTCAGAGCCAGGCTGGCTCTGCTCTTCCGTATGCTGTGCCTCGACCGAATCACGTGAATGACAAGGGTCTGTGTGGCCAGGGATTCGACGAACCACCCGGTCTGGAACAGCGCAGCGTCGGCGTGGAACACGTATAGCATCACAAGGTAAGTGAGCACGTCATATAGGGAGCTAATCGGACCGAACACTATCATGAATCGCTTGATGAAGCCGATATCCCAGCGCTTCGGCTCCGCGACGTAGTCGTCGTCTACCTTGTCGGTCGGTATCGTGACCTGCGCGAAGTCGTAGAGCAGGTTGTTAAGGAGTATCTGCACCGGCTTCATGGGCAGGAACGGCACCAGGAACAACGCAGCCGGAACGCTGAACATGTTCCCGAAATTCGAGCTGGTGCCCATCATGATGTACTTGAGCGTGTTGGCAAAGGTCTTCCTGCCTTCCACGATCCCGGTCTCCAGAACGTCCAGGCCTTCCTCAAGGAGGATTACATCGGCCGCCTCTCGGGCGACGTCCACGGCGTTGCTGACTGACACTCCCACATCGGCCGTCCTGAGCGACGGCGCGTCGTTGATCCCGTCTCCCATATACCCCACTACATGCCCCGACTTCTTCAGGGCAGCTATAACCCTGTCCTTCTGGTCCGGACTGAGCCGAGCGCAAACAGTCGCCTGTTCGGCCCGTTGGGCAAGCTCGTCATCATCCATGGAGTCCACATCCTGCCCCATGAGCACGCCTTTCACTTTGAGCCCCACGCGCTCGCATATCCGCGCCGTGACGAGCTCGTTGTCGCCTGTGAGTATCTTGATCTCGACTCCGAGCGCCTCGGCCTGCTCCAGGGCCTCCCGCGTACTCTCCTTTGGAGGATCGATGAACGATACGTACCCGACGAACGTCATGTTCGATTCATCCGAAATCGAATAGACCTCGCGACCGTTGCCTATGGTCCTGTATGCGACTGCCACCGCGCGGTATCCGTCCGATGACAGCCTTACGAATTCGTCCAGCGCAGCCGCTTTGAGCTCCGGGGTCATCTCCCGCACATCAACCCCATCCGCACCCAGCTCCAGCCCAGTGCACACCTCCAGCACGCCCTCAGGGGCTCCCTTAGTTATCAACATCCTGCGGCCGGCTTTCGCCACGATAACTGACATCCGCCGGCGCGTGAAGTCGAACGGGATCTCGTCTATCTTCGCGTAGCTCGATAGATCCATCGAGGCGTGCCTGACTATGGCTGCGTCCATGGGATTTCTGAGGCTTGCCTGAAAGACAGAGTTCACCGCGGCTAGCTCCATTGCGCGATCAGACTCCCTGCCCTCGACATCCACGTGCGAGTGCACTGCGAGCTGTCCTTCGGTGAGCGTTCCGGTCTTGTCGGTGCACAGGATATCCATGCTCCCCAGGTTCTGTATGGACTGCAGGCGCTTCACGATCACCTTGTTCCGAGCCATGGTCCGCGCACCCGTAGACAGGTTGATCGTGATTATCATCGGCAGCAGTTCGGGGGTGATGCCCACTGAGACTGCCACTGCGAAGAGCAAGGAGTTGAGCACTCCGCGGTGGAGCGAGGCATTGAGCACAAAAATGAACACCACGAGCACACCGATCACTCGCATCAGCAGCCGAGTGAACTCACGGATCCCTCGCTGGAAATCGGTCTCCGGTCGCTCGGCTGTGAGGCTCTTGGCGATGCGGCCGAATTCAGTGCGACCGTTGGTCTCCACTGCCAGCGCAGTCGCTGTCCCGCTTACCACGTTGGTTCCGAAAAAGACCACGTGGTCCATGTCAGGTAGCGGAGTGTTGTGCGGGCGCGCCGCTGGGAAGGGCGCCTTCTCTACTGGCTGCGATTCGCCCGTGAGCGCGGCCTGGTGCACAAAGAAATCCTTAGCCGCGAGCACTCTGGCGTCGGCCGGAACGATGTCGCCAACGCTCAGGTAGATCACATCTCCGGGGACTACCTCACTCATGTGTATCTCAGTAGGCGCACCATCGCGCAGCACAGTCGCTGTAATCGCCACTTGTCTGGCCAGCTTCTGCGCTGCCTGCTCTGAAGTGTACTCCTGGACGAATTCCAGAATGGCGCTGGCCAACACCATGATGCCGATGATGATAGCCCCTGACGCCTCACCTAGGAACGCCGACACCGCCCCCGCCGCAATCAGCACGAGGTTGAGGGGACCCGCGAGCAGCATCAGAAACGATACAACAGGCGGCCTTACTCTTCGGTGAGCAAGCTCGTTCCTGCCGTATTGCTCAATACGCTTTTCGGCTTCTTGGGTGGAAAGGCCGTCGCTCGATGCAGCCAACCGCTCCATTAGCTCTGGAAGCGGCAGGTTCAGCAGTGTGCTACGCCCTGGCCTCGCGGCCATCTCGGTGGATAGCGACATGAACATGTGAACGCGCCTCCCCGTCGTTTCGGGGAGGCGCGAATATGCCCACGAAGGTCAGCGCAGCCTCACAGGCGTGGTCGCCGCTCCTTCCCGAACGATCGTAGATAGTATGCTGCTGATACGTCTACTGCCTGCGCCGTCGGTACTCATTAACGGCTCACCTCGCAAACTATTCCTCAGATCAGCTAAGCGCCACAGTCAGAATATGCCCGTCATCGATCGATGTCAACCACGGCTCATTGCCTCTCATCGCGCAGTCTCAGCCACGGCAGCGGGTGTCTCTTGGCTTCATTGTGGTCGCGCGTCTGTGGTCCGGTCGCCGGTGGTCTCTGCCCGTGCAGCACGTCCAGGATCACCTCATAAGCTGCATCGCTCATGAGCAGTCCCAGGTGGGTGACGCCGAGCCCCGATACCTTGTAGTTTCGAGCCCCGCACATTATGGAGTTCTCCGGCGGGATCACCACGCCGTCGGTAGGCGTCCATATGGCATGGAAGTCCACACCTGGAACAGTCTCCGACACGCTGTTCAACTCCTCGAGGAAGGGGCTTCCCGGCAGCATCTCACTGGTTGGAGTGGACTTTGGCGGCAAGATCATCCCGCCGAACGTGCCATGGTGAGGAGTGGCGACGGTGATGACAGTCTTTACCTGATCCGTTGCACGCAAGTTTCTCAGGTAGTATCGAGTGACGAGCCCGCCCATGCTGTGCGCTACGATCACTATGTTCCTGTGACGCGCATACTCCACCTCGACGCGCAAGGCAAGCTCGCCTGCGTAGTCCGATATGGAGTCCAGGACGCCCAGGTGCGAAAAGTCCATTGCATCACAGTCAAACCCGTCACGGGTGAGACGCAACCTTATCGCCAGCATGTCGAGGGATGTGGCCAGCCAGCCATGGACCAGCAGCACGAACGGACGCGGCTGGCCAGCGAGCGCCGCGGGAGCCACGGCGGCCGTGGGGGCCACCGGGGCCATGGGAGCAACCGAAGCGCTGGCGAGGCCGAGCCGGCTCGGCGCACCCATTATCAGTAGGGCTAGCATGACTACACCGACCCACCCCAGATGCGCGCACCTACGCATGGCCGCATCCCATCCTATGCCGGCGCAGCCTGCGCGTACTTCTCCAGATTACGGAATCGGGTGTACTCCCGTTGCCACATGAGCTCAAAGCTCCCAGTAGGGCCGTTGCGCTGCTTGGCCACGATGATCTCGGCAATGTTGCGCCGTTCGGGCTCGATGTCAGGTTTGTAGTAGTCTTCGCGGTAGATGAATGCCACTACGTCTGCCGACTGCTCGATCTCTCCGCTCTCCTTCAGGTGCGAAAGGAGCGGTCTCTTGTCGGCTGTGGCCTCCACAGCTCTAGATAGCTGCGCCAGAGCCAGCACCGGCACTTCGAGCTCGCGTGCCAGGGCCTTGAGCGATCGAGTGATCTCGGCGATCTCCTGCTGCCTGTTCTCCACGCGTGCCCTGCCCTGGACGAGCTGCAGGTAGTCGATGATGACAATCCCCAGGCCGTGTTCGGCTTTGAGCCTCCGCGCCCGGGTGCGTATTTCCAGAGCCGATACACTGGGGGTGTCGTCGATAAAGACCGGCGCCTCGCTCAGGCGGCCCAGGGCATTGGAAAGCCGCGGCCAGTCTGCCTCGGTCAGATTCCCCCGGCGAAGACGCTGCCCGTCCACGCTGGCCTGAGAGCACAGCATCCTGGCAGCCAGCTGCTCGCGAGACATCTCAAGGCTGAATATGAGGACAGGTTTCCTCTCATTTAGGCCCACGTACTCGGCTATGTTGAGCGCAAGCGCCGTCTTCCCCATAGACGGCCTGGCGGCAACTACTATCAGCTCAGACGGCTGCAGCCCGGAGAGCATGTTATCCAGTTCCACGAACCCCGTCGGCAACCCCGTAAGCGCGCCTTTAGTGGAGTAGAGCCGCTCTATCCGGTCGAAAGTGGTCATGAGCACGGTTTTCATGTCCGCAACCGTGCCTGCCTCGCCGCTCTGAGCGATCCGGAATATGAGTTGCTCTGCCTTGTCGAGCGAAGCGTCGACATCAGAAGACACGTCGTAGCCCAGCGCCGCTATCTCGGCGCCCGCCGCCACTAGCGCCCGCAATATGGACTTGTTCTTGACGATCTTCGCGTAGAACTCGCAGTTGGACGATGTGGGCACAGAATTCGCCAGGGTACTTATGTATGACGCTCCGCCCACACGTTCGAGCGCATTTCGTGCGCGGAGCTCCTCGGTTACAGTGATCAGGTCGGCCGGTTCACCGCGGTTGAACAGCTCAATGAGGGTGTCGAAGATCACCCGGTGAGCGTCTCTGTAGAAATCCTCGGCGACTAGGATCTCTGCAGCGGTCGCGATCGCCTCTTTATCGAGGAGCATCGAACCGATAGTCGACTGCTCCGCTTCAAGACTTTGGGGCGGCACGCGCTCAACGCCTGCTGCACCTACAGATGCCAAGTCTCTCACTCCTCGTTTGGTTTGCGGAAGTCTAGGTCCCCGTCAAATACGTGGGCGAAAGCCTCGGAGACACTGGCAACCGGGACCACCTCTATGCCGGTGATATCATCGGGAACGTCTTTGGCGTTTTCGGCAGGCATGATCACCTTGCATATGCCCGCTTGCCTCGCCCCGTATATTTTCTCAAATATGCCGCCCACCTCGCGCACCTTGCCCTGAATAGACAACTCGCCTGTGACAGCCACATCCTGCCTGATGGGGCAGGAGTAGATCGAACTGAGTATCGCGAGCAATACTGCCGTTCCAGCGGACGGCCCATCAATGTCGCCGCCGCCCACCACGTTGACGTGTACATCGTAGTCGGCCAGGTCTTGCCCGGTAATCCGTCTGAACACAGACGCCGCATTGAACACTGAATCCTTTGCCATGCTGCCCGCAGTGTCGTTGAACCTGATCGCGCCCTTGGCGTCTTCGCGTGCAGGGAATGTGACCGCTTCGATCTCGATAACCGAGCCCAAAAAGCCCGCAACCCCCAGGCCGAATACCTTGCCCACCTCGGAGGTTTGCGTGGCCCGGGCATGCACATAGGGAGACAGCCGCCCAAGCCTGATGGTCTCCTCCAGATCGTCCCTGGTGATCGTCACACCGCCGGCGCCCGCGCCGTCCGACTGGACCCGACGGAAGAGCGCCAGCCCGTAAGCGTCCACCAGCAGACTCGTGGCCTTTCGGCCTTCGATCGTGTAGTCGCTGACTATTGCCGGGATATCAGGGTCGACTTTCACGCCAAGCTTGGCTGCGGCATTCCTCACGATCTCCTGAATGTGCTTCTGGGTCAGAGGCTCGAAGAAAACCTCGGCCGTGCGCGAACGCAGCGCCGGGCTGAGGTCGTCCGGGTCGCGAGTTGTGGCGCCGATAAGGACGAAATCCGCCGGCGCGCCCTGTTCAAACAGTCTTTTGATGTACTTGGGCACATTGGGGTCGGCCGGATCGTAGTAAGACGAATCAAAAGCGACCCGCTTGTCTTCCATCACTTTGAGCAGCTTATTCAGAAGAATCGGGTCCATCTCGCCTATCTCATCTATGAACAGCACACCGCCGTGGGCGTCCGTAACCAGGCCCAGCTTGGGCTCGGGTACCCCGCCTTCGGCAAGGTCGCGCTTGGCCCCTTGGTAGATCGGGTCGTGCACCGACCCTAGCAGCGGGTTAGTGACCTCACGCGGGTCCCATCGCAGCGTGGTGCCGTCCACCTCGACAAACCGCGCGTCGGCAGCGAACGGAGCCAGCTTGACCTTTTTCGCCTCTTCCAGCGCCAACCGCGCCGCAGTGGTCTTGCCCACCCCGGGCGGACCATACAAGATCACGTGCTGCGGAAATGGGGAGGCTACTTTGGCCAGAAGCGCCCTGACCGCGCGATCCTGGCCCACGATCTCCGACATCGCTGCAGGACGGATGATCTCCATGGCTGACCTCGCCAGTTGCCTCGCCTCGAGCTCTTCCAGCTCTTCAAGCTTGCGAAGGGTCTCCGGCGTGTCGGGGCCGGAATCTTCTTTCAGGATCTGCATCTTGATCTCGTTTACGTAGTCTTCATGCCTCTGCTGCATTCGGTCGGAGATCCGCTTCTCGATCTTGTCTTCTACACGCCTGCGAGCGATAGTGTCGGCGATTTCGTCTTCTATGTCTGACAGGACTGTTTCGTATTCATCGGGCTTGCGCACTTTGTCGATAGTGGGATCTTCGAAAACCAAGCGCTCCAGCGCGAGTATGCGGTCTTCTATCCTAGATGAGCGCATCAGATCGAGCGCATCCAGCTTCCCAGCCTTGAGCACCAGCTTATCTGGGCCATACAGGTCCGAGAGTATCCCGAACATCGACATTACCTGCCGCATGAGCTGCTCGTCGCCCTGGAGCTTGTCGGCCAGGTTCTTGCTCCCCATCTTGATGATCTTGTCAACGAGCGACTTCATAGCGTAATTCCTCCCAGCCCATGCGCAATGATGGCGCGCCGGCTACTGCACGGCCTATCGGCTTTCCTCCTCCGGCACGACAGTAATCATAACATCTGCCGACACACCGGTGAAGAGCTTTACAGTCACCATATGTTCCCCCAGTTCCCTGATGGGATCCTTGAGTTCGATTTTCCGGCGGTCGACATCCACGCCGATGACCGCCCGGATCGCGTCAGCTACGTCTTTGGAGGTTATGGACCCGTACAGCCTGCCCTTATCGCCTGCTTTCGTCCTAATGGTGACTCCGTGCTCCTTTAGCTTGCGGGCATCTTCTCTGGCCTTGGCTTCCTCACGCGCCTCCTTTCGCCGCTCCGCGTCTCGAATCACCTCGATTCGCTTGAGCGCCGCCGATGACGCCGGAAGGGCCAGTCCTCTGGGTATCAAGTAGTTGCGGGCATAGCCTTCAGCCACGTCTGCTGCCGTATCCTTCTTGCCAAGCCCCGGAACGTCTTTCTGCAAGACTACTTTCATGTTTGCCTGCGGGCGAACCGCGACTCACCCGCTACCTCCTCTCCATATGCTGCGCGCGCATTGCCCATGCATCCCGACCGCAGAAGCGATCACGCTCGAGACGCAAGCTTCCTGAAGTCAAGCCAGCCATCGAGCAGACCGGCCATGGGCAAGAGCCAATTGAGGGGCGGTGTCATGTAGATGAACAGGGCAATGAAGATCCTGAGCCCCTTGGGAACGTTCATCGACCCAAGCACCGACCACAGTATCGCGATTCCGTTCAGAGAATAGACCATGACATAGACTGCTACTGCATTGACTGCCAGGGAGCGCACAAAACCGAGATTCACTCCGGGGACGGCATAGGCCAGCACAAGCGCCCCTATCAGCCCCCATGCAAAGCGCCAGTCGATTCTCCAGTCAGCGAAGGGCGGAATTGGCTCGACATCACGCTTCATTCTCACCAGAATCCAGCGCGTGGCGGCATATGCTATCGACGCGGAGAAGACGGCGCCGATCACCAGAACAGCCGGAAGGAATGTTTTGAACCAGACCGGCATCAGCTCCGTCATCTGCCTAACCAGCCCCAGGGACTCCTGGGGCACGCCCATCTTCTGGTACAGCTCCATGCTACGCTGCCCTGCCTCGGTGAAGACGTCCTGAAGCTTGGCTATCATCGCGCCCGGGGAAAGCGCCGATGCCCATGACGCCAGCAGAAAATCACTGACAAACGCAGCTAGGCTGGCCACTGACGTGCCGGCAAGGGAGACGATCCATGGACGCTTCCGAGCAAGGAGCGCGCCGAGGGCGATCCCTATGAAACCCACGCGGACCAGCACGATCAGGCCGTCAATCGGGCCGAGTATAGCGCTCACGCCCAGAGCAGCCACTAACGTGGCAAGGACGCCTGTACGTATGCCGTTTCTGATAACCAGGATCGCCACAGGAACCGGTATTACGTATAGCAGCAGTTTCGTGTATATGTCGGCTACATACATCACTATCGTAAGGGCAGCCAGAAGCGCTCCTTCAGTGAGTGCCCTGGTCCGCTCAGTGCGCGGTGAGTTCAACTGGAACGCCCCTTCCTGTGACCGGCGAGTGCGCTGAAGTCCCTGTACCACTGCTCCACTTCGTGTCCGTTCTGTATGTTCTCCCGAATGTTGACGTCAATCTGCTCATCGAGGGCGGCGTAGCCAATGCCCAATCTCTTCGCCAGCAGGTAGCAACCGATGATTGCATTAGCCAAATCGGATGCGCGCGGTTCCTCATCGGTACTTGCCAGAGAACGGTATACAGAAGCTACGCTTCCCAGCACCTCGGCCTTGAGCCAGTCAATCGTCTTGAAACTGCGCGCAATGTCGGTGTCACGCTGGTATCCCATTCCAACACCTCCCCTGCGTCTATCCGTTCTCGATGCCGTTCGTTCTCGATGCTCGACACTAAATCCTGCAGAGCTCATATGGCAAGGGATATGTGCGAGAAAACTCTTTGGACCATAAGGCTCCAAAGAGTTTTCGGATTCAGTGATAGCTGATGCTACTCCGCGGTGAACGGGAGCAGCGCAACGTGGCGTGCGCGCTTGATCGCCACGGTTACCTGGCGCTGATGCTTGGCGCAGTTGCCGGATATCCGGCGAGGCATTATCTTGCCCCTCTCCGAGATGTATCTGCGGAGCCTGGCAGTATCTTTGTAGTCGACATGCTCGACCTTGTCTACACAGAAAGAGCAGACTCGCCTTCTGGATCTGCGTCCTCTTTCGCGCTTCAATGTGATGTCCCCCCAATAGCTGAGGCAGTAGCGCGTAGTGCCTAGAACGGCTCGCCTATATCGATTTCATCTCCGAACGTGGACTCGCCTTCTTCGCCCGGTTCGGGGAAAGGCGGCTCCTCCACCGCCGGAACGCGCGCTGCAGAGTCAGGCCCTCGGTCGAGAAACTCCACCCTGTCGCCTATCACTTCCCACGCCCTGCGCTTCTGACCGTCAGTAGCCTGGTAAGTGCGGACTTGCAGTCGCCCTTCCACAGCGACGAGACGGCCCTTCTTCATGTAGGCGCCCACCGTCTCGGCCTGCTTGCGCCAGACAACCACATCGATGAAGTCAGTCCCGCGTTCGCCGGATTGACTGGCAAACGGCCTGTCGACTGCGACAGTGAACCTGGCCACGCTTACGCCGTTCTGCGTCACGCGGAGTTCCGGATCGCGCGTTAGGCGACCCACCAGTACGATCCTGTTCATGACAACACCACCCTGCCTCAAATTTAGGCCCGGCAAGGAGTCATTTGTCCTTGCGGACGATCAGGTAGCGTACCACGCCGTCGGTGATCCTGTAGACGCGTTCCAGCTCGGCCACTATGTCGGCAGTCGCGTTGAAATAGAGGACAACATAATACCCTTCGGTATGATCCCCTATCTCATACGCCAGCCTGCGCCTACCCATGCGGTCGGTCTTGGTCACTTCTCCGCCGTTTGACGTAATCAGCTCGTCAAACTTGGAGATCAGACCGTCGATCTCTTCATCGCCAAACGTTGGACTGAGGATATACATTGATTCGTAGGCGTTCACTGACTTCACCTCCCCTCGGACTTCGGCCCCGCGTCATGCGCGGAGCAGGGATTGCGAAATGAATTATAACATTAGGCCAGGGGGAGGCGCAACCCACCCAGCGGGTGATATTTCCAGAACAACGCCCCAATCACACGTTGAATCTGAATAGAATGACATCTCCATCCTGAATAACGTAGTCCTTGCCCTCAGTCCTGACCCGCCCATGTTCACGAGCGGCGCTGAAACAACCTTCCTGCAGCAGTAGATCCCACTGGATTACTTCGGCGCGTATGAAACCGCGCTCCATGTCGGTGTGGATTTTCCCAGCCGCCTTGGGCGCGGAAGTGCCCAGACGCACGGTCCATGCGCGCGTTTCTGGGCCCTTTATGGTGAAAAACGTGATGAGATCGAGCAGACGATACCCGGCCGTGACGACGCTATCCAACGCAGAGCGCTCCAGCCCGAGCGAGGCCAGATAGGCCCGCGCATCCTCCGGCTCCAATTCAGTCAGCTGTCGCTCCAGCTCCGCGCATACAGGGATCACAGGCACGCCGAGGCGCAACCTGATTTCCTCTTCGACCTCGTCAAGGCGGTCTGTGCAATCCTCCGGCAGATTCGCTATGATCATCATCGGCTTCATCGTCAGCAGGAAGAGGCCCTCTACCAACTGGAGACGCTCCCCGGATAGATCCATGTCTCGCGCAGGCCGCCCGGAGTTGAGCGATTCCTGCAACTGGGCCAGAATGTCCAGCTCAAGTCGGTATTTCTTGTCGCCTGTCTTCAACATCGGCTCTGTTTTGGCGATCCTTCTGCCCACCGTGTCCAGGTCAGCCAGGATCAGCTCCGTCTCCACGATACCCATGTCGCGAACGGGATCGAGCGTGCCGTCTACGTGAGTCACGTTGGGATCCGTGAAGCAGCGAACCACGTGGGCCACTGCATCCACTTCCCGTATGTGGGATAGAAACTTGTTTCCCAGCCCCTCGCCGCGGCTCGCCCCCTTTACGAGTCCTGCTATGTCCACGAACTGTACCGCGGCGGGAGTCACCTTTTCGGCGCCGGCGAGCCGTGCCACCTGCGTGAGCCGGTCGTCCGGAACTTCCACTACACCCACGTTGGGATCGATCGTAGTGAACGGGTAATTGGCAACCTGGGCCCGACCGCGCGTCAGCGCGTTGAACAACGTTGATTTGCCCACGTTAGGCAGGCCCACGATCCCCAGGCTCAGCATGCGAATCGCCTCCTGCAGAGGTTGATACGATCTCCCGAACATCCTTCACGAACTGAGGTCGAGGCAGCATGACCACCCGCCCGCAACCCTGGCACTTGATGCGGAAGTCCGCGCCTACCCGCAGCACTTCCCATGTCAAACTCCCGCAGGGGTGCGGTTTCTTCATCCGGACAACATCGCCCAGGTGAAAGACGTAATCCTTGGTCGCCATGTCCTTGCCCCCCAGATCCGACACATTTGTCGCCACCCGCCAAGCTGGCGTGGCGCGGCTCCCGACCGCCGGCAATCGACCGGCTCGCTCAGGATGCCCGGTCGGACTTCAATCCGGGTCCCACAGAGCCAGTGTCCGCGCTGTTCTGCTGCCCATCGATGATAACGTATCTATGCGGATATGCAACGCTAATGTCATTGTTGTCGAAAACCTTCTTGACCAGCAGCTTGAGCTGGCGTTCCAAGGACCATTGCTGCATGGGCTGAGCTGTCGCCCATACCCTCAAAGCGATTCCCGAGTCACCTAGATCCTGAACTCCGAGGACGGTGGGGCCGTCGACTATCTCAGGCATGCTCTCCCGGTGGCTGTCAAATGCGTCCTGCAGCGCTCGGATAGCGAGTTCCACGTCAGTCGAATATGGTACCTGTACATCGAACATGACCCTCATGGCGCGACCCCGAAAGTTGGTAACCAGGTTAATCGAGCCATTGGGCACGACGTGGAGTTGCCCGGCAAAATCCCTCACCTTGGTGACCCTCAGTCCGATATCCTCGACTACTCCCGACACACCCGAAATCGAGACATAGTCGCCCACCGCAAACTGATCCTCGAAAAGTATGAAAAAGCCGGTCAGGACGTCGCGTACCAGATTCTGCGCCCCGAAACCCAGAGCAACTCCGGCTATTCCGGCGCCTGCCACAAGACCCGACGTGTTGACACCGAGTTCACCGAGAACCATGATCCCCCCTATGAAGTACACCGCGTACCGGACAAGGCTCTTTATCACAGTCCTCAGAGTCATCAGACGTCTGTTGTCGCGAATCAGCGCGCGCTGCTCATTCTCGCGCGACTGGAACAGGCGGTCTATCAGCTTGGAGACAACGCGCATTATCAAGGCCGATATGAGAACGATCATCCCAATCCTGATCAGCGAGGAGACCAGAGCGCTCGTGCCCTCCGTGAACCTCCCCGCCGTGAATGTGCCCGTCATGATCTCCTGTAACACGGAAGGCCGCGCCGAGCTCGGCATATGCCACCACCTCCGGAGGATCCCCTTCCTAGTACCTTTAGACATCGTTCATGCATGTCCTGCCCGAATGGGAAAAACCCCTCTCGGGCAGTCGCCGAAAGGGGTGCGCGCGAAGGTTGATTGTTTCACATGAAACATTTCACCTCAGGGTCGTGGGCACAAACATATCCACCAGCCCGATGACGAAGGCTGCCAACAACGCGCCCGCAATGCTGACCGTCATGCCTGGCACGATGAACTTGGTGGCATATATCACCACCGCCGACACAAGGAAACCCACAATCCCTCTAGCATAGGGAGAGACCGCGCGCCCCAGGATGACCTCGATGAGCCATCCCAAAACGGTGATCACAGCTGCCGCAAGCAGCGCCGTCCAGAACGTGACCGTCGCGAACCCCGGTATGAGAAACGAGATGAACATCAGCACAATCGCTGACACAACCAGTCTCACAAGGTGCTTTAACCACTGACCCATCGACTCTGCCCCCCAGTACATGTGCTGGTTTAGTTCGCCAATCGTGGTATTAGCATAACCAGCATCAGGGGGACTATGCTTGCCAGGCCTGGAGTGCCATGCCGGCTGATTCAGTCGTGACCTCCTAGAATGGCCCCCCGTAGTCAGCGAACGGCAGTTTCACCGAGGCCGTTCCCTCATAGACGGAGAGGTATCTGCGGGCCGCCCTATCCCAGGTGAAATTGGTCATTACGTGAGGTCTCCCGTTCGACCTAACCTGCTCAAGCCTAGCTCTGTCATCCATGTAGAGAAGGCCCATCTTGATCATGGCTGCCGCCAGTTCGCGCGGGTTGCGGGGAGGCACGAGTCTCCCGGTGGCGCCTTCCTTGTCCTTGTCGATATCCAGCACTGTATCGTTTATGCCGCCAACCTTGGTTCCAATCGGTATGGATCCCATGCACATCGCCTCCAGCTGAACCAGGCCGAATGGCTCGAAGTTGGAGGGAATTAAGCAGAAGTCGGACGCGCCGTACCACGCACGCGTTGCTTCCCTGCCCAGGTAACCTATGATGGCCTTCACGTTCCTGGGGTACTTGCGTTCCATATCACGCGCCATTTCCTCAAGAGCAGGGTCGCCCGAACCCAGCACTACCATCCTTAGCAGAGGGGCTACTCTGTCTGCGCCCGGCAATTTCCCATCCAGAAGCATCTGTGCGGCTGCGAACATGTGGTCGACGCCTTTCTGTTCCATGTCGAAACGCCCCACGTAGAAGTAGAGAATGCCATCGTCCAATCCGTGTTCGCGCAGGATAGCGGCGCGCCGCTCGTCCCTGGGTTTGCCCGCGTCTTCCAGGCGGGCGGGATCCCAGAATGAGAAGTCCATGCCGTTCCACACATAGGTGGCCTTGCCCGCATACTCTCCGAAGAGAGTCTTCCATTCCTCGTTCAGGTAAGTGTAGCTGACGGTTGTCAGGTAGTCACATACGCGGCAGCCGAATGTCTCGAGGTTGAACATGATACCTTCTTTGCTGACCTCAATGCACTCCGGGTCAATGAACTCCCTCAATCCGGCCCGCTCCATCTCATCCACTGCGATCTTCTCACGGCATATGCGATGTATCGTGTATACCATAGGTATCCTGAGGTATTTCTTCGCAACTGCGCCTCCGAGAACACAGTGCCAGTCGTTGATATGAGCGACGTCGGGTCGCTTGCCCTCCTTCCCCATGATCAAGTTGATTGCAGCCGGAAAGGCGTGAGCGAAATGAACCAACTTGGCCGTAAGGGTCTCTCGAGGGAAGTAGACATCGGGGTGGTCCAGGACATCGTCGCTCAGCAGAAAGACCCGCACGCCGTTGCGGTCCATTTCGTATACGGTGACTTCGAACGGGCTTGGTCCGGCAGCGATCTTGAATTTGCCGTATTTCTTCACCTTGAAGTCCCGCTCGGTCTTGTGAATGCCGTGCGACGGCATGAAGACCATTACTTCGTTGTCGCGTGCGAGCGACTCGCCTATCGAGGTCGCGGCCTCAGCCAGTCCGCCCACTCGTTTGGGAAGGTGTTCAAACGTTGCCAGGCTGATTATCATGCTGCCCTGGCGGCATGCGCCCCGGTTGCGCAGCCGAGACATCAAGCCGCCGCTCGCCTCCTTTCATACTCTGCTCTGTCCGATCTACCCTAGTCCAGAGTCAACATCACATAGTGTGCCGCTGTTCGCGGCCATAACTCGTGCATCGCCGGACATCAATTGCAGAATACCAAAGGGTGGACAAACGGACAAGGTCCTGTATGCAGCAATAACAGCATATGGCATTTGGACGGGCGGGGGCCGCATGCCCGCGTGTGCGTGCCATGGCAGGCAACTGTCACCCGGCGGCCAACGGCAATATAATGGAGTGCCGCAGTACGGCTGCACTCCCGAGATGAGGAGGGACATCAAATGTGGCGATTTCTGGAACTGGCAATCAGCCCGTTTTTCAGATGGCGCGGTAGGACCTGCATACTCATAGTACGGACTACGAGAAGATAATGGCCCCCAGAAGGCCGGATATGGCCAACACCAGTATGGGATCGAGTTTCACCTTGAACACCAACAGGGCTGCCACTGCAGCCATGATTATCGACTTTAGGTCCACGAGGGCTACGCGCGCTACGCTCAGCGCCGCGGCTGCGATCAACCCCACAACAGCCGGACGCATGCCCGACTTCACCAACGCTAGTTGGGTGCTGTTCTCGAACCTCTTGGCCAGCATGGCCAGGGCCAGGATGATGACAACCGATGGAGTCACTACTCCGAGCGTGGCCACGATTCCTCCTAACACCCCGGCCAGCCGATAGCCAACGAAAGTCGCGCTGTTGACGGCAATTGGCCCCGGGGTCACCTCCGCAATGGCTACGATGTCGGTGAACTCCCTGACTGTGAGCCACCCACGTCCATGTATTATCTCGCTCTCTATCAGCGGCAACATGGCATAGCCGCCCCCGAACGTAAACAGCCCGACTTTGGCGAAACTCAGATACAGATTGAGCAGGATCATGCGTCTGTTCCTCCATTGCCTGCGATACTACGCGAAACGAGACCGTAAACAGCGGCAGCCGTCACGACCAGCGCCGGACTGACGCGGACGAATGCGACCAGAACCATGGCTGCGACAGCCAACGCTAGTTCCGTTCGGGAACGCACAACCGGCCTGCCGATCTTGATCGCTGCAGACAGGATCAGAACCACAACGGCGGGCCGGATCCCTGCAAATGCAGCCTGGACGTAGGTGGACGAGGATATCTGGTCAAACAGCGCCGCCACTACTAGGATAATGATGATTGACGGCAGAATGCAGCCAGCCAGGCACGACAAGGCGCCCCAAATCCCGCGCAGCATGTACCCGACATACACCGCAGTGTTCACCGCTATTGGGCCTGGAGCCGTCTGCGCGATCGCGAGAACATCCACGAAGCTATCCTTTTCGACCCATCCTCGACGCTCTACGATATCCCGTTGAATCAGCGGCACCATCACGTATCCTCCGCCGATGGTGAATGCGCCTATCCTGAAGAATGTCCAGAACAGAGCGGCAGCTGAAGCTCTCGGCGGCGCTTTCATCTCCTGCCTGCGGTCTTCATTGGACTTGGAGTCCGTCGCGGATTTGGAATCCATTGATCTGTCTCCTTCAACGATGATGCTGCGGGGTCAGCGCCTCTTCCTCCTGCTACGTTCTCTTGCCGACAGCTCGCCCACTGCCCGGTTGACGCTGAGCGAGCCACTGACCAGGCCGATGACGAATCCCGCCAGCGCCCCCCAAGGTCTTGTCCCATACTTGGAGTCGGCGTAGGCTCCAATAACAAAGCCCATGGCTATGAAACTCGCGAACTCCACCGCCATCCATACATAGCCCATGCAGACTCAGCTCCCCGCAGTTCTCGGATCAGCCGGGCATCATGGAATAACCACAGCTTGCGGTGATGGTCCCGCCTTCACTATCGATGGCTGGGGCTTGTACCTGTCGCGCGAAATCAGCTCCCGCCTGATCTCCACGTCTCCCGATTTCACTACACGCCACACAGCGACCAGGTATCCGGGCGCACCGGCCTGGATGGTCGTGTGCGAGCCAGGCGGTGATTTCTCATCCACCTGCTCAATCACTCCGGGGTCAATCTTCTCCAGTACTTGGGTCTCAATTCCTATGACCATGTCTCGTGGAAGGTCACCGAAGACCTTGAATGTGATGGTGTCCTTGTCGACGCTGGCCTTCAGGAGCACGTGATGGTCGGTGTTGTTTTTGATCTTGAGGTCAATAGCTCCGTATGATACCGTGGCGTCTCTCCCCAAAGGCACATAGCTAATGGGCAGAGAGTGGTTGATCCTAGATACTACCTGCAAATCCGACAGCAAAGCTGCGTTGTATAGAGTCGTAGATACTTGGCATATTCCGCCGCCTATTCCCGGCACGAGCTCAGCATTGACTATGATGTCGGCCTCTAGGAAGCCTCGCTCTGGGGTTCTCGGACCTACTACTTCATTGAAAGAGAAGACATCGCCCGGGGCGATGATGGTCCCGTCAATCATGGCCGCCCCCAGCCGGATATTCTCCGACCGCTTGACATTGCTCGCCTTGAATTTCGTAGTGTACTGGCCGAGCAGACGCGCAATCCCTCTCGCTTGCAGCTCAGACGTGACCACAGCGGGCAGCACTCTCTCCACGGGAAGATCAATCTCGCGCGTCCCGCGCGCCAGCGTAGTGCTTCTCAGCCTGGATATCAGTCCATCCACGTCAAGCTGGCGTCCTTCGGAAGACGGCTCAATGATGACCTCATCCTCGTCTGTTATGACAATCCTGGCGTCAACAGGCTGGACCTGCACTACGTTGGCAAGAGCGAAGACCAGGTCACGCAGACGCTGCTCATCGACGGAAACCACGAGAGGTATCTCGAAGCCCTCACGTGCAGCCTGTCGGCGCTGGACCAATCTGGCGTACAACCGTCCACTACGACCTATGCTGTACGCAGCCCTGAGGGCCGCTTCTATGTCGACAACAGTACCTATCTCCTCCGGGCTTACTCGCCAGGTCTCATCACCCAGTCGCAGAGAGATAGGCGCTGTTTCGCACTTGCTCATCTGGGCCTGCAGGTGCGCCCCGGCCTCAGACATGGTCATGCCGCCCACATCGTGGCCTCCCACGGTGACTCCGCGGCAGATCCGGTTGGCCTCCAACACACCAGGAGCAAAGATCCCTGTACTCCATAGTGCGCCGATGATCAAACATGCGACAATGCCCGTCGCCATGACTACTTTTCGCAACCTAAGGTTACTGGTTTCTCCCATGGGCAGCAGATTACCTCCGCAATATCCATAGCGCATAAGTCGCGCATATTATGACTGAGAACTCGCTTCGGGCGCCCGCATGGCCGCCTAGACGAGCATAGCACATTCCTGTGCGGTTGTGCGACTGCGCTGTGCGGCTCTTCTCTTGCGCCGGCCGGCATGGTCGTCGCATGCCCACATAGAAGAGAGTGCGTGCTCATATACTTCAACTAGCACGTCCGGCGGATGCCGCCGACGTTTGCGTAGTCAGAGGAGGTCGCTCGTGGAAAGCAAGCCTGATGCTACCTATGAGAACCGCCCCGCCATTGTCAGGAATCCTTCGTCCGGACCCACCCGGGCTCATGTCGACAGCCCCAACTTCAGCGCCTGGCTTGCACACGAGATTGCAGCCAGCCTCAGTGATCCGCTCGGGGTTCGCAGCCAGCCGCTCACCGTGGTGTGTATCGGCACTGACCGGTCCACAGGCGATGCACTCGGGCCGCTAGTAGGCAGCAGGCTGACCGAGTGGCGATCAGTGCGCGACCGTATTCGTGTAGTCGGCACGCTTGATGAACCGGTGCATGCCGGCAATCTCCGCGGCGCCATCCAAGCGCTCGGGCTTGCCAGGCCCGGAGCAGGACACGTGCTTGCCGTCGACGCCTGCCTGGGCCGGGTGGGCAGCATCGGCTACATCACCGTAGGCGAAGGACCGCTCAAGCCCGGAGCCGGTGTCAACAAGGAGTTGCCTCAGGTCGGAGATGCGTACATCACCGGAGTGGTCAACGTGGGCGGATTCATGGAGTATCTCGTACTTCAGAATACCCGCCTGTCACTGGTAATCAAAATGGCGGACGCCATCGCCCGCGGAGTGGTCACGTATGTGGTTGGCCCGACCTAGGGAGACGCCCGAAGGCCGCCCGGCGGTGGTCGCAGAGTACGCCTAATGCTCCTGCCCCCACGACCTCGACAGAATCTCGACGACCTCAGCATCTGATACCTGGGCGAAGTCCACGTAGAACTGGCCCACTGCGGCAAAATCCTCCGGAGTCGCCAGGCTCACTATCATGTCGACCTCCTGCCGCAACCACTGAAACGTGTCCTGAGGACATACTGGCGTTGCGACTATCAGCCGCAGCGGACGGTCGCCGCGAAGGCTGCGCGCCGCCGCCATCACGGTATAGCCAGTCGCGATTCCGTCGTCCACAACGATTACGTCCCTGCCGGTGATCCTCGGAGATGATCGCGCCCCGCGGTACGACGACAGCCTCCTATGGATCTCGTCCAGCTCGAGGCGGCTTACTCTATCGATGTACTCCGTGTCCACCTTCAGCCGGCGGATGAGAAGCTGGTCCAGCACGACGTTACCGTCGGGCCCGATAGCACCTATGCCCAGCTCAGGGTTGAGAGGCGAACCTATCTTCCTTGATACGATCACGTCCAGTTGCGCGCCGATCGCGAGTGCCACTTGCTCGGCAACGGGAACTCCGCCTCTGGGCAGCGCGAGCACGAGCGGGTCAGTCCAGGCTCTTGCCGCAACTTCCTTGCCCAAAGCCCGCCCGGCCTCGATCCGGTTACGGAAACGCATCGTGCATCCCTCCAACCAGGCGAAATGGGGAAAACGACGAGGGACGGCGCCCCGCTCTACAGCACGACCGTCCCTCGGTTCTGCAAACTCGAGTCATTAATCATCCGGGCCCGGCGATTGGTTTTCCACAGGCTCCGGCGGCGCACTCGGATGGCCCGCATCCGTTTTCAACATCTCACACTTGCCGAGGAAAGTGGCCCCTTCCTCAACAACAAACGATGCGATAGCTACATCCCCAAAGACCTTACCTGTGCGGGCAATCTCAAGACGCCCCGACGCCTTTACGTCTCCCCTCAGCTCGCCGGCGACAGTCACATTGGCGGCAGTGATCGATGAGGTTACCAGTCCACCCTGGCCGACGATCACGTCCTTCTCCGCTTCGACAACCCCATCCACGAAACCATCTACACGCACAGTGCCCGATACGCTGACGGTGCCATGGACTCTGGCGCCCTTGCCTATGTAAGTATCTACCCTTGTATTCCCCGAAGACAGCTGCCTGTCTCTTCGGAACATCGACCCCCCATCCCTTCCACTGGGTAGTCTGCCTGATTCGTTACTTCATATAAGAAGACGGGTTAACCGGACGCTTGTCGACGCGCACCTCGTAGTGCACGTGAGCTCCAGTGCTCAGCCCAGTGCTGCCCACATATGCGATTACTTGTCCTCGCTTCACGGCGGCGCCGGTCTTCACTGCATTGCGTGAGTTGTGGGCGTAAAGCGTCGTAATGCCGTACCCGTGAGAGATCTCAACAACATTTCCGTAACTGCCGAGCCACCCCGCTCTAGTTACGACTCCGTCAGCCGTAGCCATGATGGGCGTTCCACGAGGTGCTGCTATGTCCACACCTTCGTGAAACCGGGTGACCCGAAGAATTGGGTGAAGCCTGTTTCCGTAACCCGAAACGATCTTGCCCTTGGCGGGCGCGATTGAAGGCGTGCGATTGAGCTTGTCTTGGTATTTCGTCGCTCGGGACCTCAGGCTGGACATGTCTTTCTGTGTAGCACTGGTGAGCTCGGATAACCTGGCCAACGCTTCACTGGCGGCGATAGCCAGCTCATCCTCCTCCTGAACTGCGCCAGCGTCTATCTCTTCTTCACAGCCTGACCCTGCTGCCAACGCAGATCCGATCACCGGTTCGCCTCTATCTGCCCCAAGGTCCCCTCCGCGCGATGTCGTCCCTCTCACTGTGGATGACGAACTCGATGAAGTGCTCTTGGCCGCGCCGGAGCCCTTCACAATCTCCCATATCCTAGAGTTCTCGCCGACCACATCGTGAACCGCGGCGGCCAGCTTCTCGGCCCGTTCCGTCAGCTCCTTGAGCTGTGTGATGCGATCATCCTTCTCTTCCTTGAGAAGCTCATTCTCCCTGAGGAGTTCCTCCATCGCCATCCCTTGGGATTGTTTCGCCCGGGTCAGCTGAACCATGTCGCGTGTCACGTGTACATAGGACCCAACTAGAAGAACTGCCAGCCCTACCGCGATCGGCAGACCGACCCGAAGAGCCAGACATGGAACGGTTATCGACTTCGGGGGTCCCCCCGAAGTCGGGATAGCCATCAGTGTGAGTGATCCTCGATGTTTTCGAAGAGAGTACCGCGAAAGCAACCGTAGATTCACCAGAACGTGCCGCCGGAAGCCCCTGTTCTCGGGCTTGGGGAAGAGCGCGGCACTTCCCCCCTTCCAGGAAATTCGTGTATACGCCCCCCGGCATCCGCGACTGAAGCGCCAATCGCCCAGCATTAATAGTATGGCCAGTACTTGCCTGGCTTTGCGTTCCATGACCGCAACTACCGGCATACTTAGCCATCGTTTTACATTCTGCGCATTTACACGAATTCCTGCTGATGGTATCGATTTAAGTCAGCGCTGCCCCGGATATCCTTCGATTGCCCGTGCTATCGCGGTGATCTCCTCATCGGAGAGGTTATGCGTTGAGCGCCCTGCCTTCACCGGTTTCGCATAGACCCTCGTCTCTTCGCGCCCACATAGCCCGCTTATCACGACTCCGGTAGCGTTGGCGTCCAGAAGAGCCAAAGAGAAACTCTGCTCGCCGCCGACATCGTCAAAGGCATTGTAGCGTAGAATTCCAACTTTCTGAACGTGTCGCTGGCATACACCCGCAAGGTCGGTCAGCTCACTCTGTGTCTTCTCCAGCTGCGCTGCGAGGGAATCGGTCCGCGCTATGTAGTCGAGTAGCAGCGCCTCCGCGTTTCTGCCTTCAGCATTGCCGAGGAGAACGCGATAACGCTTTTCCAAACGCCTAGTTCTTGCCGAAGCCACGAGGAACACAGCTATGCTGACCAGCAAGACTAGGGACAAAACAAGAACCACAATGTCCTTCTGTGTTTCAAACAGATTAGCCAATCCGACCATCTCCATACTTATCCATGGCCCTGTCGGGCCGCGGTCCCCCCCTCCCCCTGCGCCGAACGTAGTCTCGCAACACTGCCGCGGTGCACGATCCCGGAATATGATCTCGGACCGACCGCTATGCGCCGCCCAGTATGATCTCGAGAATCCGATCCAGATCCTCAGCGGAGTAGTATGCGATCTCAAGCTTGCCCTTGCTGATGGACCCGGACAACTTCACCCTTGTGCCAAGCCTCTCACCGAGTCGCTGCGTCAGGCGAACCGCGTCCGGATCCTCTTCAGAGGTTCGCTTCCGAGTTGTTTCACGTGAAACATTCCGTGCAGTCCCCTTGACCAACTCCTCAGCCTGCCGCACGTTGAGCCCATTTGCAATGATCACTGCGGCGGCTTTGAGCTGATCGCTCTGATCGGGAATGGCCAGGAGGCAGCGGGCATGCCCTTCACTCAGCCTTCTCTCCTCAATAGCTCTCTGAATCTCTGCCGGCAGGTTGAGCAAACGCACCGCATTGGCAATGGCGGGCCTGCTACGACCTATGGCGCTCGACAGTTGCTCCTGGGTCATGCTGAACTCGTCCATGAGCCGCCGGTAGGCTGAAGCCTCCTCGATCGGGTTCAAGTCCTCTCTCTGGAGGTTTTCGATCAGGGCTACCTGCACCATTTCGGTATCGTCAAGCTCCCGAACGACTGCCGGGATTCTTCGCAGCCCTGCGATCTGAGCAGCCCTCCATCGGCGCTCGCCGGCTATCAGTTGGTATCCGTCTCCCGACGGCCTCACAACTACGGGCTGAAGAACGCCGTGGCGCCGTATGGATTCGGCGAGTTCCTCAAGGCTCTCTTGGGTGAAGGACCGGCGTGGCTGAAACGGGTTGGGCGAAAGCCGGTCGACGGGTGCCTCAATGGCACGAGGCCTGTCAATGACCTCATTCACAATGTCCGCCCCTACGATGGCGTTCAGCCCCTTACCCAGTCCTCTTGGCTTTGCGGCCATCCCTAGGCCCCCTCCCGCTTCATTACTTCTGCCGCTAGGCCCTTGTAGGCCTCGGCTCCTTTGGATCTATCATCATATAGCGAAATCGGAAGACCGTAGCTCGGAGCCTCGCTGAGCCTCACGTTCCGGGGGATGACGGACTGAAACACGTAGTCTCCGAGGTTTGACCTCACGTCGTCAGCAACCTGCTGCGATAGGTTGGTTCTGGAATCGTACATTGTAAGCACAATTCCCTCAATCTCAAGGCAAGGGTTGAGATGGCGGCGAACTAGGTCAACAGTGCGCATCAGCTGGCTTACTCCCTCCAGCGCATAGTACTCGCATTGTATGGGCACGAGCACGGAGTCGGCTGCAGTAAGGGCGTTTATCGTGAGGAGCCCCAGTGAAGGAGGGCAGTCTACCAGCATGTAATCATAGGTTGCACGAAGAGGTTGTAGTGCGGACCGGAGTCGATGCTCCCTGGAGATGACGCTGACCAGCTCAATCTCAGCGCCCGCCAGATTGAGGGTAGCCGGAACGACATCTAGGCCCTCAACAGCGGAGGGCACAATTGCCTCGGCGATGGGCACTTCGTCGATCAATACCCGATAAATGCAGGTCTCCACTTCGCGCTTGGCGATCCCCAGGCCTGACGTGGCGTTACCCTGAGGATCCATATCGACCAGCAGGACCCGCCGGCCGGCCATGGCCAGGTAAGCACTGAGGTTCACGGCTGTAGTGGTCTTGGCCGTACCGCCCTTCTGATTGACGATTGCGATAACCCTGCCCAATGCGGCGTTCCCCCTTAGCGTCCTTTGCAAGAGTTCTCCGCTCTTCGGCAATGTCCTTCACCAGAGAGGGTTGGTTACACTGCTCTCACCCGGGTGATTTCCTGTCAGCCTCTGCTTCGCCCAGGGGACGCCGCTCGGGCACTCCCGGCCTTCTCGGATACTGCGCGGGTGTGCTCTTCCGCTTCCTGGCGCTCACCAGCACTCGCGTGCCTGCCCCGAACGGCAGTTCCAGCCGGCAAGTCTCGAGCTCTCCGCCTCCCAAGATGGTCACAGCGCGGGCGCCGGCCTCAATCTCCTGCGCCACTTTGGGCCCCTTCATCGCCACAAACGACCCGCCCAATCTCACGAACGGAAGACAATACTCGGCGAGAGGAGACAGGCTGCTTACTCCGCGCGCCACTGCAAGGTCGAATCGCTCCCTGTAACGCGGGCGCCTGGCGAGTTCCTCGGCCCGAGCCTGCACGGATTCCACATCCGGCAGGCCCAGCGATGCCGCGACCTCTCGCACGAAGTCAAGTTTCTTGCCCACGCTGTCGATGAGAAGCATTCTGGCAGCTGGGTTCATTATCTTCAGCACTAACCCCGGGAAGCCCGCGCCGGTTCCGACATCCACGATGCTCGTGACGTTGCGCAGGTCGACCGCTCGCAGGCACGTGAGGGAGTCGGCGAAGTGCTTGACGGCTATCTCGGCGTCATCAGTGATGGAAGTCAGGTTGACGCTCCTGTTCGCCTCGATCAGGAGTTGCTTGTAGGCGCAGAACATGTCCAGCTGTCTCTCGTCAACCTGCACTCCTAGCTCACTCGCTGCCTGTTCCAGGGTCCTGCGGAAAAGCGTCTCCGTACGTGCGGTTTCGTCAAACACAGTCGTTACCCTCCGCTCCGGCGCCGGCCCGAGCGATCTCTCGTAGGTGTACGGTCAGGGCCATGACGTCGGCCGGCGATACTCCCGATACGCGTGTGGCCTGGCCAACCGACAGAGGCCTGACCTGTGCCAGGCGCTCCCTGGCCTCTCGAGACAACCTGGACAGGGAAGCGTAGTCGATGTCGGCGGGAATCGCCCACCGCTCGAGCTTCCTGAATTCCTGCACCTGTCTCTCCTGCTTAGCGATGTATCCCGCGAAACGAGTCTCTATCTCCACCTGCTCCTTCGCGTCGTCGTCGTAGTGCCGATACGAATCCGAAAGCGCACGGCCGGCCCGCACCATCTCAATGGCCTCACGCCGCTCGCTGAATCTGTTCCACCTTTCATCATTGACAAGCCCCACGCGTCGGCCCACGGGCGTAAGCCGCAGATCCGCATTGTCCTGCCTGAGAAGGAGTCGGTACTCGGCCCTGGCAGTCATCAAACGGTAGGGCTCATCGGCCCCTTTAGATACCAGGTCGTCTATGAGCACGCCGATATATGCTTCAGACCTGTCGATGACGACGCGAGTCCTCCCGGGCTGCGTGACGCCCAGCGCAGCGTTGATGCCGGCCACTAGGCCCTGAGCCGCTGCTTCCTCGTATCCAGACGTCCCGTTAATCTGCCCGGCGCAGTACAGTCCGGGCACGGCGATGGCCTCGAGCGTCGGAAAGAGCTGAGTCGGGTCGATGCAATCGTACTCGATCGCATAGCCATATCTGACGATATGCGCATTCTCCAGGCCCGGTATGCTTCTCACCATCTCTTCCTGAACTCCCACCGGCAGGCTGGTGGAAACTCCGGCCAAGTACATCTCTCCAGTTCGTCTTCCCTGCGGCTCGACGTAGACTTGGTGACGCGCCCGTTCCGGGAAACGAACGATCTTGGTCTCTATCGCCGGGCAGTAGCGCGGGCCGGTTCCGGTTATGGCGCCGCTGTACATGGGAGCACGGTGCAAGTTGTTCCTTATTATCTCGTGTGTACGCTCGTTGGTCCACGTCGCCCAACAGCACAGCTGCTCCCTGGGAAGGGGCCTGCGTAGAAACGAGAATCCATATGGCAGGTCCTCACCAGGCTGAGCGACCATCTTCGAGCGATCCACGCTGCGCCCGTCGACGCGCGCGGGAGTGCCTGTCTTGAACCGATGAATGACAAAACCCAATCTCCGAAGATCTTCTCCCAGCTCAACGGATGGAGGCATGCGGTCAGGACCGGACGCGTAGCTGAGCTCGCCCATGTACACGCGCCCACCCAGATAAGTCCCCGTAGCAAGCACCACTGCGCGAGCCGATATCTCGCCCATATCAGTAACCACGCCTGCAACGGCTCCGCCGCGAGTCACCAGGCCTGACACTGTCGCCTGCCTGAGCGCCAGGTTGGGCTGGCTCTCCAGCGCCATCCTCATACGCGCCTGGTAGTCAGCCTTATCGATCTGTGCGCGGATCGCCCTCACCGCAGGGCCCTTGGATGTATTGAGCATCCGCACCTGCATGAAAGCGTCGTCCGCAGCCAGGGCCATCTCTCCCCCGAGAGCGTCTATCTCCCTGACTAGTTGGGCCTTGGCGGGTCCGCCTATCGACGGATTACACGACATCTGAGCTATGTTGTCCATACTCACAGTGATCCCCAGGGTTGAGCAGCCCATGCGGGCACAGGCGAGCGCAGCCTCGCACCCAGCGTGTCCCATACCCACTACAATCACGTCGTAATCCACTGCGCCTCACCTCTCATCTCTTGCCGCGGAGTCACTTGCCGACGCAAAACTGCTCAAATATCCTGTCTATGATATCCTCACGGGCGGTCTGGCCCGTTATCTCACCCAGAGCGTCAATGGCAACACGCAAGTCGATGGAAAGCATATCAGGCGGTACGCCTTCGCCGGTCGCCCGCGCCACCTCATCAAGAGCATTCGCCGCCCTGCCAAGACAATCAGCTCTCCTCGCCCCAAACGACTGGGCGGTCTCACCGAAATCGACCTCCCGAGCCACGGCCAGCGCTTCAATCTCGGCCTCTAGCTGGTCTATCCCGCTTCCGGTCAGCGCCGACACCCGCAGAACCCGTCGGTTGCCCACGCGCCCGCCAACATCCTCGCTGGCGAACGCTTCGGAAAGATCGGACTTGCTGATAACAACCGCCGTGCGGTGTTCGGGCGTCGACATCACGATCTCGAGATCCTCCGGAGCGAGCGGCATCGAACCATCAATCACCGCTAGAGCTATGTCCGCATCGGCCAGTGCTCCTCTGGCGCGTTCCACGCCGATCCTCTCCAGAGGATCGACAGCCTCGCGCATGCCTGCGGTATCTATCAGCTGTATGGGGATACCGCGGATGTTGGCTACCTCGGATACGGTATCCCTGGTAGTGCCGGGCCTGTCGGACACAATTGCCCTCTCTTCGCGCAGGAGAGCGTTGAGCAGACGAGACTTCCCGACGTTTGGCCTTCCGACTATGGCCACACTGGCGCCTTCCCAGAGAACCCGGCTTCTGCGCGCTTCAGAAGCAGCACGATGCAGGTCCGTGGCGATGCGCCCGGCTTCCCTTCCTATCTCAAGCAACTGCATCTGGGGAATGTCATCCTCGGGAAAATCCAGAGAAGCCTCGATAACCGTCATGAGCTGCGCCACTGCTTCCAGTGACTCCTGCACCATGCGCCCGGGTTCTCCCGATAGAAACGCCGATGCTGAACGCCGGGCCCGCTCAGTGCGCGCATTGATCACCTGCAGTACGGCCTCAGCCTGCCCAAGGCTTATACGCCCATTGAGAAAAGCCCGCCTCGTGAACTCCCCGGGCCCTGCGTGCCGCGCTCCAGCGTCCAGTACCGCCTGCAAGACTGCCCGTACCACCGCAGGCCCCCCGTGGCAACTGAGCTCAACAACATCTTCTCGGGTATAGGAGGACGGACCCGGCATCGACAGCATGATAGCCTCATCTATGAACTCCCCACAGGAGTCGTACACTCGGCCGTAGGTCGCATGCCACCCGCGGTCGTGTGCCGGCGGCGAGCCATCGCCCCGATGTCGGCGAGCCGGCCTGAAGACTCCGGTCACCACCTGCTGGGCGTTTGGCCCCGACACCCTGACAACAGCTATACCACCCATCCCCACGGGTGTAGCCACCGCCGCGATGGTATCGGCAGCGTACGCCGTCAAATCCGACATGTCCGCACCTCCCCCGCGTTGACATCGCGATCCCCATCCGGGCCATTGTTTCACGTGAAACAATCCTCGTCACAGTATCAGCATAAAAGAAAGTGCGCGCTTTTCAAACACGCACCTTCACAATATCGCATTTTCAGAGCTTCGCGCGCTATTCACTGGGGGATATGACTATCCGCCTGTAAGGCTCACGTCCCTCTGAATGGGTGACAACGCCGTCCACGTCTTTGAGGGCCATATGGACAATACGCCGTTCCAGAGCGGACATGGGTTCCAGTACTTGCCTTTTCTTGTCACCTATTACCTTATCCGCCGCCTCCGCCGCCATGGCCCTGAGGGTCTCCTCCCGTTTCCTCCTATAGCCTGCAACGTCCACGACATACCTGACCCGGTCTTCTTCGCCGGAGTTTCGAACTGCTCTGTTGGCAGCCAGATTGACCAGATACTGTATTGAGTCCAACGTCTCCCCATGGCGCCCGATCAGCATTCCAAGCGACTTGCCCTCAACCTCAAGCATTGTGACGTCCTCTGCCTGGCTTTCGTACACTTCGGCGTCCAGGCCCATGACCGACACCAACCCCTCGAGGAACTTCGCGCCGTGGCTTAAGGCTCCCTCATCCACGGCGTCTCTATCGATGTCGCTGTGGACAGCGTCAACTTCGCGCGAAGAAATGCCGCCTTGCCCGGCCCGATCGGCGCGCGGGCCGTTCGCTTTCGGCGCGGATACGTTCGAGACTACCTGGGGACCTGGTCTGGGGCATGCGCGACCCTGCGGCGCATTGTCACTCGGCGCTGAACCTGCATTCACGGCGCGCATGCGAATCCGCGCATGCCTGAACCCCACGAGACCCAGGAATCCGCGCGAACCCTCATCTATGACCTCTACCTCGACCTGATCCTTCCTCAATCCGAGGGACGACAATCCGGCCAAAACCGCGTCCTCGACCGTCTTGCCAGTGACCTCTATTGGTTCCATCTAGCTGACTCCCTTCTTAGACGCAGCCAGTTGCCTCTGGATCAAGTAGTGTTGGAGTATGCTGACAACGTTCGTGGCTACCCAGTAAACAGCTGCTCCTGAGGGCATGGTTCTCGTGAACCAACCGAAGAAGAGCGGCATTACGATGGTCATCGTCTTCTGCGATTGGTCTGTAGTAGTCTGGGCCATGGAAAACCACATCGTGACGGCAGATAGGATGGGCAAAATCCATGGGTCGGGAGCGCTGAGACTCGCTAGCCAGAGGAAGCTGCTCTTGGCCGCGCCGAAACTATCAACAAAAGCTTTGTTTTGCAGCACCCGGAAGAACACGATGAGCACGGGCAGCGGGATCAGCGCTGGAAGGCACCCGGCCATGGGATTGACCTTATTGTCACGGTACAGCTCAGCAAGGCGCTGTTGATACTCCTGCGGTTGCCCCTTGTATTTCTGCTCTAGTTCCTTGATTTTCGGGGTGAGGGCCTTCATCTGTTCCATCACCCTGACCTGGTGCGCCTGCAGCGGATGGAGAATTGCCTTGATCAGTACTGTTACTGCTATGATTGCCCATCCAAGGTTGCCCGTGAGGTTCGTGAAGTACCGCAGAATGCTCTCCATCACCGAGGTGATGCTCAATGCAGCCTCCCCCTTTCAATCAGAGGACTGTGGCTCGTAATGTAGTATTAGGTTCTGGAACGGGATCGTACCCTCCCCGACTGAATGGATGGCATCTGAGAAGCCGCCTCAAGGCGAGGTATGAGCCGCGAAGCGCTCCATGCCTGCGCACTGCCTCTTCTGCGTACTGTGAGCATGTGGGCACAAAACGACAACACGGACCTCTCTTCAAAGGGGAGATGTACGCTCGGTACAGTCGAATTGCCATGAGCTCAAGCTTCTGGAGCATCTCCGGCCTCCTCACGCGGCAGCGCGCCAGGCGCCTCCGTCATCTCCCGAATCAAGCACACGTCCAATTGCTCAAGCGCTCTGTTCAGATCAGTCAGGACTTCCTCGCAGCGGAGATCAGGCACAGTCATGCGCCGCCTCGGTACGATCACGAGGTCATAGCCCCGATTCGGCGTAACACTGGAAAGGCGCACTGCCTCGCGCAACAGTCGTTTGATCCTGTTGCGCCTTACCGCGCCCCCCATTTTCTTCCCTACAGGAAACCCAACGCGCACGATCTCCAGGCCGTTCGGCACAGCGTGGACCACAACATACTTCCCCGCGGCAGCCTTGCCTTCGCGGAAGGCCCTGCGGAACTCCGAAGTCCTACGCAGGCTGTGTGCGCGCATATCGGGCCCTCCTGTTACAAACGCCGATACGAAAGGAAAAGCCGTCGCACGACGGCAGAACTTCAAGGCGCAATAGGTTGGCTCAGACCGAAACCCGCTTGCGGCCCCTGGCGCGCCTCCGCCTTATTACTCTCCGACCGCCGGGGGTGCTCATGCGAGCCAGAAAACCATGAACCTTTGCCCTGCGACGTACCTTGGGCTGGTATGTCCGTTTCATCCAAGCGTTCCTCCCTGTATACTCCACCGCAAGCATGCCGCGTCAATTATAAGCGACGCAAACCTGCAGTGTCAAGAACC
>DAOPWT010000010.1:0-31378 GCA_035351775.1 Bacillota bacterium | reverse complement strand
GGTACTTGGCGGGAGACCGCCCGGGAGAGTAGGTCGCCGCCGGATTTTTTATTTGTAGCCCCCCTGACGCAGGTCAGGGGGGCTACGATAATTCCGCTCGCCTTGCGGATCAGAGCCCCGTCGCGTACCGGCTCCGTGAAACGAGAATCCCGACCTGAAGAAGGATAATTACGGTTTCTGTCGAAATGACTTGTTCCAAGGGGTCTATACCGGACGGACTGGGGGTGAGCTCTTGTGCAGCCGGACTTGCAGGACTTGTACCTAATCTCAGGGAAGGGTCCTGTGCCCAAGGAGAGCGTGCTTTACGAGAGCATACCCGAGATTGGCCTCATGGCGGTTGTGGACATACGGTCGAACAGGCTCGTCCGGGCGGAGTTCAAAACAGTATTCTCGCTGTATAACGAGTTCCTTGTGGAGCGAATGGTCGGCTATGACCTTAGTCGCGGCATAGACGCGCTGGTCCGGGATATTGAGGAACACGTTATGGTGCAGTCGAAGAAGGCTGTTATCCGAGCCATACAGCAGGTATATGAGAAGTATGTGAGTCTGGTCAAGGAATCAGAGCGCTGCGATAGGGAATAGGATGCACTCCTGATTCGCCGCCTTCTCCTTGATCGGGAGCCAAGGTTGCCCGTTCACGCGGCCCGGGCGCCACCCGGCCGATATCAGCGGACGGTAGCCAGCTTTGCTCAGACGCATGTCCGAGCGGGGCTGGCTTTTTGATTTTCCAATGAGCGAGAGGAGGTCGTCTGATTGCTAGTCATCCGTGATGGGTACGTGGTCACAATGAACGACTCCATGGACGTATTTGAGGGGGGTGCTGTTGCTGTAGAGGGCGGCAGAATTGCAGATGTTGGGCCGGCTCGTGATCTAGAGAGGAAATACCCAGACGCCGAGTTCATATCGGCCAAAGGCGGGGCCGTGCTGCCCGGGCTCGTGAGTGCGCACACCCACTTGTTCCAGTCTCTCTTCAGGGGAATCGGAGATGGTCTTCCTCTGGCGGACTGGGTAGGTAAGTGCATATTCCCTTTATGCAGGAACCTCGGCAGAGACGAGACTTACAGCGCTTCGATGGTATCGATTCTAGAGATGTTGAAGACGGGTACCACCACTTTTGTGGATAGCCACTACATCACGCGAGATAAGGAGTGCTACGACGCGATTGCGCAGGCCGTGAGCGAGACTGGCGTGAGAGGCGTGATAGGGCGGTCTACCGTCAACTGCGCCCCTGCTCCCGAGGACTTCTGGGAGACTCCTGCCGTCGCGGAGCGCGAGTCGATCAGGGTGATTGAGACATACCACAATACCTGCGAAGGACGCCTCAAGGTGCGCGTCGAGCCTCTAAATGAATCCAGCGTTACTTTGGACATGGTGAAGACCCTGGCAGAGGTGGCCCGAGGCTACGGCGTGGGTTTCGACATGCACATCGCCGAGACTTCGTCACGTGTCGCAGACAGCAGAGCCCGGTACGGCCTTACGTCGGTTCAACTGCTTGATTCGCTGGGAATTCTTGGGCCGGATACGCTCCTTGCGCACTGCGTGTGGGTCGACAACCGCGACATAGCCTTGCTGGCGGCCTCCGATACCAAAGTGGCTCACAATCCGGTGAGCAACCAGTATTTGGCCGACGGGGTTGCGCCGGTTCCGAAGATGCTCAGGGCCGGCATCACTGTCGCAGCTGCGCCAGATGGTCCATCAAGCAATAACTGCCTCGACATGTTCCAGACGATGAAAGCAGCGGCCATTCTCCACCGGGCTTTCGAGCTCGATTCCGCGGCGATAGACTCTGCTACGGCTCTGCGGATGGGCACAATCGACGCGGCCCGCGCTGTTGGAATGGAGGAGGAAATTGGATCCATCGAGCCCGGGAAGAAAGCCGATCTGATCGTTGTGGACCTAAGCAGGCCCGAGATGGTTCCCAGCCTATCTACATTCACCAATCTGCTATACTGTGCGACCGGCTCAGCTGTGGAGACCGTCATGGTGGACGGGAGATTCGTAGTAAAGGACCGAGCGATGCTGACTATGGATGAGCCCCGAGTAATCGAGCAGGCCAATTCCGTCGCCCGTGAACTGGTGGAAAAGGCGGACCTCTGGGGATTAGTAAACCCGCGTTCAGTGAACATCATCAAGTAGTCGTCCGTGCTGTGCTATCAGCTGCAGATGCAGCAGCAGATAAATCAAGGAGGGACAGACAATGAAGTATCCTTTGGAGCTAGCGACGGTTCTAGTGTACTTCGGGGTGTTCATCGGAATAGGATTTCTCTGGAAACAAAAGGCCGACGAGAGCTGGGAAAGCTTCTACCTGGCAAACCGGGAGCTCTCGTTGCCGCTCTACGTGGGCACCATGGTTGCTTCGATGTTCTCAGGCGTGGTCTTCCTTGGTGATCCGGAGGTAGGATGGACTTACGGGTTTGTTGCATGGTACATCTACGGGTGGGTATGGCTTGTTGGTCGACTCCCGCTGGCGTGGGTAGGTGGAGCGCTCCGACAGTACATGCCGCCGTCTGTGCAGACCCTGCCTGACATGATGGAGCATCTCTACGACAGGAAGTGCTCGGCTCTCGCTGCCGTGCTTGCGCTTGGCTTCACCGTGGGCCGCTTCATAGCGCAGATACTCTCAGTTGCGTTCCTGTTCAACTTCCTGCTAGGGATGCCCATGAATGTTGGCCTGCTATTGGGCGCGATCATCATCTCGGTGTACGTGTTGTTGTCGGGGCTGTGGGGCGTCGTGATAACTGACGTCGTCCAGCTAATCCTGATGCTGGTGGGCATGGGTGCCGTGGGCTTTCTGGCGTTCAGGGCGGTCGGAGGTTTCCCCGGGTTGGTAGCCAGCCTGCCGGCGACTCACCTCACACTGCTCGGGGGCAAGAGCTGGAACTACTGGCTCGTCATGTGCTTTGCAATGAGCATGTACGCATACGGGGACCCCATGCTGTACCAGAGGTTCATTGCAGCCAAAGACAAGAAGACGGCCAGGAACGGTTTCTTCATTACCGTTCTCTTCTGGCTGATGCTCATGTTCATCAGTGTGACTAACGGCATGAGTGCAAGGGTCCTATTCTACCCGGGCATTACCAACGTCGAGACAGCTATGTTCACGATGTTCACGGCTTATCTCCCGCACTTAGTGGGCGCCTTGTTCATCGGGGCGGTTCTCTGTGCATGCATGTCCACGGCAGATACATACATTCTGCTAGCAGCTGCGTTCATCTCCAAGGATATCTACGCCAAGTACATCAACCCCAAAGCGGATGACAAGAAGCTGATCTTTCTTACCCGCGTGTTCATTCCGATAGTGGTCGCTGTGGGCGCCATTACGGCAACGCTGTTCCCGGGCGTGTGGGACGCATGGATTACCGTTGTCTATTCGTATGGGCCGGTCGTGTTTGCGCCTGTAGTTCTGGGAATAGTCTGGATGGTTAAGGGCTGGAAGATGAGCAGATCTTCAGGGTTTGCGTCCATGCTTGCTGGGCTTACCTTCTTCATCTTTCGATATGGATTCGGAATGGCGAAGAACCCGAGCTTCCTGATCTCGATCGCCCTCAGCACAGGCATATTCGTTGTGATAAACGCAGTCTACGGTATTCAGACAGACTGGCGTCTGGCGGGTGCTGCCGCGAGTGACACGATCGTTGTCGACCGGTCCAAGTGGATGTGGATAATCCCAATCATTTTCACCGCGTATGGGCTCATCGCATATGCAACTCGGGCATCGTGGATGGTGTACCTTGTGTGCATTGCGACTGCCCTGTCGGGGCCTGGGCTGCTCATCTTGTGGATCAAGGATGCGCAGCGCAACAAGAAGCTCGCCAGCAGCTGATGCATGAGGCGGGAGCAGAGGAGCGCTGACGAAGGCCGGACGTAATTTCCTCTGCTCCCGTATTCCGAAGCAGCACTATCATGAGAGGATGTTGCAGATGAAAGCGGACCTACTGATTGAAGGCGGAAAAGTGTGGATTCGCGACGCGTTGTACGAAGTGTCGATTGCAGTAGAAGACGGAAGGATAGCCGCTATCGGCGCCCCATCTTCCATGCCCCGGGCTGAGCGTGTATATGACGCCTCAGGAAAGATGGTGCTTCCCGGTGTAGTCGACTCCCACGTCCACAGCAGGGAACCTGGAATGACCGACCGTGAAGATTTTCTTACCATAACGCGAGCTGCCGCCGCCGGAGGCGTAACTACCATATTCGACATGCCCAATACAATTCCACCGACAAGTACCGTTTCAGCCTTCAGGGAGAAGAGGGCTCTTGCCGAGAGCAAGGCCATCGTGGACTTCGCGCTCTTCGCCGGGGCTGGAACGGACAACATAGACCAGCTGCCCGCTCTCGCCGAGGCAGGAGCAATTGGCTTCAAGCTATTTCTCACAATGCTTGCTCCTGATCGCGTCCAGGAGATGTGGGGCATGTTCGTCAAGAACGACGGCTCCTTCCTGGATGTGCTGTCGCAGGTGAAGAAGACCGGCCTTGCCCTTGCGGTTCATTCTGAGAATGGGTCCATGATAGATCATCTCACTGCCAAGCTCAAAGCAGAGGGCAGGCAGGATTGGGATGCCTTCGAGGAGTCGCGGCCGTCCATCTCCGAGATAGAGGCGGTCAACAAGGTCATACTGCTTGGCCAGTACACAGGCGCCCGGGTGCACATATGCCATGTGGGTTCATACGAGTCTGCTGAGATCATACGCGAAGCAAAGCTCAAGGGAGTGAAGGTTACGGCTGAGCTCACTCCCCTGTACCTGCTACTGAGCAAAGATGATGTACCTCGTTTGGGGCCCTACGGCCTGATATTCCCGCCGCTGAGATCGAGAAGCAACATGGAGGCGCTTTACGGCTACTACAACGACGGCGTCATCGACATCATGAATAGCGATCACGCTCCATACAGTCGAAGCGAACTCGACGTGGGCTGGACAGACATGTGGAAAACTCCGCCAGATGGATCGGCCATAGAAGTGATGCTTTCGCTCATGCTCAACGAGGCTTACGCTGGTCGGACTACTTTGGAACGGGTGATCAATTCCCTTACCGAACTGCCCGCCAGGATATTCGGTGTGTACCCCCAAAAAGGCACGATCATGGTGGGAAGCGACGCTGACATTGTTGTTGTTGACAGGGAACGCGAGTGGACCATAGTAGGGAAGCAACTCCACACAAAACAGCAAGTCACTCAGTTCGAAGGCGTGACTGTCCATGGCATGCCGGTGGCCACTTTCGTAAGGGGGCAACAGGTAATGGACGGGCGTGAGATCATAGCCCAACCCGGTATAGGTAGATTCGTTCCCGGGGCTGCCTTCTCGGCCTAGGCGGCGCCCAGCGAACTCGGCTCTCTCATGACTCCACAATGGCATATCGGCGAGGACCCCCGCCAGGTGACTGTGAAGCCACCGCACGGGGGTCCCTTGTCTTTTCGGTAACTTCCGCGAAATTGGGCTCTTAAGGGCGACTTTCGCACATGTCCGCACCTAAAGACCTGTTCAAACGCGGGATTTCCCTGCTGAAGAAACGAGAGCACGAATTCGCCCAAATGGCAAGAAGGAATTCTGATTGGCTTGCCGAATAAATACTGTGCCAGCAATCGGAATGCAGTTCCGTACAATGAAACTACCGAAGTACGCAGCGATTTTGGGGGGAAGCATTCGATGGAATGGAACAGGAAGCACGTTTTCGACCTCGAGGATTTCTCCAAGGATGAGATCGAGACCGTCCTTGAGGTGGCCAAAGGCTATCGTGAATCGATGAAGAGCACACCGGCTAAGACGTTCGACTACCTCAAGGGCTACACGCTGATGAACATGTTCTTCGAATCCAGCACCAGGACACGGGTATCCTTCGAGTTGGCAGGCAAGAGGCTCGGCATGCACGTAGTGAACTTCGCATCCTCCGCCAGCAGTCTCAACAAGAGCGAAAGCGTCGATGATACCATTCAGACTCTGGACGCCATGAGTCTCGACGCCGTAGTGGTCAGGCATTCCACCATAGGCACGCCGCAAGTCGTGGCAGCGAATACCCAAGCGGCAGTCATCAACGCAGGCGACGGCACGCACGCACACCCGACTCAGGCATTACTTGACCTCCTGACGATGGCTGAGATGGGCATTGATTTTCCCCGGGCACATGTTGCCATCACCGGGGACATTCTTCACTCACGGGTCGCCCGGTCCGACGTGTACGGACTTACCAAGCTGGGAGCCAAGGTTACGCTGGTTGGTCCGCCCACCCTACTGCCAGAGGAATTCGAGCGACTCGGAGTCGACATTTGCTACGATTTCGACAAGATAATCCCCGAGGTGGACGTGCTATACATGCTCCGTATTCAGAAGGAGCGTATGGAGAGGGCATTCTTCCCGACGATTGGCGAGTACGCCAAGCTCTATGGGCTCAACGAGAAGCGAATGGCTAAGGCCAAACCAAGCGTTCTAGTCATGCATCCAGGTCCTGTCAACAGAGGCGTTGAACTGCAGGGTGCCGTAATGGACGGCGACCGCTCGTTCATCCTCGAACAGGTATCCTGTGGTCTTGCAGTCCGTATGGCGCTGCTTCAGCTGTGCGTCGGAGGTTGGGTGACTCGCTAGATCTGAGCCTAGCCGCGCAGCGTTCGCTGCCAGGCAATGCAGGGGAGAGTACATCGACAATGTATGCGACTTCTACCGTCGTCCAAGTAGATAGGCTCACATCGGAACATGTTCGCATCAATCTGCACATGCCCGGCGGCTTTGAGGGAAGACCCGGCCAGTTCGTGATGGTTCGATCCTGGAATACCTATGATCCGTTGCTTCCCAGGCCGTTTTCTATCCACAGATTCCTTGACAGCGGCGATGGCTTCGAACTTCTCATCAAGATTCGGGGCCGTGGCACGGAATATCTCGCTTCGCTGAAACCTGGCGACTCAGTCGAGATACTGGGCCCTCTGGGGAACGGATTTGACATCCCTGCGCGGGCGCGCCGGATAGCTCTGGTGGCACGTGGTATTGGCGTCGCTCCGATGCTAGCTCTTGCTGAAGACGCGATCCAAAAGGGAGTAGAGGTATTCACCTTCCTGTCAGCGCGGTCAAGGGATAGCTTGGTGTGCGCAGATGAACTTCAGAGTCTGTCTGCATCTGCTTACGTGCTTACGGACGATCAACCCGAGGCCTCTGGTCGACTTGTGACTGACCAGCTTGTCGAGGCCGCTGCTCTTCACGGCATTGATGCGGTGTACGTTTGTGGGTCGAATAGGCTGACTCGCGCTGTGGCGCAGTTGGCCGTGGAGTCCGGGATTCCCGGATACGTGTCGCTCGAATCTGCCATGGCCTGTGGCGTCGGCTGGTGCAAGGGATGCGTCTGCAAAACGTACGAGCCCAACAAAGAAGCGCGCTACTCATGCGTGTGCAGCGACGGCCCGGTTTTCGACGTTAGGCAGGTGAGAGTGTAGTGCCTACTCCAGATATTTCTGTCAAGCTTGGGCCCATCACTCTCAAGAACCCTGTGATGCCGGCATCGGGCACCTGGGAATGGAACCCCTCCGGCGTGCAGTGTTTCGATCCTTCGCTCTTGGGCGCTGTTGTGGCGAAGACAGTTACGATGCGACCGCGACTCGGCAATCCCCCTCCGCGTATATATGAGGTACGAGCAGGCTTACTCAATGCCGTGGGCATCCCAAGCGAAGGTGTGGAGGAGTTCATCCGGGGGACGCTCAAGACAATGCAGTCCATCAAGACAGCACATGTAGTTAGCATTTCGGGAGAGTCGGTTGAGGACTTCGGCGCTCTGGCCAATGCACTGAACCCATACCAGTCCGAAATAACCGCTCTGGAACTGAACCTGTCCTGTCCTAATCTTAGTAGCGAAGGGAAGCTCTTTGCGACTGACGAGAGCCTCCTGAGAGACGTAGTAGCAACTGTGCGAAACAACACGACCCTCCCGATTATTGCCAAGCTATCGCCCAACGTCAGCGATATCGCCCGCATGGCCGTGATTGCCCAAGACGCGGGCGCCGATATCTTGGCGCTGATCAATACCTTACAAGGCATGGCCATAGACACGAAATCAAGAAGACCGATACTTGGCAACGTCAGGGGAGGACTTTCTGGGCCGGCAATCAAGCCTGTAGCTGTGAGAATGGTATGGGAGGCGCATGATGCCGTCCATATCCCGATCATAGGCGTCGGAGGCATATCCACGGCCGATGATGCTGTGGAGTTCATGTTGGCGGGCGCCACCGCGGTCGCAGTGGGAACTGCCACCTTCCGCAATCCCATGTCCATGATCGAGATCATCCAGGGGATCACAGACTACCTTTCGGAGCATGGATTCAGGTCTGTCCATGACATTGTCGGAGCAGCTAAAAGGGGTACGGAGGTGTAGTCTTCGTGAGGAAGCTCGCGCTGGTGGCAGTAGGAGGTAATGCTCTGATTCGGGATTCCAAGCACTCAACGATTCCCGATCAGATCGAAACCGTAGCAGAAACATGTACCCACATAGCCAGCATTATCGAAAGTGGCTGGGATGTAATAGTCACGCACGGAAACGGTCCACAGGTTGGCTTTCTGTTGCTCAGGTCGGAGATCGCGAGCAAAACGGTTCATCCCATCCCACTGGATACGGCAGGCGCGGATACGCAGGGGGCCATTGGATATTGGATGCAGCAGGCGCTGCACAACGAATTCGTAAGAAGGGGCATGACCAAGAAGGCGGTAACTGTAGTCACGCAGGTCGTCGTCAAGCCCGACGATCCGGCGTTCCTGAAACCCTCCAAGCCGGTTGGGCCTTTCTACTCGGAGGAGGACGCCCGGCGCTACCAGCAGGAAAGAGGATGGGCGGTCAAGGAGGATGCAGGACGTGGATGGAGACGCGTAGTCCCTTCGCCGCTGCCATACGAGATCGCTGAGATCGATCCTATCAAGGCGCTCGTGAATGCTGGATTCGTGGTCGTAGCGGGAGGAGGCGGGGGCATCCCTGTCGTGCGCGACGGCGACGGAATGCTCAGTGGAGTTGAGGGCGTTATCGATAAAGACTATGCCTCAGCTCTTCTCGCGGCGGGCGTTGGAGCCAATGCCTTCGTAATCACGACCGCTGTGGAAAAGGTAGCGCTGAACTACAACAAACCCAACCAGATGGACGTCGACAGACTGACCGTGGAAGAGGCACGTAAGCACCTCGAAGATGGGCAGTTCCCGGAAGGAAGTATGGGCCCGAAGATCAGGGCGGCCATACAATTTCTGGAGAAGGGTGGCGACGAGGTCATTATCACTTCGCCTGAAGCCCTCGGGCGCGCTATTGAGGGTACCACAGGCACCAGAATCACTCGGTGAACACCGCAGATGACAGGCGACCAGAGTATTATCAAGACTTAAGGAGCTGTGCGATCAAAATGGATTGTGCGAAAAAAGGCAAGTTCAGAGTGGAGAGGGATTTTCTCGGAGAAAGGGAAGTGCCGGAACAGGCATTGTACGGCATTCAGTCACTCCGCGGAAGTGAGAACTTCCACATCACTGGGCAGAAAATGCATCGTGGGCTCATTATCGGACTGGCCATTATGAAGAAGGCGGCGGCGCTCGCCAATGCAGAACTCGGCTACCTGACGCCCGAGGTCGGGTCCGCCATAGCGGCCGCGGCTGACGAGATCATCGCGGGCAAGCACATGGACGAGTTCATAGTCGACGCCATACAGGGCGGCGCTGGTACTTCCATGAACATGAACGCCAACGAGGTTCTGGCCAATCGGGCAAGTGAGATCTTGGGCGGCGGGAAGGGCAAAGACAGCCTGGTCAGCCCGCTCAACCACGTGAACCTCGGCCAGTCTACTAACGATGCGCTTCCCACTGCTGCGAGAATCGCTCTTTTGGCAGAGCTCAAGCCGACCATCGAGGCCCTCCGCGAGCTGGCCGCAGCCCTTCGCAGCAAGGGCGAGGAGTTCAAAGATGTCCTGAAGATGGGGCGCACACATCTGCAAGATGCCGTTCCGATAACTCTCGGGCAGGAGTTCCACGCGTGGGCTAAGGCCATAGACCGCGATGCGAACAGAATCCAGTATGCAGCCAAAGATCTCGAGTGGGTCAACCTGGGAGGCACTGCCGTAGGTACGGGCCTCAATGCTGATGCAGAGTACATCCGCATTGCAGTGGACCAGCTCTCCAAGCTCAGCGGATACGACTTCAAGTCTCCTGAGGATCTTGTTGACGCTACTCAGAACCTCGATACTGTGGCATTCGTCTCCGCGTGTCTTAAGGTGTGCGCAATCAACCTGATCAAGATAGCCAACGACCTCAGGCTCCTTGCTTCAGGCCCCATGGCTGGGCTCTACGAGATCCGTCTGCCCGAGGTTCAGCCAGGATCATCAATCATGCCGGCCAAGGTTAACCCGGTCATAGCCGAGGTCACCAACCAGGTCGGGTTCAACATCCTGGGCAACGATCTAGCAGTCACTATGGCAGCCCAGGCCGGTCAGCTTGAGCTGAACGTGTTCCAGCCAGTGATGCTATACAACCTGCTCGAGTCCATCCAGATACTCGGGAACGTTGCACGGACCTTCAAGGATAAGTGCATCGTTGGGATCAAAGCCAATAAAGAGCGCTGCCTGAAAATGGTCGAGGAGAACGTGGGCATTGTGACCGCCTTGGTGCCTTACATAGGCTACCAGCCTTCATGCGACATCGCCAAAGAGGCTCGCGCGACAGGCAAAAGCGTTCGTGCCCTGGTTATTGAGAAAGGCCTCATGACCGAGAAGGAACTCAGCCATGTATTCGCGCCGTCTAGAATAACGAGGCCGGGCAAGCCGGACCTGGAGCTGAATCGTCACAGAGTAGCCGCCGCCAACGGCGAGTGTGCGGTCGCTAAGTCCTGACCTGCGTTCCTCCCTGGCGAACTGGAAACCTTGGTGTTGCGTAAAACGGACATGTCCCGGAGGCGAAGTTACGATATGAACTCACAGGTTGGCATGATAACCATAGGGCAATCACCTCGCACGGATATCACGAGCGATGTCAAGTGCACGATCGGCGATTCCGTAGATCTGGTCGAGATCGGAGCTCTTGATGAACTGGACCCGGGCGCTGACTTGGCCGAACTGTCAAGGGGCGCCACGAAGTCAACTGCAGTTCAGTACGTGACTCGCCTTCGGGATGGGCGTCAAGTAGAGATCACCGAGGAGAAGCTGCTTCCGTTGCTGCGCAAGTGCGTCGAAACACTGGATGGGCGGGGTGTATGGATAAAGGCCCTGCTGTGCACAGGAGAGTACCCGGATCTGGCAGACGTGCCGGGCTTGGTGCGTCCATATGCGCTAATACATCATCTGATAGACGCAGCGTTTCCCGCGGGCCGTCTTGGAGTGATAGTGCCGGGCGAAAGCCAGGTGGGGCTGAAGCAGAAGGAGTGGACCACTCCCAGGAGGGAGTGCGTAGTGGGCGTCGCATCCCCGTACGTCGATAGCCAACTCATTCCCAAGGTCGCGTCGGACTTGGCGGAACGCGGCGCCCAGATCATAGTACTGGACTGCCTGGGATTCTCTCTGGATCACAAGAAGCGCGCAATGGAGTCTGCCGGTCGGCCAGTGGTACTTCCCAGGTCGGTTTTGGCCTGGACACTCAAGGAACTGACCTGTCAGCCTGAGCGGGGGAATTGCTAGATGCAGGCTGTTGACAGAATCTCAGTGATACTCAGGGAGATTTGCCGGGCTGAACATGGTATTACCCTTACCGAGCTATCAGATGCGGTGCTGTTGCCCAAGAGCACACTACATCGCATCTTGAGATCCCTCGAACGGGAACGTTTCGTGTATCAGGACGATGACACAAAGCGATTCCGCCTCGGGTCAGAGATACTGCTGCTCGGGAGCAGAGCTCTGAACCAGATCGATATCGCCGATATCAGCCGCCCGCATATGGAGAGTCTGTTCAAGCAACTTGATGAGACCATATTCCTGTCGGTTTTCGAGAAGGACCGGGTGGTGTGTGTCCACAGAATCGAGCAAGTGGGAAGAGCGGTGAGGTACTTCGTCAAGGTTGGAGCGGTGATGCCGTTTCACTGCAGCGCTGCAGGCAAGGCTGTGCTGGCATATCAGCCCAATAAGACCGTCAAGTCCATTTTGCAGAAATGCGACTACATGCGCTACACACCGCTGACGATGACCGATCCGAACCTGCTGATGGAGGAGCTTGAGCGCACGAGGAGATCGGGCTACGCAGTGTGTGACCGCGAAATGGAACCGCTGGTGCGTGCTATATCGGCTCCGGTGCTTCGACACGACGGCACTGCGATCGCCAGCATAACATGCATCGGATTGATCGACCAGTTCAGAGGCACATTCATGCAAGAGGTAGCGGAATCGATAGTTGAATGCGCGGCCAGGGCCTCAGAACAGCTGCAGTGCACGAATGTGTGACCCCGAAAAGGGGCGCCACTAACCACAGAGGGGGTGGTCGACGGCTAGCGCAATAGTGTGCTGTAGTCTCGGTTAAGCAAGAAGCGTTGCTGTAGCAAGAAACGAGTAGGACATGAGTCATCAGGCCAGAGCTCACATGAATGGAGGATGAAGAAGTGAAAGCGTACGCGCGAGTAGCCGTAGTGGCAGGCCTTCTCTTGGCCATGATTAGTGTAGGCACGGCAATGGGCGCAGCCCCTGTGAAGATCGGAATAGTCGGACCTCTATCGGGCGGCGCAGCAATGGTCGGCGACACACTGGTCAAGGGTGCCGCACTGGCAATCAAGCATCTCAACGAGACGGGCGGAATTCACGGGCGTCAACTGACCTACGTTTCGGAAGACGACGAGCAGAACCCCGCCAAGTCGGTTAGCGCAGTCAACCGACTGGTCTTCCAGCACAAAGTGGATGCGGTAGTCGGCACTGTCAATAGCTCCTGCCAGCTTGCATGCCAGGAAGTCACCCAGCGGGCCCAGGTTCCGCACGTGACTCCGATCGCAAGCAACCCGAAGGTCACAAGGGTAGGCAACAAGTGGGTATTCAGGCTACAGGCTTCCGACGCTCAGCAGTGCACAGCCATCATTGACTACGCTGTGAACGTCCTGAAGCTGAAGAAGCTGGCCCTGATGTACCAGTCTGACGACTATGGAACCGGGGGCAAAGACGTTATCGTTCCCTACCTCCAGGAGAAGTACGGAATGAAGCTGATAGCTTCCGAGCCGTTCAACCCGGATGCCAAGGATATGAGCGCACAGATCCTGAAGATCAAGAATGCCGGCGCTGACGGTCTCGTAATGTGGACCATGTACCAGCAGGGCGCCTTGATCGCACGCCAGGCCAAGCAGCTAGCTCTGCAGGTGCCGCTGATGGGCGGCGGCGGACTCACCAACCCGAAGCTCATCGAGCTGGCGGGCGACGCGGCATATGGGCTTCTGAATACCCAGACGTTCTTCCCCGATCCGAAGGGCGCTTCTCCGGAGGCGGCGGCGTTCATCGGGGCGTACCAGAAGGAGTATGGTGTTCTTCCGGACTCGAACGCGGCCATGTCCTATGACGCCATGATGATCCTGGGCCTTTCCATGAGGAAGGCCGGCGCGGATGTCAACAAGGCGAAGGTCCGCGACGCTATGGCAGACACGAAGGGGCACCGAGGAGTCACCGGCGTCATCGATATCGACGAGTACGGCGATGCCAACCGCGAGATCCTGATCATCGGTATCGATAACAAGGGCGCATACGAAGTAATCTGGCCCAAGCGCTAACCGATGTCTGGCGGGGCGGAGCGGCGGGCTCCGCCGCTCCGCCCATAGATATAAGCCCGCCGCTTGAGGAGGAACAGGGATGCTGTTACAGCAGGTGATTCAGGGATTGGCAATTGGTAGCGTCTATGGACTCCTTGCCCTAGGCTACGTGCTCATGTGGCAGGCATGGGGCGTAATGGACTTTGCCCGCGGCGACGGAGCTATGGTCGGGGCGTTCTATCTGCTGATCTTTTCGCAGTTTAAAGGGCTAAACATAGTACTCGCGTTCATACTTGCAGTAGGGGCGAGCGCGCTGACGGGATTTGTGGTCGAGAGGATCGCTTACCGACCGATCCTGGGCGGGCGAGATATCAACCGCCTTATCGCGACGATAGGCGTGGGCATGTTCACTAGGAACTTGTACCGTGTGATGTTCGGAGCCGACCCGTTCCCGTTTCCATCCGTATTCGGAGATAACCCGATTCATGTGGGCAAGCTCATTATTGTGCCTCAGAACCTCTGGATCACGGCCATTGGATTTGGTCTAGCATATCTCCTTAGGCTGTTCTTGGCGAAAAGCTGGATGGGCAAGGCCATGCGCGCAACCGCTCAGGATAGAGAGACAGCGGCGCTGATGGGGATCAAGGTAAAGAACAGCATGACATTTACGTTCGTGTTGGCAACCGTCATAGGCGGAATCGCTGGTATGCTCATAGCCCCTCTCTACTTCGTCATGGCGGATATGGGGGCTCTCATGGGAATAAAGGGCTATGCATCTGCAGTCCTCGGTGGCCTTGATAGTATGAGTGGGGCAATGGTAGGGGGCCTGATTCTGGGATTAGCTGAGAACCTTGCCGGCGGGTTCATTTCGTCGGGCTACCAGACTGCCATCGCCTTCTTGATAATGATACTCGTCCTGATATTCCGTCCTCAGGGAATTATGGGACGACGGCAGTAAAGGAGGCGCAATTGGGTAGATGCGATCTATGTATCCTAGAATCAGGACAATAGTGTTGCTGGCAGCACTATACTCGTTGCCGTTGTTCACCAAAGACCCGTACGTCATGCACCTGTCAAACATGGCGATGATCTATGCAATACTCAGCCTCAGCCTGAACGTGCTGACTGGCTTCACGGGTCAGTTCTCAGTTGGACATGCGGCTTTCTATGGCATCGGGGCGTACGCTTCGGCACTTCTCACGACGAAGCTTGGCGCGCCGATATGGGTGGGCTTCATCGCCGCAGGAGTGGTTGCAGCAGCCGCAGGCGCTGTTCTGGGTATCCCGTCATTGCGTCTGCGCGGACTCTACCTTGCGGTTACGACTCTCGGGTTCGGGGAAATCGTCTATCAGTTGATCGTCAACTGGGTGAGCCTGACAAACGGGCCGAGAGGCCTGATTGGAGTGCCGGCGCCGGTCATCTTCGGGCGGATGCTGGACACGTACGACAGCTACTACTATCTATCGGCAACCCTGCTTGTGGCCACCATCTTCGTAGTGACCCGGATATACTACTCGCGAGTCGGACGCGCCATGTTGGCCATTCGGGAGAACGAGCTTGCCGCGGAAGCAATGGGCATCAACTCTACCTACTATAAGGTAATGGCGTTCGTGGTTGCCGCGTTTTTCGCCGGTGTCGCCGGAGCGCTTTACGCACACGAAATCCGGTTCATCAGCCCTGAATCCTTTGTGAGCCAGGAATCTATCACGATACTGTGCATGATGGTCGTGGGCGGGGTCGGGAGCATTGCCGGATCGGTTCTCGGAGCGTTTGTGTTGACCTTTGCGCCGGAGTATCTCAGAGCGGTCGGCGATTTGCGTCTGGTTCTGTACGGCGCTACGATTGTGCTGATGGTTACCTACGCTCCGCACGGCCTTGGCGGCACGATTACATCGCTTGAACACCGCCTGACACATGGGCGAAGGCCCAAGTTGAAGGCTGGCGGCGACGGCACAACGGCGGCGGGAGTGTGAGCCATGGAGATTCTTAGAACAGAGGAAGCATCGATATATTTCGGCGGACTCCACGCTGTGGAGAAGGTTACGCAGTCTTTTCAACAGGGGCAGATATTCTCGATCATTGGCCCGAACGGGGCTGGCAAGACGACGTACTTCAACCTCGTATCGGGATACTACATGCCGACCTCAGGGAGCGTCTTCTTCAAAGGGCATGACGTGACCCACTTGAAGGCGTACGAACGCACGAAGATGGGCATCGGACGCACGTTCCAGAATATCATGCTCTTTCGGGAACTTACGGTCCTCGATAACGCTATGGTCGGCATGCATAGCCGAATGAAGAGCGGCATCATGAATGCTGTTGTGCGGCCTCCGCACACGCGCCAAGAGGAGCATGAAGGACGCGAGAGAGTTCGGGAGATTCTCGACTTTGTGGGCCTCAGCGGCTTCGAAAACGATCTTGCAAGGAACCTGTCGTACGGAGCGCAGAAGCGGCTCGAGATAGCGCGCGCTCTCTGCACCTCTCCGGAACTGATCCTCCTAGATGAGCCTGCAGCAGGGTTGACGACGCAGGAGCTTGCCGGGCTGATCGAGATGATCAGAAAGATCAGGGAACGCGGGATCACGGTTCTTCTGGTTGAGCACCGGATGGACGTCGTGATGAGCATATCGGATAGGATCATGGTTCTGAGCTTTGGCCAGAAGATCGCCGAGGGCACGCCCGACGAGGTTCGCGCCAACCCAGCAGTCATCGAAGCTTACCTGGGGAAGGAGGGGTAGATGTGCTAGAGATAGAGAACATTCAGGTTTTCTACGGCCCGATCCAGGCGCTTCATGGCGTGTCGCTAAAGGTGGAAGAGGGCGAGATAGTCACGATAATCGGTTCGAACGGGGCGGGAAAGACCACTACTCTGAGGAGCATCACGGGTCTGGTCCGCGCGCGGTCAGGACAGATCAAGTTCTGCGGCAAGAACATTGAAAGACGTCCGGAAGAGAGCATCGTGGCGATGGGCATCTCTATGGTCCCGGAAGGCCGGCGCGTCTTCCCTGCGCTAACCGTCCTGGAAAATCTCGAAATCGGCGCCTATCTACGAAGATCCGATCGGGAAGGGATAGAGCGGGATCTGAAGCATGTGTATGAGATATTCCCGCGTCTTGAGGAGAGAAAGAAACAGCTTGGGCGCACTCTGAGCGGCGGCGAGCAGCAAATGCTGGCGATAGCACGGGCGTTGATGTCCAGACCGAAACTTCTGATGTTGGATGAACCGTCAATGGGGTTGGCTCCTCTTGTGGTTGCCGATATCTTCGCGGTCGTTGAGAGGCTCAACAAGGAAGGCACCACTATCCTACTCGTGGAGCAGAACGCCAAGATGGCGCTGAAGATCGCCGACCGTGGGTATGTGCTTCGCACAGGTGAGATCACCAAGGAGGCTTCTGCAACGGACCTCCTAAATGATGAGGCTGTTCGTAGGGCATATCTTGGGGAGGGCGTCTACGCTTCAACTGTAACGGCCGGCTAGGGAGCGAAGCGACCCCAGAACAGCTGTAGAAACTGCAACACCGGATATGTTAGGAGGCAATGGCGCATGTCCAAAGTGATTTTCAAGAATGGCAGGCTGGTCGACGCAGCCAACAACATCGATGAACCGCTCGACCTCCTCTGTGTCGACGGTAAGGTGGCAGAGATCGGCAAGAACATCGAAGTGTCGGATGCCGAAGTGGTAGATGCAAGCGGCAAAGTAGTAGCCCCGGGGCTTGTCGATATCCACTGCCACCTCAGGATTCCGGGCAACCCCGAACGCGAGGATCTGGCAACCGGCGGCCGAGGCGCAGCGCTAGGCGGCTTTACGACTCTAGTTCCTCTTCCGAATTGTCGGCCTGTGGCTGATACGCCGATGATACTCGACTACATCCGCCAAGTGGCCGCGAGAGACTCTATCGTCAATATCCTCCCTGCCGGCGCCATAACCAAGGGCGAGCTGGGGCAGGAGTTGGCTCCGATGGCGGCCATGGCTGAAGCAGGCGCCCCGCTGTTCTCCGACGATGGGCAGCCCGTGGCTAACGCCGACCTAATGCGCAGAGCCCTGCAGTACAGCCAGATCACTGGTCGCGCCCTCAGCGTACACGAAGAAGACAAGGCTCTCACTCAAGGCGGATCGATGAACGCAGGAGAACTGGCCACTAAGCTCGGGTACTTCGGTATGCCGGCGTCGGCCGAAACCACCATGGCGGTGCGGGATATCGTACTCTGCCGCGAGGTCGGGGGTCGTCTTCACATTGACCATGTGGGCTACGGTTCAACTGTTGATGTCGTGCGGTTCGGTAAGGCGTGGGGAGTGAACGTCACTGCGGAGGTGACTCCGCACCACTTTACCTTGACAGAGGACGCGATACTCGAGAAGGGCACTAATGCCAAGATCAACCCCCCGCTGGCCGCTGCAGAGGATGTAGAGGCGATCAAGAGGGGCCTCAAAGACGGTACCATCGATGTCATTATCACTGACCATGCGCCATACTCACCCGAGGAGAAGGCTCAGGACTTTGCCGCAGCTCCGTTCGGGCTGATCGGCATGGAGACAGCTCTTTCCCTGGTCATCTCGGAGCTGGTGGATACCGGTGTGTTGACGCTGTCTGAAGCCCTCGCGAAGCTGACTGTCAATCCGTGCAGGATCCTGGTTGGCGTGGATAGAGGTCATCTGAGCGTAGGCGCCGCTGCGGATGTAATCGTGATTGATCTCAACAAGACCTGGGTCGCTGATCCGTCCAAGTATCAGTCCAAGAGCCGAAACTGCCCGTACGGAGGCAGGACCATGAAAGGCAAGGTTGAAACCGTAATGGTGGGCGGCAAGATCGTCGTCCGCGACTTCAGCCTCGTTGTGTGATTGCCAAAAGCACGATCACACGAGATCGACCACAAAGGAGGACCACCTATGTCATTGAGGGAAGATGCCCTGAAGCTCCATAAAGACAGCATGGGGAAAATCGAAGTGGTCAGCAAGGTCCCTCTTCGAAACAAACAGGACCTGAGCCTTGCGTATACGCCTGGCGTTGCTGAGCCGTGCAAGGAGATCAATGCCGACTACGACAAGATCTACGACTATACGAACAAGGGGAACATGGTGGCTGTGGTCACCAACGGAACCGCCGTACTTGGCCTGGGCGACATCGGCGCAGGAGCCGGAATGCCCGTGATGGAAGGAAAGGCAGTCCTGTTCAAGGGGTTCGCCGCGGTAGATGCGTTTCCCATCTGCCTAGACACCAAGGATCCCGATGAGATAGTCATGATCGTCAAGCGCCTCGAGCCGACGTTCGGCGGCATTAACCTCGAGGATATCTCGGCGCCTACGTGTTTCGAGGTTGAGGACAAGCTGAAGAAGGTCAGCGATATTCCGATTTTCCATGACGACCAGCATGGAACCGCTATCGTGGTGTGCGCTGCCATGATCAGCGCGCTCAAGCTCGTTGGGAAAAAGGCATCGGAAGTCAAGGTTGTCGTGAACGGGGCTGGGGCGGCCGGTATCGCAGTCACCAAGCTTCTGATGACGCTGGGCGTTAGCGACGCGATTCTGTGTGACTCCAAGGGCGCTATCTATGAGGGCAGGCCGTTTGGCATGAATCCGTACAAGGACGAGATAGCCAAGGTTACCAACAGGAGCAAGCTCCAGGGTAAGCTGGCGGATGTCATACAGGGCGCCGACGTGTTCATTGGTCTTTCGGTTGCGGGCGCCGTCACCCGTGAGATGGTGGCCACCATGGCCAAGGATGCCGCGATTTTCGCCATGGCTAACCCTGTGCCTGAGATCATGCCGGACGAGGCTAAGGCCGGCGGTGCCAGCGTTATCGCGACCGGGAGGTCCGACTTCCCCAACCAGATCAACAACGTCCTGGCTTTCCCGGGCGTGTTCCGGGGTGCGCTAGATGCCAGGGCGAGCGCGATCAACGAAGAGATGAAGCTTGCAGCGGTCTACGCTATCAGCGACATCGTGACCGAGAGCGAGCTGAATCCGGATTACATCATCCCTGGCCCATTCGATGCGAGAGTGGCTCCGGCAGTGGCTGCCGCAGTGGCCAAGGCAGCGATGGAGACCGGCGTGGCCAGGCTGAAGGTCGATCCCGAGGAGATAGCCGCCCGCACCGTAAAGATGGTCGAAGCGGTCAGGGCTGCGTGGAAGTAGTATGACGCATATTGACCGCAGCATGTCCCGTAGCCAGGGCCGTGCTGCGGTCGACCACGTCCTGAGCGACCAATTGTCCAAAACTACAGGGAGGGTGACGACATGGGGTGCACGAAGCCGAGAGTCATTCAGGCCGCCGACATTGCAGACTCAATGGAGAAGCTGTGTATCAGTACATGCTGCAATCTGCCGGAAGAGAACCTCCAGAGGATAGAAGCATTTGCAGCTACTGAGGAGTCTGAGGTAGGGCGGCAAGTGCTCGACATGATACTGGAAAACCACCGTCTTGCCGCCAGGGAGCAGAGGCCTGCATGCCAGGATACTGGCCTCGCGGTGGTCTTCCTCGAGCTCGGGCAGGATGTCCACATCGAGGGAGGCGAGCTTGCTTCCGCCATCAACGACGGTGTGCGTCGCGGTTACGAGAAGGGCTACCTGAGGAAGTCCGTAGTCGACGATCCGTTGTTTGAGCGCAAGAACACCCGTGACAACACGCCCGCGATCATCCACACCACCGTTGTGGCAGGCGACACACTCAAGATAACGCTGGCAGCCAAGGGCGGCGGAGCGGAGAACATGAGCGCCGTTGCGATGATGATCCCGGCGGCGGGCGTAGAGGGCGTGCGGAGGTTCGTCGTGGAACAGGTTCGGAAGGCAGGATCCAATCCATGCCCGCCGGTAGTAGTGGGCGTAGGCATAGGAGGCAACTTCGAGGTAGCTCCTCTGCTCGCCAAGAAGGCACTGGTGCGCCCAATGGGAAGCAAGAACCCGAATCCTGCGTATGCAGCTTTGGAGGACGAGCTTCTCGAGGCAATCAACAAGCTGGGCATTGGGCCGCAGGGCCTAGGAGGCAGCACGACTGCGTTGGCTGTGCACGTGGAATACGCGCCATGCCATATCGCCAGCATGCCGGTGGCTGTCAACCTGAACTGCCATGTATCGCCTCACCAGAGCATCACTTTGTAGGTAGGGGAGGGAGTAAGCGAAATGGCAAAACACATTACTACCCCGTTGAGCAATGAGAGTGTTGCGAGCCTGAAGGCAGGCGACCAAGTCCTCCTGACAGGCGTGGTCTATACAGCGAGAGACGCAGCTCACAAAAGGCTGATTGCGCTTATCAAAGAGGGTAAGGAACTCCCTATCGATCTTCAGGGGCAAGTGATTTACTATGTCGGGCCCGCGCCTGCCAAGCCCGGGGATCCAATAGGCTCGGCCGGCCCCACTACCAGCATGCGCATGGATCCGTATGCTCCGACGCTGATGGAGCACGGGATGAAGGGCATGATCGGCAAAGGGATGCGATCCAAAGAGGTTAGGGACGCAATGGTGCGTCATCGCGCGGTCTACTTCGCCGCGGTGGGCGGAGCGGCAGCGCTTATTGCCAAGAGGATCAAATCGGCTGAAGTGGTTGCTTACGAAGATCTCGGGCCTGAGGCCATCCGCAAACTGTATGTGGAGGACCTGCCGTTGTTCGTCATCGATGATATCTACGGCGAAGATCTGTATGAACAGGGAGTCGCGAAGTACCAGAAGGACTAGCATCGTCGGAGGGGATAATGTTGATCGGGAGCGAGCCCAGTGCTGAGCGGGCAATTGATCTGCTGTCTACTCTAGTATCCATAGCCAGTGTTAACCCAAGGGACGCCGATCCCTCCCCGGGAACGGGCGAGGACGCGCTGAGCGTGTTCTTGGAGGACTGGGCTACGCGCCGTGGCCTCCGGGTGGAGGTTCAGGAGGTAGCGCCCCATCGGCGGAACGTGCTCATGAGGGTGGAAGGCAAGAATCCAGCCCGACGGCTCCTTTGGGAGACGCATATGGATACGGTTGAGGCAGAAGGCATGATGGTTGCTCCTTTCGCTCCGACCGTTACAGATGGGCGTCTGTACGGACGTGGCGCGTGTGATGCCAAAGCGTCTCTTGCCAGCATGATGCTCGCTGTCGAGTCGATAACCACGATGCCCGTGCGACCTGAGGCTACGATAATCCTGGCTGCAGTGGTAGACGAAGAACACACGCATCGCGGCGTGAAGGCGCTCATTGATTCGGGGTTTGGGGCCGAAGCGGCTATTGTGGGCGAGCCTACCGATATGGATGTAGTGATAGCCAACAGGGGATGCGTGAGGTTTCACGTAGTAACCAGTGGGCGGACTGCGCATTCCTCCAGGGCGCATGAGGGAGCAAATGCTATAGTCATGATGGCCAGGGTGATCTTGGCCCTCGATTCGCTGGGAGACTCGTACAGGCATAGAGTTCACCCTCTGGTCGGTCCGCCGCTCCTGACTGTCTCAGTGATCAGAGGCGGCCAGGCGGTGAACATAGTGCCTGATAGATGCGTTATCGACGTTGATCGCAGGATGATCCCGGGCGAGGATGCCCCAGAGGTGATGGTTGAGATCATATCTGCCCTAGAAGATCTCAACGTGGGGTATCCGGACGTGGATGTGGAGGTTGAAGGACCCTACTCCATGTACCCTCCGATGGAGGTGGCCTCGAGTGAGCGTGTCGTATCCTGTTTGACCGCGGCCTGTTCTACGTGTCGGCAACATAGCCAGATCAGAGGAGCGTCCTTCGGCACAGATGCGAGCTTTCTCACTGCACTTGCGCAGATCCCAGCAGTCGTGTTCGGTCCGGGGTCGATCGCTCAGGCCCACACTGAGAACGAATGGATCGACATCGCCCAGGTGTGCACAGCGGCGAGGATTCTGCAGGAGACCGCATATCGGTTCTGAGGTTGTCTTCGGAGCGACCTGTTTTGACTGGGGTATTCGTCTGTGATATTCTGGCTATGCTGACTTGCTGCAACCATGGAGGGAGGGAAAACGCTCGAAAATCCGTTTTCGGGTGTAACTAGAATGGATTTCGGCTCTCTGGCATTTTTGGCGCCCGTCAGCGCTCTGGTCGCGCTTGGAGTGGCAGCCTATCTATCCGTGTCTATCGGCCGTAAAGATGAAGGCTCTCAGCAAATGCGGAGCATCTCCGCAGCTATACGGGAAGGGGCTTCGGCCTACCTGAAACGCCAATACCGTGGCGTTGTGTTGTTTTTCGCGGTCATGTTCGTGTTGCTTTTGATCCTGGCCGGCACCGGACACCTCAGCTACTTCACGCCTTTTGCATTCCTGAGCGGCGGGTTCTTCTCCGGGCTGGCCGGATACATCGGGATGTCGACGGCCACCAAATCGAATGCGCGCACCGCGCAGGCAGCATCGCGGAGCCTCAATGAAGGTCTGCGACTGGCGTTCTCGTCCGGCTCAGTGATGGGGCTGACGGTTGTGGGCCTTTCCCTGGTCCACCTGTCCATCTGGTATTTCGGCCTCACTTGGTACTACACATCGGTTCAGCCCATCGCTGATTCCGCGCTTCGGCTGGCGCAGATTACGTCCACACTGCTCACGTCGGGCATGGGGGCTAGTTCCATGGCCCTGTTTGCCCGGGTGGGAGGAGGCATATTCACCAAGGCCGCCGACGTCGGCGCCGACCTCGTGGGCAAGGTGGAGGCGGGCATACCTGAGGACGACCCTCGTAACCCTGCCGTCATTGCCGACAACGTAGGCGACAACGTGGGCGACGTTGCAGGCATGGGCGCTGACCTGTACGAATCGTATGTTGGCTCCATCATCGCAACATCGGCCCTGGGCGCGTCGATGGGCCTGGGCGTCAACTGGGTAGTTCTGCCCCTGGTGCTGGCCGCAGTGGGCGTTTTGGCATCAGTGATCGGCAGTTTCATGGTGAAGACGGGTGAGCGCGTGGAGCAGTCATTGCTCTTGGCGGCTCTTCGGCGCGGCGTGAATGTGAGTGCCGTGATAGTGATTGCGGCCAGCTGGTTCTTGGTACGCGGCATACTCGGCCCTGAGTACACCGGCATCTTCTGGGCTATTATCGCTGGCCTAGCGTCGGGGGTAATAATCGGACGCGTGACTGAGTACTACACGTCGGCCGACTACAAGCCCACCCAGATCGTGGCGCACTCTTCGCTCACCGGCCCCGCCACAGTGATAATATCGGGCATGTCGACAGGCATGATATCCACTGCCATGCCGATTCTGGTGGTCGGAGCGGCAGTCATGGCCAGCTACTACTTGTCGGGCGGCGCATCAAATGCTGTCGCCGGCCTGTACGGCATAGCGATCTCAGCGGTTGGAATGCTGTCTACTCTCGGCATTACACTGGCCACCGATGCTTACGGCCCAGTTGCCGACAACGCCGGCGGCGTGGCCGAGATGGCGGGTCTGCCCAAGGACGTCCGCGAGCGTACGGATGCGCTGGACTCCCTGGGCAACACGACTGCAGCGACCGGGAAGGGCTTCGCCATTGGTTCAGCTGCTCTGACCGCGCTGGCGCTGATCGCGGCCTACCGCGACCAGATAACGCTGATCAGTCCGGGGCGCGACTTCGCGTTCAGCTTGATGACTCCGGCAGTGCTTGTCGGCGTGTTCATCGGCGGAATGCTGCCGTTTGTGTTCTCTGCCCTAACGATGCAGGCAGTGGGGCGCGCAGCAGAGGGAATCGTGAACGAGGTCCGCAGGCAGTTCCGGGAGATCCCAGGGCTCATGGCCGGCAAGGCCAGGCCCGATTATGCCCGATGTGTCGACATGTGTGCGGGCGCGGCTCAGAAGGAAATGGTGTTGCCCTCGCTCATAGCGATAATCGCGCCCATTCTCGTCGGCGTGCTGCTGGGTCCGGATGGCGTTGGCGGCCTGCTTGTGGGCACCGTGGTATCCGGGTTCCTGTTGGCCGTCATGATGGCCAACGCCGGCGGCTCGTGGGACAACGCCAAGAAGTACATTGAGTCGGGGCAGTACGGCGGAAAGGGGTCTGATGCCCACAAGGCCGGAGTTGTTGGCGACACCGTGGGCGACCCGTTCAAGGACACTTCGGGCCCCTCGCTCAACATACTGATCAAGCTCATATCGATGGTGTCGATAGTCTTCTCGTCGGTAATCGTCGCACTGTCGATTATCAAGTAGGCGCTGCGTACACGCACGTCTTTCCTGCGTTTCGCGACATGAACCGGCTCCTCCTCATGGCAAGCGGGGGCCGGTTCATGTCGCATATTTTGCTTCTGATCCAGTCTGCGACGAGGGGATGCCGGAGATAAGCAGGCGCTTGCCTAGCAGCTTGCGGTCACACCAAACGCTGGGTACCTGCGTATTCTATCTGGCCACCACCCTACACATGGTCACGTGCCTTCATTCTGTGCGCTGGGAGGAGTGAACTTGGCCACTATCCTGTATCGGAAGACTGCCCTCTGGGCAATACTCGCCATGATCATGGCGGCTACATGCTTTTCCGTTGGTCGGGCGCAGGAAAGCGCATACCCCCTGACTCCCGAGATTGAGTCATCCTACAAGCGACTCGCGGCGGACCAGTCCGTTCAGAGCGCGCTGAAGTATCTCGCACATGCCGAGGCTGCGCCGGCTACCGAGGTGAGCGCCTTGCTCTATGAGAGCCTTCTTGCTGACGCGGGGCTTGAGCGTGTCCGTGCTGACAAGGCAGGCAATGTGCTGGGGATCCTGAAAGGCTCCAAAACAGGCGACACGGTGATCGTTGCGTGCGGCGCCAGGGACGTTCCAGCCCTTCTTCTGGTGATACGGGCGTTCAGAGTATCGGGCGCACGCACCGTAGTGGACGTAGCGTTCGTGTGCAACTCGCGTATCTGGACCATGGCAGACGCTGATGCCAGCAGCACCGAATCGCTGGTACGCATGTTCGATAGAGTTGGCGCGCTTATCTCCTTGGGCAAGGAGGAGACGGGTGTCATTGCCTATCCGCTCAGAGGCTATGTCAGCCCCGAGGCTGCCCGGCGGGGTATGGCGGTTCAGGCTGCTTACGCTGCTCACCAGGCGCTGGGAGTTGACCCATTGGCCCAAGAGCTATCTGCCGGCAGTGCTGCTCTGCCTCTAGGCATCCCTGCCATCCGGATGGGGATGGGAAGCAGAACATTCGGGCTCCAGAGCGTCTTCATGACGATCGTCGGCATTGCCGGTGTGCACGGCGTTACCGCCCCTTTTGTCGCCTGGTCCAGCGATCCATGCACCTGAGGCGGTGGGCGCTGAGCTGTATGCTCAGTATCCGGAAGCCTTGTCGGATTCCGCGCCCGGGCCGGCAAGGCTTCTCGATTATGCGCCTGTTCGGTTCGGTCTATGCCTGTGTTGAAGCGGTATTGAGCGTGTGATACTATAGTCCTGCCGCCAGGGGGGTGTCGTATGTATGAAGCTTTACAGGCCTGTTGTGCTCGTAGTTCTGGATGGGTGGGGAGTGGCTCCGCACGGCCCCGGCAACGCAATTCGACTGGCGCGCACCCCGAACTACGATAGATTCGTGGATCAATTCCCATCGACTACTCTGCCCGCCCATGGTCGCGCTGTCGGGTTGCCCGAAGGCCAGATGGGCGGCTCAGAAGTGGGCCACCTTTGCCTGGGCGCGGGTCGCATAGTGTACCAGGACCTGAGCTATCTGAACCGCATGATCGAGGCTGGCGAGTTTGGGGCAAATCCGGTGTTGCTTGAGGCAATGAACCGGGCAGCACAGGGCGGTAAGGCGCTGCACCTAATGGGGCTGGTTTCGCCCGGAGGCGTTCACTCGCACCAGGATCACATATACACGCTGGTTGAGATGGCCCGTAAGGCTGGGGTCACGGACCTGTACATTCACGCCTTTCTGGATGGGCGGGACGTGCCGCCTGCCAGCGCTCTGGGATTCCTGGACAAGCTCGAGGAGAGACTCATTCAGCTGCGCCTGGGCAAGATCGCCACCGTGAGCGGTCGTTACTACGCCATGGATCGCGACACCCGCTGGGATCGGGTGAAACTGGCATGGGATGCGATGGTCCATTCTCGCGGCCAGATGGCTCACTCTGCACGGGAGGCGGTGGAACGGTCATATGCCGAGGGCGTGACAGACGAGTTTGTTGTGCCCACGGTGATACTGGACGAGCGAGAATCGCCGGTGGGCCCGGTGCGCGACGGCGACTCCGTCATATTCTTCAACTTCCGGGGCGACCGCGCCCGCGAGCTGACGCGCGCGTTCAACGTGGACGAGTTCGACGGGTTCGACCGGGGCCCACGCCCGGCAGTGAACTTCGTGTGCATGATGAAGTACCTGGACGCCGACATTCCGGTGGCTTTCGCCACCCCTGAACCCCATGATGGGCTGGCGGAGACCCTCGCGAGAGCGGGCAAGACTCAGCTGCACTTGGCTGAGACCGAGAAGTTCGCGCATGTTACGTTCTTCTTCAATGGTGGACGCGAGCAACCATTTCCGGGCGAGGATCGTATCCTGATTCCGTCACCGCGGGTAGCCACCTACGACCTGGCTCCCGAGATGAGCGCCAGGCTCATTGCCGCCGAAGCTGCCGGCAAGATCGGGTCGGGCGAGTACGATTTCGCCGTTATCAATTTCGCCAATGGCGACATGGTGGGCCATACGGGCAAGCTGGCTCCGGCGATTGCCGCGGTGGAGACTGTGGATGAGTGCATCGGGAAGGTATGGGACGCCGTGAAGGCTGCGGCAGGAGCTATGATTATCACTGCAGACCATGGCAACGCCGATGAGATGTTCGACCATGTTTCCGGGCAGCCTAGCACTGCCCACTCCCTCAACCCGGTTCCGTTCATACTGGCCGGCACGGACGTGCAGAGACTGCGCGACGGCGGCGACTTCGGCGATGTGGCGCCCACTGTTCTGGAGCTTTTGGGCATTCAGCCGCCGGCCGCCATGACCGGAAGGTCGCTGATCGCCGGGTAGGGGGAGTAACGGAATTCCACGCTCGCAAAGCTATGCGCCATGGCCCTAAGCTGCAGGTAAGTTCCCACTGCCGCCGCGGCCACTTGCGTTTGCCTACTCAGGGCATCGATGGCCCGGGGGCGATCGGAGAAGACGACCACGTTGCGCGCGCGGATCCGCTTAGCGACCATCAACCCCTGCAACATCGCGGCGAGCGCTGCGGTGGAAGCTGCAGAACCGGATGCTGTGAGGGCGCCGGCCTTGAGCGTAAGGCGCTGGACATCCTCAGCTAGCACCCTGCCCGAGCTGCTCTGAACGAGCAGAACAGCCTTCCACGCTGCGCCCGATTCAGGCGGTACTACTGTAGTGTAGACGTGGACTGCGTTTTTCACCCTGTGTCGACCTCCTTTCGCGTGTTACGGCCTAACCGAACAGGTGTTCCCTATACAGACAGTAACACGAACATATGTTCGTGTCAAGCATTGGACTTGCGCGCACCACTAACCGCCGCGCGGCGGGCACGAAGGAGAAACGATATCCAGTGTCAAAGACCCAAGATAACGGCTCGGATCTGCTTAACATCCCCTTGGAGGAGTTTGATGCTCCGCTCTTTGCGACGCTGCTCGGCTATGTCCAGCAGCACGCGCTGCGTTTTCACATGCCGGGCCACAAGGGCGGTCTTGGTTTTCCGCCGGAGGTAGCTGAAGCATTCAAGCGCAACGTGCTCGCCATGGACGTTACCGAAACGCGCGGGATGGACAACCTGCACCTGCCGGCAGGCTGCATTAAGCAGGCTCAGGACCTAGCAGCCCAAACATTCGGCGCCGACAGGACGTTCTTCCTCACCAACGGAACTACTGCCGGAGTGCATGCCATGATAATGACGACGTGCAAAGAGGGCCAGAAGATCGTCATACCTCGCGATGCACACTTGTCGGTGATAGGCGGAGTGATCCTGGCCGGGCTCGAACCAGTCTTCGTCTACCCTGACGTAGATCCGGAGTGGGGGGTCAGCGTAGGAGTGCCGACCCGCGAATACGAGCGGGCGCTGCGCGAGCATCCCGATGCCAAGGCGTGTTTGATCACCAGGCCCAACTACTACGGCATGGCGGGCGATCTTGCGGCCCTTGTCGATCTCTGTCACAATCACGGCATTCCGCTGCTGGTGGATGAGGCGCATGGGCCCCACATCCATCTGCACGAAGCGATGCCGAAGTCTGCGCTGAGCTACGGCGCCGACATGGTGGTGCAGAGCACGCACAAGACGCTAGGTTCGTTCACCGGCAGCAGCATGTTACATATAAAGGGCGAACGCATACATCCTGACCGTGTCCAGCGAATGCTGGCCATATTGCAGTCTACGAGCCCGTCGTACCTGCTGATGGCCTCCATAGACATAACCGCGACTCTGATGCGACTGCGCGGGCATGACCTGATCGAGCACGCGATCAGGCTATCCGATAGAGCTCGGGAGAGGCTGTCGCAGGTGCCTGGGGTACGCGTGCTGTCAAGGCCTGTAATGGACAAGTGCAAGCTGAGCGTGTCCATGATCGAGCTGGGCCTGGCCGGATTCGAGCTGAAGAACAGGTTGATGGACGAGTACAACGCCCGGGTCGAGCTGGCGGACTTCGAGAACATCATCGCTTTTGTGACTTATGCAGATACTCAAGAGGACGTTGACGCTCTCGTGGACGCGATGATCCAGGTCGCCCAGAAGGCGCGCTCTGAGAGGGCCCTCATGGGTCCGTCGCCTCGGAAGCCGGGGGATCAGGCCAGATTCACAAAACACCTCTTCGCTCCGGCTGAGCGGGCGATGCTGCCTCGCCGTGCGACGCTGGCTGCGCACGAACTGGCCCGGCTGTCGGACGCGCCCGGCCGTGTGTGTGCAGAGGTCGTGGCGCCTTACCCGCCCGGCATACCCATGCTGTATCCGGGCGAGATAATCGACCAGAGCCATCTGGAGATCATCCGGGAGGCAATGTCGCTCGGAGCGGTATTCAGAGGCTTGGCAACAGGCCCTGATGGGGATCTCGTCGTCACCGTGGTGAAAGCTGGGAAGAGCTGATGTCAACAGGCGTGTTCATAACATTGGAGGGCCCTGACGGCTGCGGCAAGAGCACTCAAGCTCGCATGCTGCGGGATGCCCTGGCGGCTGCAGGCTACGATGTAGTGAGCACCTTCGAGCCGGGCGGTACCGCCATCGGCCGCCGGATACGCGAGATTATTCTGGACACCAAGTCCAGCGGGATGTGTGGAACAGCCGAGTTCCTGCTGTACGCGGCAGACCGGGCACAGGACGTGCATGAGGTGATAATGCCGGCGTTGGCTGCCGGGCGGATCGTCATCGGGGATCGGTTCGTCGACTCCAGCATTGCCTATCAAGGATACGGGCTGGGTATGGATGTAGAGGCCGTACGTGCTGTCAATGCAATCGCCACGTGCGGCCTTGTTCCTGACCTTACCGTGTTGCTCGATATCGACCCGGCCATGGGTGTTGCGCGCGCCACAGGCAGTCGCGACGCCGACAGAATCGAAAGGCGTAAGCTCGCATTCCATACATCGGTACGCAACGCGTATCTGCAGATGGCTGCGGATGAACCGAAGAGGTTCAGAGTAGTAGGGGTGGGCGATCGTTCTATAGACCAGGTCCACGCCGCCATATGCCGCGAGGTCTTTGGGTTTTTGGCAAACCGGGCAACCTCGGCGCGAACCCAATGTCAGCCGGATGCACGGGAGGTGTAGGCCAATGCGTCTCCCCGAAATACTCGGCCAGGATGACGCGATGCGTATCCTGAACGCCGAAATCCAGTCGGGCACGATGTCCCATGCATATTTGCTTTGGGGACCGCGTGGAAGTGGACGAACTCTCATGGCGCGCAGGCTGGCGTTGGCTGCCAACTGCTCGATGAAGGACCAGGCGCCGGCCGAGTCGCTTCTTTGGTACTGCGGCGAATGCGCGAATTGCGCCAAGATCGTAGCCGGCGTCCACCCGGATTTCTCGGTCATTACCCCGTCTGGCAGCAGTATCAAGATCGCCCAGATAAGGGAGATGCAATGGCGAATATCGCTCAGGGCCAACGAGTCAGACCTCAAGACGTGGCTAATAGACGATGCGGACCAGATGACTGAGGACGCGCAGAACTGCCTGCTCAAGGTGCTTGAAGAGCCCCCGGGCCGTTCGCTCATAATCCTGGTCGCGCAGGATCCGCAGACGATGTTGCCGACGATTGCGTCGCGCTGTCACAGCATAAGGCTGGGGGCTGTGGGCATGGGCGACCTTCTGGAATGGGCGAGCCGGGAACTTCGCCTGCCGCCTGAGCGCGCCCGGTTCCTGGTGGCGCTGTCACAAGGTCTGCCAGGACGGCTTGCGAGCCTGGCATCGGATCACGACTACTTCGCCCTGAGGGACTCAATAATATCTAGAGTGCGCACTGTGACGTGGTGCGGCGACGGAAAGCTGGCGCTCGATGCCTCAGAGGGTTTGCTGGATGAGGTGAAGAAGGCTTCTGCACGGGCGCAGGACGCGGACGTTTCAGGGGAAGCGGCGCCCCGAGAGGCGCTGGAGATCGCTACCCCGACCGGGGCATGCGACTTTATGGCCGCATGGTTTCGGGATCTTTTTGTGCTCAGCCTCACGGGCGATCAGGAGCTTGTTATTAACCGGGACTACATGGAGGCGCTCGAAGAGGACGCGGCACGCGGCTCACCTGCGCTATTTGGCAAATGGACTATTCGCGTGATGCAGGCTGCGCGCGCCTTCGAGGCCAATGCCAACCCCAGGCTGGTCATGGACGATCTCATGCTCTGCCTGGCTCTGGCGCGATGAACGCAATGAAAAGGTGGCCAGATCATGGTCTGTGTTGTTGGTGTTAGGTTTAAGAAGGC
>DAOPWT010000009.1:25547-31656 GCA_035351775.1 Bacillota bacterium | reverse complement strand
GGTCATGGGGGTGACGATCAATGGCTAAAGTGAGAGTATTCGAGCTGGCCAAAGAACTTGATATGCCTAGCAAAGACCTTGTAACGCTCCTAAATGAGCTGGGCGTGAAGGCGAAGAACCACATGAGCGCGATCGATGAGAATGCGGCGCGCTATGTGATGAGGAAGTACGGGCCTGACGCCAAGAAGGCAGAATCGCCGGGCGAGCAGCAAGCGCAGGATCAGAAAGAAGCGCCTGCTGCACCTCAGGCTGATCAATCGCCTGCTTCGCTCAGGGCGGAACTGGCGCGAGTTCCGGGTGACCGACGGGTGGATGCTGGTTCGCTGGAGATCCCGCGCCCAGCGCCGGCGCCGGCGGCACGCCCCTACGATGCCGGACGCAGGCAGGGGCGACCACAGGGCGCGCCGGGCGGCCAACCACGGCCCGCGGATATCGGTCGTCCTCGACGACCGCTAGACGTCGGACCGCAAAAGCCTCTGGATCCTTCGTACCCGTTTATCCCTGCCAGGCCGAGGCCTCAAGGCGCAGGTGCTCCGCGTCCGCGTCCTGTTGCTCCGGTGCAGCCCATGCAGCCCATGCAGCCCATCCAGCCCCAGCAGGGTCCGCAACCGCTGAGGCAGGAGCCGCGCGACAGGTTCGACCGAACCGAGCGCTTCGGGAGGCCTGCGGCGCCTGCAGGTGGGCCAGGTTTTAGGCGCGGGCCGGCCGTGTCGGTTCCTCCGCCCCCACCGTCCGCAGCTCCAGCCCCCGGCGCCAGAGGCGGCGGAAAGGGCAAACAGACGTGGTCAGGTCGGGGAAAACGGCGGGGATCTTCCGAAGAAGAGATGGAAACCGCGAGGGGCGACCGCAGGGCCGACCGCCGCGGCAGGAAGAGAGCCCCAACCTCGGCGCCGCTGGGCGATGCGCGGCTGATTGAACACCGCGTCAGGGCCGGCGATATCGACGGCGCCGACGATGTAGTCGTCAGGAGGGTCGGGCGAAGGCGCGAGAAGCCCACCAAGATCAGGCGAATCGAGATAGGCGCATCAATAGCAATCCGGGATCTCGCGGCCAGGATGGAGATGTCTGCGCCGGAAGTGGTGAGCAGGCTCATCCGGATGGGTGTCATGGCCAACGTCAACCAGGAAATCGAAGGAGAGACGGCACAGATACTGGCCACAGATCTGGGCTTTGAGGCCGAGCTCACCTCCGAACGCGAAGAGCGTGAAGTGGCCATCGCCGACATCCAAGACCCGCCCGAAAGCTTGAAACCTAGGCCGCCCGTCGTAACCATAATGGGTCACGTGGACCATGGCAAGACGTCTCTTTTGGACGCAGTGCGGGAGACCAACGTGACGGCTACAGAGGCTGGCGGCATTACACAGCATATAGGCGCCTATCAGGTGGAACTGAACGGAAGGAAGATCACCTTCCTAGATACACCCGGCCATGAGGCCTTTACCGCGATGCGCGCCAGGGGAGCGCAGGCCACTGATGTGGCGGTTCTGGTGGTGGCGGCGGACGACGGCGTGATGCCCCAGACCGTTGAGGCCATCAACCATGCTCGGGATGCCCACGTTCCGATTGTGGTGGCAGTGAACAAAATCGATAAACCCCACGCTCAGCCCGAGCGGGTACAGAGGCAGCTGTCTGAAATGGGGTTGGTGCCTGAAGAGTGGGGCGGCGATACCGTGATGGTTCCAGTGTCGGCTCTGCAGAAGCGAGGAATCCAGGATCTTTTGGAGATGATACTGCTCGTAGCCGACATGCGTGATGTCAAAGCCAATCCGGACCGACCGGCCATAGGCACTGTGATCGAAGCCAAGGTGGATCGCGGACGCGGCCCGGTGGCAACGGTGCTGATTCAGAAGGGCACACTCCGGGTGGGCGACTCCTTCCTAGTTGGCGAGGTGTACGGCAGGGTAAGGGCAATGGCGAACTACAGGGGCGAACCTGTGGATGAGGCTACTCCATCAATGCCTGTGGAGGTCCTCGGCCTAAGCTATGTACCTGAGGCCGGCGATGTGTTCCAGGCAGTGACAGACGAGCGAGAAGCCAAGCAGGTTGCGGAAAAGCGGGCTGAGCGGAAGCGCGTCAGCGAGATCGGGGAGACCGGCAAGAAGGTATCGCTGGAGGATCTGTTCGAGCAGATCAAGGAGGGCCAAACCAAGGAACTCAGGATCATCATCAAGGCTGACGTGCAGGGATCGGCCGAGGCTCTGAAGCAATCCATTGAGCGGCTGTCTACAGATGAGGTGCGGGTGAATGTGATTCACAGCGGCGTGGGCGCGGTCAGCGAATCCGACGTGATGCTGGCGTCTGCGTCCAATGCGGTAGTCATCGGATTCAACGTTCGACCCGATGCGGCGGGCACCGTCAGCGCTGAGGTGGAGCAGGTCGATGTAAGGCTCTACCGCGTGATATACGAAGCCCTTGATGATGTGAAGAAGGCCATGGAAGGACTACTCGAACCAGAGTATCGAGAAGTTGTGTTCGGCCATGCCCAGGTGAGAGCCACCTTTAAGATCCCCAAGGCTGGCGTCGTGGCCGGCTGCTATGTAACAGATGGCAAGATCGCAAGATCTGCCCGCGTACGGCTCTTGCGCGACGGCGCCGTGATACACGACGGCAAGATCTCCTCGCTCAAGCGCTTCAAGGATGACGCGCGCGAAGTGGCCGCCGGGTTCGAGTGCGGCATTGGAATCGAAGGCTACAACGACGTGCACACAGACGACGTCATCGAAGCATACGGCAAGGAAGCTGTGAAGCGCGAGCTGTAGAGGCGGGTGATCGCCCGTGGTTATCGGATCCATGCGCTGTAGGCTGGCGATAGATGGCAGTCGCTCGCTCAAGGACAAGAAGCGGGCCCTAAAAAGCCTCCTGACTCGGGCCAGAAACACGTTTAACGTGGCTGTAGCAGAGGTGGACGACCTTGAGCTGTGGAATCGGGCCGGAATAGGGGTTGTGTGTGTATCAAACGACTCCGGCCACGCCCACAGCATTCTCGAAAAGGTGGCGCGGATGTTTGATTCGTGCCCCCAGGTTACACTTGAATCATACGAGATCGAGATCGTGTAATCGTTCGGCCGCCGATCTCGAGCGTTGGGAGGTGCTCGTGTTGTCTTCCCGCCGAAATGATCGGGTGCGGGCCGCAATGCGCCAGGAAATATCGAACATGCTTCAACGTGATCTGAAGGACCCCAGGCTGGGCTTTGCAACAGTCACTGATGTCCGGGTCAGCGGCGACCTGCAGCATGTGCAGGTGTACGTGAGCATCCTTGGCGACGACGCATCGAGGCAACAGACGATGGAAGCTCTGGAGAGCGCGCGAGGGTACGTGCGCTCAGAGATAGGACGCCGTGTGCAGCTCAGGCTGACCCCCGAGATTACGTTTGCCTATGACGACTCCATCGAGCGCGGCGCCCGGCTTCTGCGACTCATCTCGGAAGTCAACAGCGAGGAGAATGGCAATTGACGGCGCCCGGCAAAGTCATTGAGGCATTAAAGAGCGCCCGCTCCGTCTTCATTACGACCCATGTAGTTCCAGACGGTGACGCTATCGGCTCGCTTCTCGGCATGAAACTAGCTCTGGAGCGCCTCGGCAAGCAGTGCGAGGCAGGCCTATCTGACCCAGTCCCTCCGTCGCTACGCTTCTTGCCTGGATCTGACGGCATTCGCTCGGGCGAATGCGGGAACGTCGGTCGGCACGACCTGGCTCTCGTGCTCGATTGTGGCTCGTTGGACCGTGTCGGCCAGTGCGCGGCGAAAGTGGAATCCTGCCCGGTCTGCGTGAACATCGACCATCACTCTACAAACACGCGGTTCGCCGCGATCAACTGGGTCGATACCGAGGCCGCGGCCACATGTCAGCTGGTTGCGGAGCTTATCGCCGTCATGGGCGTCGCATATGATTCGGATATCGCCACATGCCTCTTCGCCGGTTTGTCCACCGACACGGGCTCGTTTCGCTACTCCAACACGCGCGCGTCGACGTTCCGCATCGCTGCTGAGCTGGCCGACGCGGGCGCCCGTCCGTGGGAGATCGCCCAGAATGTCTACGACAGCAGGCCCTACAGCTCCCTCGCGGCGCTGGCCGAGGCCATACTGGGCATCGAGTTTTGCTGCGGTCGGCTGATTGCATCGATGGTGATAACCGCTGCCGACATGGCCAGGCATGGTATTACTGAAGGCGACACCGAAGGATTCATAGGCTATGCGCGATCTATCGACGGCGTGGAAGTTGCTGTGGCCTTACGGGAAGTGGGGCCAGAGACCATACGCGTGGGGTTGCGCTCAAAGCAGTGCGTGGACGTCGCCAGTGTGGCCAGTGAATTTGGCGGCGGAGGGCACGTGCGAGCTTCAGGCTGTACCATTCAGGGCACTATGGATGAGGCTCGAAGCAAGCTCATGCCCAGTTTGGAGAGGGCGCTTCGCGAGGCGGGATACACGTGGACGGCCTAATCGCCATAAACAAGCCCGCTGGGATGACCTCGCACGATGTTGTGGCGCGCGTAAGGAGAATCACGGGCCAGCGTTCTGCGGGTCATACGGGTACTTTGGATCCTGACGCCACAGGTCTTCTCGTGGTGTGTATGGGCAGAGCCACCAGGCTCACACGCTTCATGGAGGAGCTTGCCAAGGAGTATGAGGCCGAAATCGTGTTCGGAGTGTCCACTCACACAGGTGATGGCAGTGGAAGAGTGACGGCCCGCAGCGAGGGCTTCGCGATTCCCTTTTCGGATTTCTGTGGCGCCCTGGGCAGATTCATGGGCGACATCGAGCAGACGCCGCCCATGGTTTCAGCCGTTCACCATGAGGGGGAGCGGCTTTACGAGCTTGCGCGCCGGGGCATCACGGTGGAGCGGCAGCCGCGCACTGTGACCGTGTTCTTGATCGAACCGCTATCGCCCGAAGGCTGGCCTCCGTGCCTGGAATATGGGGCGCGTGGGCGCGTGCGCGTGCGATGCTCCCGCGGAACATACATCCGAACTCTCTGTGAAGACATATGCCATAGCCTGGGGATTGCCGGGCACATGGGCGCTTTGGCGCGGACTGCGACATCCGGATTCACTCTGGACCAGGCCGTGACAATCGACGAGCTCGAGCACTTGGCCTCCCTGGGGTCGCTGGCCGAGGTGGTCAGGCCGCCCCTGGAGGGCGTGAGGCATCTTCCATCACTCGGGCTCACCGAGCGCGAAGCAGATGCGGTCGGCCATGGAACGGCCTTCGAGTGCGATGAACGTCGCATCATGAATGTACCAGAGGATCTGGCCTATGTTGCCCTGATTCGTCCCGACGGGACGCTCGCGGCCGTAGCCAACGCTATCCGCTCTGAACTGGGGCTTCTCATCCAGCCCAGAGTCGTACTGTGAGTCCTGAGGTGTTGTGGAATGCATCGATGCTTGATCGGCCGCAATCAACGTCCCGAACATCTTGCCAAGGTGTACGCCCTGGGCATGTTCGACGGAGTGCATATCGGCCATATGGCCCTGATTCAGACGGCAGTTAGGATTGCCGGGGAGCACGAAACGACGTGCGGCGTGTACACCTTCGATGTCCACCCCACGCGCGTGGTGTGCCCCGAGCGCGCGCCCGAAGCCCTTATGTCTCTCGACGACAGGCTTGACCTTATGGAGTCCGCCGGAGTGGACGTGGCGATAGTACACACCTTCGACCATGAGCTTGCGAGCATGCCTCCGGAAGCCTTTGTATCGCGCGTTCTTCACGACACCCTGGGCGCCCAGTGTGTAGTTGTGGGGTTTGACTACTCCTTTGGGCACGGCGGCGCAGGCACTCCCCTGGCGCTGCAATCGCTTGCGCGGGAATTGGGCATATGCGTGCAGACGCTGCCTCCGGTCGAGATCGATGGCACGCCGGTCTCGAGCACTGGCGTGCGTGCCGCTCTGGCCTGCGGGGATGTGGAACGCGCTGCTTTGCTCCTGGGCAGGCGGCATCGCGTCCGGGGAACCGTGGAGAGGGGTCGAGGAGTTGGCCACAGGCTGGGAATACCAACTGCGAATGTGAGCGTGCCGCCAGGAATAGCCCTTCCCATGCCGGGCGTGTATGCGTGCGGGGTGCGATGGGGGTCGTCGTCGGCGTCTGGGGCCGTCTGCAACATCGGAGTGAGGCC
>DAOPWT010000009.1:0-25447 GCA_035351775.1 Bacillota bacterium | reverse complement strand
ATGCTTGCTGAACCCTGTACTAGGGCTGCCGATTCTCCGACGGCTTTCGTGGTAGAGGGGGATCCAAAACGAGGAGGTGCCGTATCCTTTGAGCTTGAGTATTGAACAGAAACGATCCATCATCGAGAAGTACCGAGTCCACGATTCCGATACCGGATCTCCGGAAGTCCAGGTGGCAATCTTGACAGAAAGGATAAACTACCTTACGGAACACCTGAAGACGCACAAGAAGGACCACCACTCCAGACGGGGTCTACTGAAGATGGTAGGCAGAAGGCGAGCGCTCCTGGACTACCTGAAAGATGCTGACATCGACAGGTACAGGGCCATTTTAGAGCGGCTGGGGTTGCGCAAGTAAGGGAAGTGCTACTGAGAGCGGGTGTCGGTTTTCCCGCTCTCTTGCTTGTAGACGAAGTGCGCTATGTATTGAGGAGGTAGGTGACTGAATGCGCCAGACGTTCGAGGCGATCATAGCAGGGAGGAAGCTGTCAGTCGACACCGGATACGTCGCCGGCCAGGCTGGAGGGTCGGCACTGGTGCGGTACGGCGACACGGTAGTGCTGGTAACCGCAACGGCTTCCAAGCAGCCCAGAGAGGGCATTGACTTCTTCCCTCTTCTGGTTGACTACGAGGAGAGGCTATACGCAGTAGGCAAGATCCCCGGAGGGTTCATCAAGCGCGAGGGCCGGCCCAGCGAGGCGGCTACTTTGGCGGGGCGGCAGATCGACAGGCCCATACGCCCTCTGTTTCCCGAGGGCTTCAGAAACGATGTTCAGGTGGTTGCCACAGTCATGTCTGTGGAACCCGGTGTGGAACCTTCAGTGCTGGCGATGAACGGCGCCTCTATTGCGCTCAGTATCTCCGACATACCGTTCGATGGACCCATTGCAGGCGTGAAGGTGGGTCTTGTGGATGGAGAGTTCGTGGTCAACCCCAGCGCGGAGCAGCTAGATAGGTCCAGCCTATCGCTGGTCGTGGCAGGTACCCGCGACGCAGTTCTCATGGTGGAAGCCGGCGCCAACGAGATTCCAGAGGAGCAAGTGCTGGAGGCCATCATGCGCGGGCACGATACCATCCGGGAGATAATCGCTTTTCAAGACGAGATCATCGCCGCCGTCGGTCTCCCCAAGCGGGAGTTTCAGGTGTTCGAGCCAGATCCGGAGCTTGCTGCGAAAGTCGAGGCGTTTGCCCACGCGAGGATGGACGAAGCGGTTCGAAACTCCGACAAACTAGCGCGTGAGGCGCTGATTGATGCCGTCAGAAAGGAAACCTTGGCTCACTTCGAAGAGGAGATGGGCGAGGAGACTCCTCACAAGGACCTAGAAGCAGTGCTTGACAGCATGCTCCGACAGATAGTCCGCAGGATGATCGCTGTCGAACACATTCGCCCCGACGGCAGGGCCCTCGATGAGATCCGCCAGATCAGTTGCGATGTGGGTCTGCTTCCCCGCGTGCACGGGTCAGCCATGTTCCGGCGCGGCCAGACGCAGGTCATCACCTCGTGCACCTTGGGAGCAGTCGGCGAAATGCAGATCATCGACGACCTAGGGCTCGAGGAATCCAAGCGTTACATACACCACTACAACTTCCCGCCCTACAGCGTCGGCGAGGTGCGCCCCATCCGGGGGCCGGGCAGACGCGAAATCGGCCACGGAGCCCTTGCTGAGCGGGCGCTTCTGCCGGTCATACCTTCCGAGGAGGAGTTCCCATACACCATCAGGTTGGTATCCGAAGTCGTGGAGTCCAACGGCTCAACCAGCCAAGCATCTGTGTGCGGCAGCACTCTTTCGCTGATGGACGCGGGCGTGCCTATCAGAAAACCGGTTGCCGGTGTGGCCATGGGGTTGGTCAAGTATGAAGACAACTTCACTGTCCTCACTGACATCCAAGGCATGGAAGACCATCTTGGCGACATGGACTTCAAGGTTGCCGGCACGCGCGACGGCGTGACCGCGATTCAGATGGATATCAAGGTCAAGGGGATCTCTCGCGAGATTCTCCAGTCAGCGCTTGCGCAGGCTCATCGCGGCCGAATGTTCATCTTGGGCAAAATGCTCGAGACATTGCCGGAGCCTAGAACTGAGCTTTCACCGTATGCGCCCAGGATGCTTACGATCAACATCGACCCCGACAAGATTCGCGACGTGATCGGGCCCGGGGGCAAGATGATACGGAAGATCATCGAGCTCACCAACACCAAGATCGATATTGAAGATGATGGCCGCGTGTTCATAGCGTCAATCGACGAGGAAGACGCCAAGCGCGCTCTGGCCATGATAAACAACCTGGTGCATGACCCCGAGCCGGGTGAGGTATATACAGGCAAAGTCACCCGTCTCATGCCGTTCGGCGCTTTCGTGGAGATTCTTCCGGGCAAGGAAGGCCTGGTGCACATCTCTCAGCTCGCCTACGAACGCGTTGCAGCTGTGGAGGATGTCGTGAACGTGGGCGATGAGATAACGGTTAGGGTGACCGAAATCGATAGTCAGGGCCGAATCAATCTGTCACGCAAGGATCTGTTGCCCAAACCCGAAGGTTTCGTGGAACAGCCTTTTGACCGAGGCCCGAGGCCGCCGCGACCGGGCTTCCAGCGTGGAAACGCCGGGCCAAGACGGGATGGCGGGGCCGACCGACGACGCCGGTAGACTCCACAGGACGACTTAGCTTTCCAACGCAGCCGGAGCAGTTCCGGCTCTTTTTGATTTTGGAAGGGACTCTTCTCCCGAAGTAGAATATACATCAATGTGTACGAGTTCACGAAATGGGAAGGCGGTGAACGTGTTGGATCGGGTGCTCGTGATCAACACAGGCTCCACCTCGACTAAGATCGCTATCTTCCACGGCCGCGAGCCGGTCTACTCGGAGAACGTGCACCATCCCGCCGACGAGCTCTCGCAGTTTCCCCAGGTGCCCGACCAATTGGAATACAGGAAGACGGCCGTTATGGCCAAGCTGCAGAATGCCGACCTAGGCCTCGGCACCCTTGATGCTGTAGTATCGCGAGGCGGCGCGCCGGCGCCCATGCGCGGCGGAGTATACGCCATTAACCAGGCTATGTTACGCGACCTCCTCGAAAGGCCTGCTACCGAACATGCAGCGAACTTATCGCCCCCAATAGCCTATGCCATTGCCGAATCGCTCGGAGTGCCCGCATACTTCGTTGACCCCATCACCGTTGATGAATTCGAGCCGCTGGCAAGGCTGTCGGGCCTTCCGGACATTCCTCGCACCTCGCGGTTGCATGCTCTGTCGATCCGAAGCACCGCTCGGAAAGTCGCGGAAAGGCTCGGGCTGGCTCTCGGCGATATCAACGTGATCGTGGCCCACCTGGGCAGCGGCATATCTGTATGCCCTGTGAAGGCCGGCTTGATGGTGGACGCGAACGGGGCCGATGATGAAGGGCCTTTTTCGCCCGAGCGCGCCGGAACGCTGCCCATGGCTGACCTGGTGTCGCTATGCTTCTCGGGCCGGTATACGCAGCGCGAGCTGATCCGGAAGATCACTCGGCAGGCTGGGCTCATGGCCCACCTGGGCACCGCCGATGCGCGCGAAGTGGAAAGAACGATCCAGGCAGGCGATTTGCACGCTCTTCAGATCGAGCGGGCCATGGCATATCAGATTGCCAAGGAGATCGGGGCGATGGCAACGGTCGTGTCGGGGAAGGTCGATGCCATCGCGCTCACAGGCGGGCTGGCCGCCTGGGGCAGGCTGGTAGATGATGTGACGGCACGATGCTCATTTATGGCGCCTGTTATGGTGTTCCCTGGCGAGAACGAGATGGAGGCCCTGGCCTGGGGCGCCATTCGAGTCCTTACGGGTCAGGAAGAAGCGCGGGAATACAGCGCCGCTCCTGCGCTATGAGGGAGGTAGGTATTATGCTGACATCCTTTGATCAGGTTCTGACGCGTGCAAGAGCACATGCGTCAGCACGAGTGGCCGTCTGTGCAGCGCAGGACCGTGAGGTACTCGAGGCAGTGAGGATGGCCGCTGAGATCGGGATGGGCGAGTTCACCCTGGTCGGAGATGCCCGCCGGATCGCCGAAGTGGCCGCAGACGTCGGCCTGGATCTATCCGGGGTGGTTGTTGTTGATGAACCGGATGCTCCGAAGGCGGCGCGCCTCGCAGTAAGCTTGGTAAGCGCGGGTGAGGCCGGCATACTCATGAAAGGGCTCGTGCCCACGGCCGATTTCCTCAGAGCCGTGCTCGACCGCGAAGTGGGGCTACGCACAGGCAAGCTTCTGAGCCATGTGGCCGTATTCAGATCTTCACGCTACGACAGGTTCTTCTACCTGACTGACGGCGCCATGGTGGTAGCTCCCACTCTGGAAGAGAAGGTGCAGATCATTGAGAACGCAGTGGGCGTGGCGCACAAGCTGGGCAACGAAACCCCCAAAGTGGCATGCGTCGCCGCGGTGGAGGTTGTGAACCCGGCCATGCCCGAAACCATAGAAGCTGCGGCACTCGCCAAGATGAGCGACAGACGGCAGATAAGAGGGTGCATCATCGATGGCCCGCTCGGGCTCGACAACGCGGTTTCCATGGATTCGGCTCAGCACAAGGGTGTGGGGGGGCCTGTGGCCGGGCAGGCCGACATCATCCTAGCGCCTGACATTGCGGCTGGCAACGCCATCTATAAGACCATGATCTACTTCGGCGACATCGAGTCTGCGGCCGTGGTAGCGGGCGCCCGAGCCCCAATAGTGCTCACATCGAGGTCTGATTCGCCCCGGGCCAGGCTGCTTTCGCTGGCTGTGGCGATAGTGACGTCGAAGTAGCGGGAGGTGGCCGAGGTGAATGACCCGACACTGCTCGTGATCAACCCCGGATCCACGTCCACAAAGGTAGCCATCTTCCATGGCGATCAGATCGAAGCGTCCGATACATTGCGGCATGACGCTTCCGCCATTGCCGCATTTCCCAAGGTCTTTGACCAGTTCGATATGCGCAAGGAGGCTGTGTACCGCTTTCTAGACGATCATTCGTTCGCCCCCGAACGCCTCTCGGCCGTCATAGGGCGGGGCGGTGTCCTGCCTCCGGTCGAAGGCGGAGTGTACATCGTAGATGATGTGTTGGTCGAGGCGTTGTACGAGTACGGGTGGAACCATGCGTCCAGCCTGGGCGCCCTTATCGCAAGGGATGTTGCCGGGGTCGCCGGGATTCCTGCGTACATCGCTGATCCGGTTACCACCGACGAGCTTGACGATATCGCGCGTATCACGGGGCTACCGGAGATCGAGCGCAGAAGCGTCTTCCATGCGCTCAACCAGAAGGCCGTGGCCAGGCGTGCGGCTTTGGCGCTTGGGCGCGAGTATCACGAGTGTAATCTGATTGTTGTGCACCTCGGAGGCGGAATCAGCGTGGGCGGGCACCGCAGGGGCCGAGTGGTCGAGGTGAGCAACGCTCTCGACGGCGAAGGGCCGTACGCTCCTGAACGCTCGGGCAGTCTCCCCAGTACCGGAGTGGTGAAACTCTGTTTCAGTGGCACCTACACCGAACGAGAGATCAGGAAGAAGATCACAGGCCAGGGCGGGCTAGTCGCCTATCTGGGCACGAACTCGCTGCTAGATGTGGAAAACCGGATCGCCGCAGGGGATGAGTACGCCAGGCTCTGCTACGAGGGAATGGCGTACCAGGTGGCTAAGGAGATAGGCCGAGTTGCGTGTGGCATGAGCGGTGACGTGGATGCCATTGTGATCACAGGCGGCGCTGCCAATTCCGCCATGTTGGTGGGGTTGATCACGGGCCGTGTAGAGTTCATCGCAAGGGTGCTTCTGTACCCGGGCGAGGAAGAGATGCGCGCCCTGGCGCAAGCTGCCATGCGGGCTCTCGCCGGCCTTGAGCGAGCACGGCGCATGTCGCCGCCGGTAACCGGCCCAAAGTCTGTTCCAAGATGAAGCAGGAGGAGGCGGCCCGTCTATCATGAGCAAAGTGGTGTTCGACGAGGCAAAGTGCAAGGGTTGCGAAGTATGTGTGCACTTTTGCCCCAAGAAGGTGATCCAGATGGCCGACAGGATCAACGCCAAGGGGTATCACCCGGCGCATCTTGCTGACGAGGAGAACTGTATCTCCTGTGGCATATGCGCCAGGATGTGCCCTGACGCAGTCATCGAAGTATTCAAACCCTGAGGAGGGCAGTACGTATGGCAGAACGCAAGCTGTTTAAAGGAAATGAGGCTGTCGCAGAGGCCGCTGTCAGGGCCGGGTGCCGCTTCTTCTTCGGGTATCCGATCACTCCGCAAAATGAGATTCCTGAGTACATGTCGCGGAGGCTTCCTGAGGTGGGCGGCGTGTTCCTTCAGGCCGAGAGCGAAGTAGCGGCCATCAATATGGTGTACGGCGCCGCCGGCGCCGGCGGTCGTGTGATGACATCTTCGTCGAGCCCTGGAATCAGCCTCAAACAGGAAGGGATATCCTACATCGCAGGAGCCGAGCTTCCATGCCTTATTGTCAACATGGTCCGCGGGGGACCGGGGCTCGGCGGAATTCAACCTGCGCAGAGCGATTACTTCCAGGCCGTCAAGGGCGGCGGGCACGGTGACTACCACTGTATTGTGTTCGCACCTGCATCAGTGCAGGAGATGGTGGACCTGACCATACAGGCATTCGATGTGGCCGAGAGGTACAGAATGCCCGTGATGATACTGGGCGACGGAATCCTGGGCCAGATGATGGAGCCCGTGGCATTTCCCGACCCTGTGCCTGTCGATGCCGCCTTGGCCGACTGGGCTACTGCCGGAGCACGCGACGGGCGTGCCCCCAGGCTGATCAACTCGATTTACCTAAGGCCGGACGAGCTCTTCCGCCACAACCTTAAGCTGCAGGCGCGGTTCGATGAGGCCAAGATCGCCGAGGTTCGGCATGAGGCTATCAACACCGACGACGCTGATATCGTTCTGGTTGCGTACGGCACTACATCCAGAGTGTGCAGGTCAGCTATGGACAGAGCGCGTGCGGCAGGCATCCGAGTCGGCCTGGTAAGGCCGATCACGGTGTCGCCCTTCCCATACCAGGCAATCGCCGACGTGGCTCGCACCGCGCGTGCGTTCCTCACAGTGGAGATGAGCCTGGGTCAGATGGTTGAAGACGTGAAGCTAGCTGTATGCGGGGCTGCGCCCGTCCATTTTTACGGTACCACAGGCGGAGTCGTGCCGACGTCCTCGGCGATAGCTGACGAGGTGCGCAAGATCGCTATGGCGGAGGTGGGAAAGTGAAGCAGGTATATGCTGTTCCGAAAGCCCTACAGCCCCGGGCGACACACTACTGCCCCGGCTGCACCCATGGGATTGCACACAAGCTTGTTGCGGAGACCATTGACGAACTGGGCGTGCGCGACCGCACCATAGGCGTGGCACCGGTGGGATGCGCAGTTTTTGCCTATGACTACTTCGACTGCGACTTTCAACAGGCTGCCCACGGCAGGGCACCTGCCGTAGCCACCGGCATCAAGCGAGTCGTGCCCGACGCAGTGGTCTTCACCTACCAAGGCGACGGCGACCTCGCATCGATCGGCGCGGCCGAGATCGTCCACGCCGCCATGAGGGGCGAGCGCATAACCGTCATCTTCATCAACAACGCCATCTACGGCATGACCGGGGGGCAGATGGCCCCCACTACGCTTCTGGGGCAGAAGACCACTACGTCTCCGGCTGGCCGGGAGCCGGGGCACGCAGGCAGCCCCATTCGCATCGCCGAGATGCTGGCCACGATACCCGGGGCCGCCTACGTTGCCCGTGTGTCGCTGTCGTCGCCGGCGAACGTGGCGCGTGCCAAGAAGGCGATACGGAAGGCATTCGACACACAGCTCTCGGGAGCGGGGTTTTCGCTCGTCGAGTGCCTGTCAACATGCCCGACCAACTGGGGAATGGCGCCAGTTGAGGCCATGGAGTGGCTGGAGAGTAACATGATACCGTACTACCCTCTGGGCGAGTTCCGTACTCCGGAAGGAGGGGTTAGCAATGGTTGAGGAGCTGATCATTGCGGGATTCGGCGGCCAGGGCGTGATGGTCATGGGCCAACTCCTGTCTTATGCAGGCCTTCATGAGGCAAAGAACGTCTCCTGGATACCGTCCTACGGGCCGGAGATGCGCGGGGGCACAGCTAACTGCTCTGTCGTCATATCTACCGAAAGAATAGGGTCGCCCATAGTCACCGAGCCCATGACGGCGATCGTAATGAACAGGCCGTCGCTCGACAGGTTTGAGCAGACCGTGAGGCCGGGCGGGTTGCTCATCTACAACAGCTCTCTGATCGATCGAGAGCCCGGGCGGGCGGATATCCGCGTCATAGCCGTCCCGGCCGTGGAAATGGCCCGGGAACTTGGGTCTGATCGAGTCGCCAATATGTGTGTGTTGGGCGCGTATCTCGCCGCCACCAGCGTAGTAGCCTTTGAATCGGTGGCGGAATGCCTGAAGGAGGTTCTGCCCGAGCGGAGGCATGACCTGATACCGCTCAACATGAAAGCCCTCGCGCGGGGGGCGTCGATTGTGAAAGCGTAGCCCTGGTCGGAATACGCGGCCTGCCCGGGGCAGACTACTCCGGGGAGGCTGAAGCGATGATCAATGCCAGAGTCGGCAGGGTGACCCGCATTGTGCAGGAGAGCCCCGGCATTCAGGAACTCATGGTGGACATGGACGGCGGCGGGGAGTGTGCAGCCATCTGCTACCCGCCGCTGACCGGATCTGTGCATGTTGGAGACGAAGTGATCCTGAACACCACAGCCGTTGATCTTGAGTTGGGAAGCGGCGGGCGTCATTTCGTGATCTGGGCGGCGGGTCGCACGCGCCTGAGCGGTCGGATGCATGGGCACATCATGAAGATGAGATACTCCCCGATGCAAGTATGCCCGGGGAGTTTCGAGGAAGACCTAGCTGGCAGTGGTGACATAGACGCGTTCGCCGGCCTTGCCGGCCTTCCTGTGATCATATGCGAACTCCATTCCATGGTTGCCCCTGCGCTGTCCGGGTTCACCGGCAAAGCTGCGTACATCATGACAGACGGGGCAGCCCTGCCCATCGCCATGAGCCGCACAGTGCGTCAGCTGAAAGCCTCGGGGCTCCTCGACGCCACTGTAACTGCCGGGCATGCCTTCGGGGGCGATCTAGAGGCCGTCAACGTGCATTCCGCGCTGGTCGCGGTCAAAGCAGTAGTTGGGTGCGACGCCGCTGTAGTCGCAATGGGGCCGGGCATTGTGGGCACAGGCACGCGCTATGGGTTTTCCGGCATCGAACAGGGATGGATTGCGGACGCGGTGAACAGCATGGGCGGGCGCCCCATCATCGTTCCCCGTCTTTCCAGGCTGGACCCGAGGCCTCGGCATCAGGTGGTCAGTCATCACACGCTTACTGTGCTGCGCGATGTGTGCTGCACCCCTGTGACGTGCGTACTGGCGTCGGACATGGAACCTGGGTTTGCCGAGAAGGCGCGCAGGCGGCTTGCTGATGCCCTCGACCACGGACGGCATCACTTGGCGTACGCCCCTGGGCGCGAGGGCCTGGAGCTCGCGATCAAGCACGGGCTTGAGCTGTCCACCATGGGCAGGGGTCCAGACGAAGAGCCCGAGTTCTTTCTTACATGCGCTGCGGCGGGCGATTACGCAAAAGCCATTCTCATAAGTGAAAAGAAGTAAGGTGAGCAAGTGGTGTCGGTGTTTCGTGAAGAACTCGTCGAACGCAGGCAGGTATACAGCGGCAAGATAGTCACCCTAAATGTTGATACGGTGGAGCTTCCCAACGGCGGGCAGGCCGGCCGTGAGGTGGTGGTAACTCGCGACTCGGTAGGGATTGCGCCGGTTACGCATGACGGCGACCTGGTCATGGTGCGTCAGTACAGGCATGCCGGAGGTGTGGAGTTGCTCGAGATACCCGCGGGCAGAATAGACGCGGGCGAATCGCCGGCAGACGCCGCCCTGCGCGAGCTGGGGGAGGAAACAGGCTACAGGGCGCCTGAACTGACGAAGATCGGCGGCTTCTATCTGGCTGTGGGGTTCGCCACTGAGTACATGCACTTGTATGAGGCTCTGGTCGAGCCCGGCGGCGATGCGCACCCTGACGACGATGAGTTTGTGCAGGTCGAGTTGGTTCCGCTATCTCGGATCCCCCGGATGATAAAGTCCGGCGAGATACAGGACGTGAAGACCCTGGCTGCTCTGCTGCATCTGGCATGGACGCGCGGCCTGGCCCAGAGTGACTGACGGAGGGGATAGGCGGCTAGTGAAGGAGTATTTCGTGGATCTACACGTACACATCGGGCGAGACTCACTCGGGCGGCCGGTCAAAGTATCGGGCGCGCACGACCTTACGTTCGCAAACATCGCCCGAGAGGCCGGCCAGCGCAAAGGGATCGACGTCATAGGCGTGGTAGACTGCGCTTCAGGGCGTGTGCTGAGCGACATTGACCGCCTCGTGCAGTCGGGCGCGATGGAAGAAGCGCCTGGAGGCGGGATGCGATACAATGGGCAGACGGTGATTATCCCTGGTATCGAAATAGAAGCATCCTGTAGGGCGGGCGAAGGCCCAGGCCCAGGCGCGCACTATGTGGGATATTTCGCCACATTACCCCAGGTGCGTGAGGCGGCAAGAGAGCTCGGTCGGCATACGACCAATATCGACCTGAGCACCCAGAAGACCAGGTTGACCCCTGAGCAGTTGGCGCGCCTTGTGGGCGACATGGGCGGGCTTTTTGTCGTAGCCCACGCCTTCACACCTCACAAGAGCCTCTACGGAAGGTGCGCGCGGCGGATCACGGACGTGTTCGGGGCAGAAGCCCGCCGCCAGGTAGCAGCGGTGGAATTGGGGCTGTCTGCAGATACCAGTATGGCCGACCGCATTGCCGAGCTGGCGAGCTACACCTTCCTATCCAACTCCGATGCTCACTCACTCGGGCGGATGGGGCGCGAGTACAACGTGATGCGAATGGAATCACCCTCATTCGCCGAGGTATCGCTGGCCCTCGCACGTATCGACGGAAGACGCGTAGTTGCCAACTACGGCCTCGACCCGAGGCTCGGGAAGTACTACTCGAGTGCGTGCGGGGTGTGCGGCGCCCGCTTTCACGCGCCGGATGCGGCGACGCACTGCCCAGAATGCGGCGCCTCCCGCACGGTGCGCGGTGTATCCGACAGAGTTGACGAAATCGCGGATTTCGCTGAAGCGAAAAGCCCGGCCCACCGCCCGCCTTACCGGCACCAGGTGCCCTTGCAGTTCGTGCCGGGCGTCGGACAGGCCCGGATCGCAGCGCTAATCCAGGCTTTCGGATCGGAAATGGCAGTCCTGCATCGCGCGACCCGCGATCAGTTGGCAAATGTGGCGGGCCAGCGCATTGCTGATCGCATAGTGGCAGCCCGCGAAGGCAAGCTTGCGATCGAGGCGGGAGGGGGAGGGACCTACGGGCGAACGCTCTCTGACTGATGCCGGAATACCAGGGCTGCCCGGCGCATAGGCATGGCCTACGGGGGTGGGTCGCACGTGGCCAGGAAGCAACACCCTGAGAGGCTAGCATTCGCTCACATCAGAGCCAACGCGGCATGCTATGCGTTGGCATTTGTCATGTTCGTAGCGGGAGTATGTACAGGCGCCGTGTACGCTTCAGCGATACGCGAGAATAGTGCGGCTGTCGTATCATATCTAGAATCAGGCCTTGCGGACCTGCGCCGCACTACGCCCGGATCTCACGGCCACGCGATGCTCACGAGTGTCAATGCTAACCTGTGTTCAGTGGCCTTCGTCTGGCTGTCCGGCCTCAGCGTACTCGGCTTCACCGGCGCCCTGCTCGTCTTGTTCGTCAGGGGTTTCTCCATAGGGTTCACTGTCTCGTTTCTCGTGCGGCAGATGGGCGGCGCCGGCGCCGTATTGGCGCTATCGTCGGTACTGCCTCATAACCTGGTCGCCATGCCGGCGCTTGTTGCGGCTTGCGCGACTTCATTGGGCTTTGCATGGTCGGTAGTGAAGAAGAACCTCCTTGGAATCGACGCGGACGTTGCACGTGCCTTGACGCGCTCGGTCACATCACTCATCCTGTCAGCCGTCGCGTTGGTTCTCGCCGCATTTGTACAAGTCTATGTATCGCCCGCCTTCCTCATATTAGCTGCAAGGTTCGGATGACCCGTGCAGCAGCAGGAGGGCGGGGCCACGCGGCGAAGAATTACATGTCGGTGGCAATGCGCGCTGGCCGCCGAAAGGCACGAACAGCGCGCGATTTTGGAGGTCTCCCCTCATTGCTGAGCTGTATCGAGGAGTACATATCCTATCTTGGGGTCGAGCGAGGCCTTTCGGAGAACACTCTCGAGGCCTACGCTCGCGACCTCAGCCAGTTCGCCGCGTTTGTGGCTCGTCTCGGTCGGGGCGAAGATGAACCGCGAGAGGAAGATGCGATTGGCGCCGGGCAATCATCGGTCGCCGCGTTCATCGCCCATGGCATCGAGTCGGGCATGTCCGCATCCTCTGTGTCAAGGCAGCTCTCCGCATTGCGCGGTTTTTTCAGATTTCTTGTTCGGGAAGGGCACATTGAGCGCGACCCCACCGCCAACCTCGATACCCCCAGGCAGGCACAGCGATTGCCCAGGGCGCTGACGGGAGAGGAAGTCGATAGGCTGCTTGCTGCACCGTCCGGCAACGATCCCCGTTCGCTGCGTGATCGTGCCATGCTGGAGCTGCTTTACGCTTCGGGCCTACGCGTATCGGAGCTGGTTTCGTTGTCGATTCGCGATATCGATCTCGAAGTCGGCTACGTGCGCTGCATCGGCAAAGGCAATCGCGAGCGCATTGTGCCAATGGGGCAGTCCGCCGTCTGGGCCGTCCAACACTACCTCGCGCTGGGCCGACGTGAACTCGCTCCGGCAAGCGACGACGACAGCCTATTCATTACTAGCCGCGGGGCGGGGATGACCCGCCAGGCTTTCTGGAAGATGATCAAGCGCAGAGCATTGGAGGCGGGGATTTCGGCGAGCATCACTCCGCACACGCTCAGGCACTCATTTGCCACGCATCTGCTCGAGCACGGCGCCGACCTCCGATCTGTACAGGAAATGTTGGGACATGCTGATATTCGGACAACGCAGATCTACACGCACTTGACTCAGACTAGGCTCAGGGAGGTTTACGAAAAGCATCATCCCAGGGCGTGAGAAGGGGAGGCAGCCATGAGAGCAGTCTTGGTTGTGCTCGACGGCGTAGGAGTGGGCGAACTGCCGGATGCAGGTGCTTACGGCGATGAGGGCAGCAACACGTTGATCAATACTGCCAAGGCGGCCGGCGGGCTCAACCTGCCCAACCTTGGCCGGCTGGGCCTTGGGAACCTGGTTGCCGACGCGGGTTTTGAGCTCGCAGGGGTAAGCGCATGCGACTCACCCATCGCGTCACACGGCCGAATGGCTCAGGCTTCGCCAGGCAAAGACACTACCACAGGCCATTGGGAAATCGCCGGAATCCAGCTCGAACAGGCGTTTCCGACGTATCCGGCCGGGTTTCCGCCCCAGGTCATAACAGCTTTCGAGAGGGCAATAGGCCGTTCGGTTCTGGGTAACAAGCCCGCGTCAGGCACTGAGATCATCGTGGAACTGGGCGAGGAGCACATGATGTCGGGAAGCCCGATTGTGTATACGTCGGCGGATTCTGTATTCCAGATCGCCGCGCACGAAGGCATCATCGCCCCAGACGAACTCTACGAGATGTGTCGGATCGCCCGCTCGATCCTGACAGGGCCTCACGCCGTGGGCAGGGTGATTGCCCGCCCGTTTGAGGGCAGCCCGGGTCGCTTTGCCAGGACCGTCAGGCGGCGAGACTTTTCGCTGCCCCCGCCCGGTCCTACTCTGCTGGACCTAGTGTCCGACGCGGGGCTTTCTGTGATGGCGTGCGGCAAGATAGATGACATTTTCGCCATGAAGGGAATTACCCTGACGAGGCATGTATCAGGCAATGACGAGGTGTTCGACGCAATCCTCAGCTTCCTCGACGAGGGTCGACCTGGGCTGATTTTCGCCAACTTGATCGATTTCGACATGAAGTGGGGCCACCGCAACGATGTAGAAGGTTTCGCGCGAGGCCTCGAGCATACGGATCAGCGCCTCCCCGAGCTTCTGCAGCGGCTCCGAAGCGACGATTTCCTGGCCATGTGCGCAGATCACGGCAACGACCCCACGACGCCCAGCACCGATCATAGCAGGGAGTACGTCCCGGTCCTCGCCATGTGCCCGCAGGCTGCCATGGCGGGGCGCTCAGGTCGGCCCATCGGGGTCAGGTCGAGCTTCGCAGATCTGGGTGCCACGATAGCCGAGTTTCTGGGGATACCGTGGGGGTTGGCCGGCGAGAGCTTCTTGAAGTTCGTACTGTAGAGACATCCGTCGGAGTGAGGAGGAGTGGGATTGAGAGCCCCTGATATTATCATGAAGAAACGTGACGGGCTGGCGCTTTCAGCCGACGAGATACGCTACATGATCCAGGGCATGCTTTCGGGCGAAGTGCCTGACTATCAGGTCTCAGCATTCTGCATGGCCGTGTTCTTTCAAGGTATGACGCCCGAGGAGACCACTGCGCTCACTCTGGCCATGGCCAACTCCGGACGCCTAATCGATCTCTCGGCCATACGCGGCGTGAAGGTGGACAAACACAGCACGGGAGGGGTGGGAGACACCACCACCCTGGTGCTCGCGCCCATGGTTGCCGCGGCGGGAGTGCCCCTCGCGAAGATGTCCGGACGCGGACTGGGGCATACAGGCGGAACCATTGACAAGTTGGAGTCCATCCCGGGCTTTCGGGTCTCGCTGTCGGAGCGCGAACTCGTGGACCAAGTGAACCGCATAGGTCTGGCCGTGGTGGGGCAGACAGAGGACGTGGCGCCGGCTGATAAGCAGCTCTACGCTCTGCGTGATGTCACAGGCACTGTGGAGAGCATCCCCCTGATTGCCTCCAGCATAATCAGCAAGAAGCTGGCCACCGGCGCAGAAGCCATCGTTCTTGACGTCAAAGTCGGGAGCGGGGCATTCATGCACGAGCTGGAAAGCGCCCGCGGGCTCGCCCGGGCCATGGTCGACATAGGCCGCATGGCAGGGCGAAGAATGGCGGCCCTGATAACTGATATGAACCAACCCCTGGGGCAGGCAGTAGGCAATTCGCTCGAGGTCATCGAAGCCATTGACACGCTATCAGGCCGCAGTCGCGGTCGCCTTCTCGAGCTCTGCTTCGAATTGGGGGCGCGCATGGTCGTGTTGGGAGGGGCCTGCGATGATGTCGGGGAGGCCCGAGTGCTTCTTCGCAGCCTGGTGGAATCGGGCGCTGCGCTTGCCAAGCTGAAGGAGATGGTAAAGGCTCAGGGCGGCGACGTGTCATATATAGATGATCCCGGCCGGATCAAGGTTGCGCCGCTATCGACCCTCATCCGAGCACCGAAGGACGGCTATGTGTGCCGGGCAGACGCCCTTACACTGGGCCGCGCCGCGGCGGCCATGGGCGCCGGCAGGCAGAGGAAGACGGACTCGGTCGACCTCGGCTGCGGACTGCGTGTCCTGGTATCCGTGGGCGATGGGGTGGAGGCGGGCCGGCCGGTGGCGGAGCTGTTTGCAAGCTCCCAGTCACGGCTGGATGAAGGAACGACCGAGGCGATATCGGCTTTTGCCTACTCTGATGTCCCGTATCAAGCGCCTACGCTGATCTACGAAGCCATCGAGGCGTAGAGACGAACTCATCCTGTATAACCGGGCATGCCACAGAATAAGCTCTCTTGAAACAAGAGACGAAGGGAGGCATGCCCCTTGTCGTACAAACCTGCTGTGCCGGCTCTGGCCCCTTTGATCTGTGCCCTTCTGGCCTGCGCCGTGCTGAGCTGCTGCTTCTTGCCGGCCCCGACGGCCTTGGCGTCGCCTGCAACGGCTGGTACGCTCGCGGCGGCCCAAGCAGCCGAACTCGCCAAGAAGGTGACCGCGCCGTCGGCTATTCTCATGGAGGCCACAACTGGCCGGGTTCTGTGGGAGAAGAACGCGGACATGTCCCGGCCCATAGCGAGCGTGGTCAAAATCATGACCCTGACGCTCGTAATGGAGGCACTGGAAGCGCATCGCATCACCCTGAGTGACATGGTGATAACGTCGGAACACGTGGCGTCGATGGGCGGTTCTCAGATCTGGCTGGAACCGGGCGAATCGATGGCCGTGTCGGATCTTGTCAAGGCCGTCGCAATTGAGTCGGCCAACGATGCCGCCGTCGCCCTGGCCGAGCACGTGGCTGGAAGCGAAGCGGCCTTTGTGGCCATGATGAACGAGAAGGCCCACGCCCTGGGCTGCGCCAATACTCGCTTTGTCAACGCCACCGGGCTGCCCGAGACGGGGACTAGCGACGACTGCGTATCGTCAGCCCGTGACGTGGCGATCATGTCGAGGGAGCTCCTTCGCTACCCCAAAGTCCATGAATGGCTGACAATCTGGATCGGATACGTGCGGGACGGCAAGAACATGCTGACGAACACCAACCGCCTGATCAGATTCTACCCCGGCGCCGACGGCGTGAAAACGGGCTATACTGACAGGGCCAAGTATTGCCTGTCTGCCACGGCAGTGCGCAATAATGTTCGAGTGATCGGAGTCGTTCTGGGCGTCCCCACTAGCTCAGTGCGGTTTGCGGAGGCGTCCACCTTGCTCGACTACGGCTTCAGGATGTGCGAGGCTCAGACGCTGGGCCGGGCAGGCCAAGAACTTGGGCGTGTGCGAGTGGTGCGGGGCGTCGAGACATCCGTGAGCGTTACCATAGCCCACGACCTGAATGTGGTTACGCTGAAGGGCGAGAGCGGCAAGATCGAAGCCAGGATCGCCCTGCCGCAACAGCTCACTGCCCCCGTGGAGCAGGGCCAGCCAGTGGGCAGGATGGTAGCCCTTCTCGATGGCGTCGAGGTGGCCCAGATTGAGGTGATCGCGGCGCACGCGGTGCCCAGAGCTCCGTGGCTGCGGCAGGTCTCTAGGAACACTCGCGAGTTTGTCAGGGCGCTCTTCCTGTTCACTCCGGATTGATGCACCAAGAAGGATAGCCCCCCGCCAAAGGAGAATCTGTCTCGCGGCGCAATCCATAAGGAGGCGGGGGATTGTCCTTGTTCGACTGGGTGCTCCGCGGACCTGATCTCATCGTTGACCTCCAGGGTGAGCTGGACCTGTCGTGCGCCGAACGTGCGGCGCAGGCTCTCGACTCGCTGACCGACGCCAACCGCGGCGCGCGGCGCGTGATCCTCAGGATGGACAGAGTCACCTTCATCGATAGCTCGGGCATTGGAATGGTGTTCGGAAGGCACAGGCGTCTGGCCTCGCGCGGCGTGACGCTCGCTATTGCCGGTGCAGGCGCGCGCGTGACTCGAACCCTCGATCTCCTCGGCGTATCCCAGCTGATGCCGGTCTATGCATCACTAGAGCGTGCCTTGTCGGCGCAGGAGGGGGTCAGGAAATGGAACCCAAGGTGAACTGGGCGCGTGTGGAGTTCCAGTCATCGGCTCTGAACTTGGGGTTCGCCCGTGTCGCCGCCGCCAGCTGGGCGGCTGGTCTCGGGTTCACGCTGGAAGAGCTCGACGACATAAAGCTTGCCGTATCGGAGGCCGTGTCCAACTGCATAGTACACGCATATCCCCAGTGCCCAGGCCGAGTGCTGATGCTGCTGTCAGCCTCCGATCACGCTCTCACCGTGTCGGTGCAAGACGAAGGCATTGGCATCGAAGATGTCACGGCAGCCCGGCGCCCGGGTGTGAGCGGTTCGTCCCAGCGGATGGGCATGGGTTTCACTCTTATGGAGGCGCTGTCGAAATCGATGGAAGTCACGTCCATGCCGGGGCATGGCACAACGGTAGTAATGTCCTTCACGCCGGGTGAGGGCTGATGCCGTCCGGCGATGGACATGGCGATGCCGATATCCGCAGGCACGCTGGGCTTGCCATGTACATCGCGAAGAGGTTCGCGGGGCGGGCCGAGTTGGCCGATCTGTACCAAGCAGGCTGCGTTGGCCTGGTCCGTGCCATGCGCACCTATGACCCCGCGCGCCAGACGGCTTTCACGACCTACGCGGTTCCCCTCATAATCTCCGAAATCCGGGCATACCTCAGAGGATCTGGTCCGCTTCATATTCCGCGGCCCGTGCGCGAACTCGGCCAGAGGTGCCGGGAAGCGCATAACGCGCTGGCTGCACAGCTCGGCTCTGATCCTGACGTCTCGCAGATAGCTGCGAGGCTTGGCATTTCACCAGCTGATGTCGCCTTCGCCATGGACTGGGATGCGCCCGTCCGCTCCCTCGATGAACCCGCGCACTCCTCGCCTGATAGCATGTCGCTCCTCGATGCAATACCGGGCGAGCCGATGCCTGAAGAATCCGTCTGCGATTCGCTCGTGCTGCGAAACGCGCTCGGCCGTCTGAACCCTGACGCCCGGGCCGTCATTGTCATGCGCTTCTTCGAGGAGCGCACACAGGCCCAGGTGGCCACGGCACTCGGGATCTCGCAGCCACAGGCTCACCGTATTGAGAAGGCTGCCCTGCGCGAGCTCAGGCAGAGCATGGCTGGTGAATGAAAGCTCCCGGCGCGTCGCATACTAGCTGACGCAGGGGGTGACTTCAGCTTTGGCAGAACCTGGCGCTAAGCGACACAAGTCGGACGATAGAGCCAAGTATCAGAAACTGGCATCATCCATAGTGCCACGGCCGCCGCTGGCGCGGAACCTCGCGGTTGCGTTCGTTGTAGGCGGCCTCATATGCACCGTGGGGCAGGCGGTCATGAACGCGTTCATCGCGTCCGGTATGACGGGCGACGAGGCGGTCGGGCCCACGCTTGCCACGATGATCCTGGCTGGCGTAGTTCTCACGGGGTTGTCCATATACCATCATGTTGGTGAGTTCGCCGGGGCCGGCGCTGCCGTTCCCATCACCGGTTTCGCCAATACCATAGCTGCCGCAGCCATGGACTTCAAGCGCGAAGGCTATATTCTGGGCATGGGTGCGAAGATGTTCGTAATCGCCGGGCCCGTGCTGGTGTACGGAATACTCTCGGGCGTGACCGTCGCGCTCATCAAGTGGCTTTCGCGGGGGTGAGCCATGGCGACTAGAAGGATCGGCAAGAGCACGGTGCGGTTTGCAACGCCTCCAGTGATTGTGTCCGCCGGAACGGTTGCCGGGCCCATGGAGAGCCGGGGGCCTATGGCCCGGTGGTTCGATGAAGTGGTCCCGGACGATATGTTCGGCGAACGCACTGCGGAGAAGGCCGAGAGGCGGTTCATGGGCGACGCGGTCAAGATAGCGCTACGGCAGGCCGCTATCCAGCCTGAACAGGTGGATTACTTCATAGCCGGCGATTTGCTCAACCAGATAGTCACAGCCAGTTTCGTTGCAGAGGACTTGGGAGCGCCCTTCATCGGCGTGTACGGCGCCTGCTCCACGTCGGTCCAGAGTCTGACCTTGGCGTCCTCCCTAGTTGATGCGGGATTTGCTGATTTGGCGCTGGCCGCAACCAGCAGCCATTACCAAACAGCTGAGCGACAGTTCAGATACCCTATAGAGCTGAACATCCAACGCAAATCCACCTCGCAGTATACTGCCACCGGAGCCGGGGCTGTGCTGGTGGGGAAGTCGGGAGGCAAGGTCCGGATCACCGAGGCCACCCCGGGGCGTGTCATCGACATGGGTGTCAAGGATCCCAATCAGATGGGCCCGGCCATGGCGCCCGCCGCAGCCGACACCATCTTCAACCACCTCGCCGATACTGGGCGCGATCCAGCATTCTACGATGTCATCATCACCGGCGACCTAGGCAGTGTAGGATCGGAAATCCTGCTCGAACTGATGCAACGCCGAGGGGTGCCTCTTGGCAGCAACTATGCTGACGGCGGCGTCATGCTGTTTAAGGGTGTTCGCGGAACAGGCGTCGGGGGCAGTGGTTGCGCATGCTCGGCGCTGATAATGGAAGGTTTCGTGTGGAAGAAGATGTGTAATAGCGAGATCAAGAGTGCCCTAATCGTGGCAACGGGCGCTCTGCTGTCTTCGCTGACCTGGCAGCAAGGCGAGTCTGTACCATGCATCGCCAATGCAATCGCGCTTCAGCTCTGAGTGGCATGAACAGGAGGGAAGATGCCTGGATTACGTAATCGCGTTTCTGGTGGGGGGCGCCATTTGTGCCATTGGCCAGGCCCTGCTGGACCTCGCCAAGATGCCTCCAGCTCACATGTTAGTGCTGTTCGTGGTGATCGGAGCTATTCTATCGGGGTTCGGGGTGTATGACCGGCTAGTCGAGTTCGCAGGCGCTGGGGCGCTGGTGCCTGTGTCCGGTTTCGGGCACTCGATCAGTCGCGGATCCCTGCTCGAAGCACGGAGGTTGGGAGTGATAGGGCTGTTCACCGGGGCATTTGAATTCACTGGGCTGGGAGTGGCCATTGCGGTGTTCTTCTCGGCCCTGATCGCCCTGGTCGCCAACCCTAGAACATGAGCCTGACCGTGGGGGTCCCGCGTGCCCTTCTGTTCCACGAGTATGGCCCCCTTATGCTGGAATTGCTGCGCCAGTGCGGCGCGCGGGCCGTGCTTTCTCCACTGACCAATAAGCAGATCCTCCAGGCGGGGTTGGATCTATGCGTTGACGAGGCCTGCCTGCCTGTGAAAGCGTTTTTCGGGCATGTTGCCTATCTGGCAGAACAGGTAGACGCCCTGTTCATACCGAGATTTGTCAGCATCGAGCGCGGAGCGTACATCTGCCCCAAGCTGATGGGGTTGCCCGACATGGTACGTGCCAGGGCTCCAAGCGCGCCTAGGATAGTGGATCCGTGCATCGATATGTCGAGAGGGCTCGGAAAGACTATGAGATCCATCGGCGAACTCGGGCCGGCTCTCGGCGTGAGCAGCAGTCGCGTGGCGGTTGCATTGACCAGATCCCGAAAGGTGGCATCCGCTAGTACCCGCGGGCGTTTAGGCGATGGGGAACCGATCGCAAACGGCAACGGGATACGCATAGGGGTTTTGGGGCACGACTACAACCTCAACGATGCGTACATTAGCCTCGACCTGATAAGCAAGATCCGACGGCTCGGGGCCGCGCCGGTGACGGCCGGCGCATACTCGCGCCAAGAAACGGCCAGATGGGAGCGGCAGCTGGCCGAGCGTGGGGCCAAGCGTCTCTTTTGGACGTACGGTCGCCGCCTTCTGGCGGCGGCGTCTCGGTGGCTCGATACCGGCGAGGTGGATGGGATTGTGCACTTGATGAGTTTCGGCTGCGGGCCGGAATCATTCATCGCTGAGGTCATCCAACATGAGGCCAGTGAGCGCAGCTCCCTGCCCCTGCTGTGCGTCAACATCGATGAGCACTCGGCGGAGGCCGGGCTATCTACGCGTCTGGAGGCGTTCATCGATACGGTAGCTATGAGGAAGTGCGAGCATGCAAGTGACCTTCCCGCACCTGGGCAACCTGTGGATACCCGTTAAGGCGTTTCTGTCTTCATTGGGCCATGATGTGATCACTCCTCCTCCCACAACCAAAAGGACACTGTCCATAGGGGCGATGCACACCCCTGACGGCGCGTGCCTTCCTCTGAAGGTGACCATGGGCAATTTCATCGAGGCGGCTGAGCTAGGCGCCGATGCTATCCTCATGGTGGGGGGAATAGGCCCCTGCAGGCTGGGGTATTACTGTGAACTTCAGCGACGCGCACTTGCACGAGCCGGCTACAGCGCCCAGCTGATCGTCGTGGAACCGCCACGGTCCGGTCTTGTCCAATTTGCGGGCGTGGTCAGAACAATCAGACGTGGTGCCCCGTTCAGGCAGATACTGCAGGCAAGCCGTCTTGCGTGGGCCAAGTTTCAGGCGGTGGACGCTCTGGACCAGGCGGCCAACACTGTGCGATGGCGCGAAGTCAGCCCCGGCAGGTTGGATGCGTGCATAAGGCGCGGGTTGGCGCTGCTCGATGCGGCCCAAACGTGCGATGATGTTAAGGATGTGACTCGGCAGACACTTCACGATGTGGAGGGCTGCATCGACGACAGTCCGCACCCGGCAGTACGCGTAGGAGTCGTGGGCGAGATCTACGTTGTGATGGAACCTGCGGTGAACATGGACGTCTGCAGAAAGCTGGGCCGACTGGGCGCACAGGTGGTGCAGCCGCTCATGTTCTCCAGCTGGATCGAATCGCATGTCGTGTGCGACATAGCTCGCTGGATACCAAGGCCCGACGTCATGTCGTGGTCCCGCCCATACCTGAGGCATTTTGTGGGAGGGCATGGGGTTGAGAGTGTGGGGCACTCAGTTGAAATGGCACGATCTGGCCTCGACGGCGTAGTGCACATCGCGCCCATGACATGTATGCCCGAGATCGTAGCAGGCAGCATCCTTCCGTCTGTGGGAATGGCTGAGCACATCCCGGTGATATCGCTCACTGTAGACGAGCACACAGCCGATGTTGGCTTCGATACAAGGCTCGAGGCCTTCGTTGACCTGCTGTCGGCCAGAGCTTCCGAGGAGGGCCGATTTCCACGTGACGATGGTCTATGCTATAATCGAGCGCAGGGGAGGTGGCGCCATTGAGTGGCAATGATCTTCTATATTTCCTGATGACCCTGCCTATCCTCCTGCTCGCGCTGTCAGTGCATGAGTACGCGCATGCCTGGGCCGCGGTGAAACTGGGAGACCGCACCCCGAAGTGGGAAGGACGCCTCACGCTCAACCCCTTGGCCCATCTCGACCCCGTAGGCCTTCTGGCCCTGGTGCTTACCAGGCGGTTTGGCTGGGCGAAACCTGTGAGGGTCAACCCGATGAACCTCGCCAACCGGGAAGCGGGGATGGTCATGGTCAGCCTCGCCGGCCCAGGGGCCAACGTGGTCCTGGCCATACTCTTGTCGGCCATAATCAAGCTCATATATGGCGCATATGGGTTTCGGCAGGAGGCAATCGCCTTTCTCGTCATGGCCCTCGACCAAGGGGTATGGATCAATCTCGGGTTGGCTGTGTTCAACCTGATTCCCATTCCGCCGCTAGACGGCTCGAAGATACTGGCGGCCGTGCTTTCAGGCGACGCGGCTAGGATCTACTATCGGCTGGAGCAGTACTCGTACATCATTCTTTTGGTCTTCATTATGACCCCACTATCGAGATGGGTGCTCGTCCCGATCGTCGGGGCGCTGTATCGAGCGATTATGTAGAGGGTGATTTGGTTGAAAAAGGGCCGGATATTCAGCGGGATGAGGCCGACAGGAATGCTTCATCTGGGCAACTTAGCCGGAGCGCTCGCCAACTGGGTTCGCCTGCAGGATGATTATGAATGTTTGTTCGCTGCAGTTGATTGGCATGCTCTCACCACAGGATATCAGGATACGTCGATGATTCGCGAGTATACCCGGCAAGTGCTCATCGACTTCATCTCAGCGGGCATCGACCCTGCTCGCTCCATCGTATTCCGTCAGTCGGACGTGAAGGAACATGCGGAGCTTCACTTATTGCTTTCGATGATCACGCCCCTCGGCTGGCTCGAAAGGTGCCCAACCTACAAGGATCAACTGCAGCAGCTTGCCGGGAGAGACATAACCACATACGGATTTTTGGGCTACCCTGTGTTGATGGCCAGCGACATACTGGTCTACAAGGCCGACACGGTGCCTGTGGGCGAAGACCAATTGCCGCACTTGGAGTTGGCCCGCGAGATCGCCCGCAGGTTCAACTACATGTATTCGCCGGTCTTTCCTGAACCTTCTGCCAAGCTCAGCAAGATCGCCGTGCTGCCTGGCACGGATGGTCGCAAGATGAGCAAGAGCTATGGAAACACGATCCAGATTGCCGACCCTCCGGATAGAATACGCGAGGCTGTGCACTCCATGGTGACTGACCCCGCCAGGATACACAAGAGCGACCCAGGGCACCCAGGTGTGTGTACGGTGTTTGCGTACCAGTCGGCGTTTGCGCCCGAGGCGGCCGAACATCGCAGGGGCGAATGCGAGGGCGCGCAGATTGGCTGCGTGGCGTGTAAGCGGCAGCTCGCTGATACGCTCATATCAGTGCTTACCCCCATCCACGAGCGGAGGCGGCAGCTTGAGTCCACCCCCGGCGAGATAGAGTCGATCCTTGCCGACGGCGCAATGCGCGCCAGGCCCATAGCAGCCGGCACATTGGAGGAAGTCCGGTCGGCCATGAAGATATGAAGGTAGATACCGAAAGCTTCTCCGGGCCGCTCGATCTGCTGCTCTCGCTGATAGAGAAGAAGCAGATCGACATATGCGAAGTGTCGATAAGCGACATCGCCGACGACTACCTTGAACAGGTGTCTGCCATGGAATGGCTCGACATCGATCAGGCGGCCGAGTTTCTGATTCTGGCGGCAACTCTGCTGTACATCAAGGTGCGGGCGCTGCTTCCGCCGGAGGAAGTCCCTGACGAGCTTGCCGCCGCGGAAGAAGAAGCGGTTGATCCACGCGCTGAGCTTGTGGCACGCCTTGTAGAGTACCGCAGGTACCGCGACGCGGCGCGCGTTCTGAGGAGCCTTGAAGCTGTAGGATCCCGAATGTACACACGCCCTCCGCGTCCCCTGCCGACACCCACCGTCAGGGCCAATCCCGTGGAGGGGATGACTGTGCATGACCTTCTCCGGGCGTATCTAGATGCATCGTCAAGCATTCCGGAGGAGTTCCCATACCTGCCGGCCGACGAGATACCCATCGCCACCCAGATGGTTGCGGTGCTTGTGCGCCTCGCGCGGCGGGGAAGGTCGGGGCTATTCGAGTTCCTTGGCGGCGGGAAATCCCGCCATCTGCTCATCTCCACCGTCCTAGCTGTCCTGGAGTTGGTACGGCGCGGCCGTATTTCGGCATCACAACCTGCACCGTTTGGAGAGATCTGGCTGTTCCCGACATCACAGGCGATGGGGGGTGCGCCCAACGAACCTGCATGAAGCGCAGGCGGCAATTGAAGCCATCCTATTTGCTGCATCCTTCCCTCTATCGGTGAAGGAATTGGCGGCAGCCATTCAGATCGATGAGGATACGACGGCCAAGCTCCTCCGCGAGCTACAGGACAGGCACTCGTGCAAGGAGTCGGGCATCGTCGTTTCGAAGGTAGACGGTTCATTCATCTTGATGAGCCGGCCGGAGTACGCTCACTTTGTGGAAAACCTATCGGCCCGGCAACGTCCCGCGCCATTGTCGCCGGCCTCTATTGAGACTCTGTCTATCATAGCCTACCGCCAACCTGTGACCAGAGGCGAAATCGACCGAATCCGCGGCGTCTCGTCTGACTCGAGCATCGCCACTCTCTCGGAGCGCGGGCTCATCGCCGAGGTGGGCAGGCGAAACAGCGTGGGCAGGCCGGTTCTGTACGGAACTACCCCAGAGTTCCTCATGTACCTCGGGCTCGCCTCGCTTTCAGACCTGCCGCCGCTGCCCGAATCAGAAGACCAATGAATACCGAACGCGCAGCGCAGCACAATACAGGCAGGAGTGGTCGAAATGCGCTGGGCTGCAACAATGGCGCTGGCGGC
>DAOPWT010000008.1:31915-33236 GCA_035351775.1 Bacillota bacterium | reverse complement strand
CGCAGAACAGCCAGCCAATCGCTCACTCTGCTTGAGGGAACGAGCTCAAAGGCCATAGCCTGCGTTACAACCAGCGTCATCGAGACGGTCCCCTGCAGAACGCCCGCAAGTATCAGAAGAACCGGACGTGCGGACCAGACGAGTAGTAGGTTGCTTGCCCAGAACACAGGAGCGAGGGCATAGAGAATCCTCTTGCGCCCGAATCTGTCGGCCAGCCTGCCCAGGGGAACCCCAAGCAATAGACCCACCACTGCAAAGGCGGTCACCATTGCCCCCAGCACGTACTGGTCTGCCATCTTTACCTCGCGCGCAAATACCTGGGTAAATGGAAGCACCATGCCCGTGGGCAGGTTGGCAAGGCAAGATACTGCCACGAACCGCCACAAATCAGGGCGCTCGCCCAACAGTAAGAGCGGCCTGATGCCCGCCCGGAAGCCTGCCTTTTCGTAAGCGACGTATTCCGTCTGCGACAGTTTAGTGGATATGAGAAGGAGCGACACGAGGGATAGAGCCGAAGCAATCAGGAACAGGGGCCTGATCCCCTGCGTGCTGACTCCGCCAAACCGGGTGACAAGTATTGCTCCGATCACCGGCCCGATAAGCCCCATCACCCCCTGCGCAAGGCTCTCACAGCAGCCCATGGCTGTCGCCCGGTCTTTGTTCAGAAGCGAACTTCCACACACGATCCCACAGCTGTGGCCAGCTACTGTCGATCCACACCACCAGATCATAGTGCCCATAAGCGCGACAACCCAACTACTAGCCAACCCAGTAACCAGATACGAAAGCCCTACCAGAGCCACGCCGATCACATACACTCGCTTGGTCCCCAAGCTGTTGGCGGCGGCCGCCGACACAAGCCCCAGCACCGCGCCGGCAGCCATCCCAGTGCTATTGACCACACCCAGTTGTGTCCCTGTAGCCCCGAGAAGCGCTATGTATACACTCAGGTACGGAAAAACCATCTGATAGAGAAGTTTATCTACAGACGCTCTGCAGGCTGTAACCTTCCAGTCGCGTGGCTGCCTCGAGAAAAAGTGGATTGCCTGCGACAATGCGTTGGCCTTCAATCTGCCCACATCCATTTCCATTCCGGCCCTGCAACTGCCGGCTCCGCTATCGCAGCCTGCGGACCATGCCTGAAGCATAGCCGACGTTGGCCCCAGGATGCGTCTCACATGGGCCGACACTACGAATACTATCATAGAACCCGCCCCGTCAGCCATCTTATGGGCGAGTTCAGATACATTTTCTGATCAGGGAGCCGCCAGGTGGGCAATGGACGGACGGTTGGCCCATAGATCTGGTTTCTTCGTGTAGC
>DAOPWT010000008.1:0-31815 GCA_035351775.1 Bacillota bacterium | reverse complement strand
GCCAGGTGGGCAATGGACGGACGGTTGGCCCATAGATCTGGTTTCTTCGTGTAGCCCCGCTGAGATTGCAGCGAGAGCCCTAGGGCAAGTGGCGCATGTGGGGCGATTGGGGCAGAAAGGGCGCACAGAGGCACGCGCCACTGCCTTGCGGTATCTCCAAAACCGCGTCAGAATCTGAGTACGTGCTAGCTCCAGCCGTTTTTGCATCATATCGTCCCCACCAGGCCAGCTGAGGGCGGTTTGCGACGAAGATCGTGCTCTAGTCTCCCAGAATCGGCGGCTCGCTTCCTCCACGACATCACCTTCCCGAGTCTCACGTTGAGGCCCGCAGCCATGCGGCTGACCCCTGCCGCGTCTAGCACATGCACTCCCTCCGCATGCAGGGTAAATCCCGAAAATGCCGAATGAAGACTCGAGGCGGTGTGATTATGTCCAACTACAAGCTGCTCGTAACGGATATCGACGGCACTTTGGTAGACTCCAGGCAAGAAGTCCCCGATGAAAACCGCTGGGCCTTGCAGCGACTCCTAGCTTCAGGCGCTCTCTTTACGTTCGCAACAGGCAGGATCGAGGAGTCCACGATACCGTATGCTCGCGACCTCTCGGCAAATGCGCCCGCGATACTGTACAACGGGGCGAAGATCGTCGACCTTGAGCGTGGCGAAACGCTCTTCGAGCGAAACCTGCCCATGGATCGGGCCATCGCAGCCCTTGAAGTCGCATCGAACTTCGATGTCAGAACACACGTATACATAGACGGCCAAGTGTATGTAGCAAGAATCGACTCGGTGGTAAGGGATTACGCAAAGAAAGATCGTGTGGACTGCATCGAGGTGGGCGATCTAGTAGCGTTTCTCAGAAGCGGGCAGACGCACGTGCCGCCTACCAAATTCCTTGTCATCGGCGAGCCGCAATCGCTTGAGATACTGCATCGCGAATTCCAGGCTGTCTTCCCCGAAGGATCGCTGGTCGAGTCAGATACCTGCTATCTGGAACTACTCCCCCCAGGTGTGTCCAAGGGCGCCGCCCTCTCCGTCCTCTGCGAGATCCTCGGCCTAGACCTCGCCGACACTGTGGCAGTGGGAGATAACATGAACGATGTCGAGCTGATCCAGGCAGCCGGCATCGGCGTAGCAGTCGAAAACGCGCATCCATATGCCAGGGAGCAGGCGGCGTTCGTCGCTCCGTCCAATGAGAAGTGCGGCGTTGCGACCGTCATACGCCGGTTTTTCGGGGTGTAGGCAGGGGAAGCCGTGTCAGAACCGCGACGCCCCGGCCATCGCTGAACTGGCGATGGTCGGGGCTGCAGAAAGCGGCTGTGGAACGTGACTGCCGGACATGTGTGGTGGCCCAGTTGACTCCCTCAGGATCCGTGCACGATGGCGCGCAGCGCGCGCACCTCGGCCTCGGGGTCGCCGGACTGGAACACGTTGCGCCCGAAGGCCACTCCGGCGGCGCCGCACGCTATTGCCTGGCGGGCGACATCACGCGCGTCGCTGGTCTTTGGACCGCCGGCGATGACTATCGGAATTGGGCATGCCTGCACAACGGAGTCGAACCCGTCCGTGCTGAAGTAGGTCTTGACCATATCGGCCCCAAGCTCATATCCGACCCTGGCGCACACGGCGATCCATTCAGAGTCAAACCTGTGGTCGGGATCAGCTGGAAGCACTTCCGCCAGAACCGGTATTCCGAGGCTGTGAGCATCATACGTCACTTGCGACATGATGTAAAACATCTCCTGCTCCTGCTCAGACCCTGCGAAAACCATGATGCACACCGCATCGGCACCAAGCGCGCATGCCTCTTTCACATCACATACGAGAGTGTGGTATGTCTGGTTCGGGTTGAACTTAGTGGATCCGCCTGTGACGCGCACGATCAGGCCGGCTTTGCCCGCGTACCGCGTCCACTCGCTTCTTGCGAACCCGGGGTTGACAAGCAACGCATCGGCCCCGCCGGCAACCACTGCGTCGACAATCGCCGCGGGATCGCGTATCCCCTCCACCGGCCCCATGAAGCCTCCGTAGTCCAGGGGGCATACCACACTCCGACCGTTCTTCAGGATTCTGCTGAGCCTCACATTGACGCCAGTCACACAAAGACCTCCCTGTTCCATCAGTCAGGCCATCCCCGCCAGCGTATGGCCAAGGTCGGCCGTGGCTGGATACGCTCTGCGGTATACCCCGTACAGGGTGTCGTACACACTCTTTCTGGAATCGTCAGGACGCACTACCCTATCTGTGCCGACCCATCTGCGCCTGAGCGCGTCTACTCCATCCACAAGGCCTGTGCCAAGGGCTGCAAGGTACGCCGCTCCAAGCGGAGCCCCTACAGGGTTCGACACGCATACCTGCTCCAGGCCGGTTATGTCGCTCATGGCCTGAGTCCAGAGCGGGTTCCTGGTCCCCCCGCCCACCGCCCGAATCGTGCGCGGCACGACTCCCGCCTCGCCCATGGCATCGATATGATGCCTGATTTCGTACCCAACGGATTCGAGAAGAGCCCGGTACAGGTGTCTTCCCGTGTGCTGAAGCATCAGTCCGAGTATCACGCCGCGCGCCCGCTCGTCGTTGACTGGCGTCCGCGCTCCGCTGAAGTACGGCAGGATCACGAGTCCATCGGAGCCCGGCGGCACCCTCTCAGCGTCCATGTAGAGCGCTTCATACGCGCTCACGCCCGATTCGGCCGCCAACTTACGGGCCTCTGCTCCAAAGTTGTCTAGGTACCATGTAGTAAGAGCGCCGGCGGCCGCGGTAGCGCCTCCGAGGATGTACCTGCCATCAAGGCAGTAAGCCCCGCCGAACAGCTTGCTGTGCACTCGTGGGTTGTTCGAGCAGCCAAGTATCACTGCGGTTGTGCCATAGATCAGGCAGGCCTCGCCTTCGTCGGTCATGCCCGCACCCAAGCACTCTGCAGCTGCGTCACAAGTCCCCGCTACAACCGGAGTCCCGGGCGCAAGCCCCGAGGCATGGGCAGCCTCACGCGTAACGTGGCCCACAACCGTGGCCGGCCATACAGGCTCGGGAAACAGGCGCGGATCGATTTCTGCTGCGTCGAACATCCTGCGGCTCTTGCGCTGCTGCTCCACATCGATGAAGCCTGCGGCGTTGGCGGTGAACAAGTCGGCCGACGGCTCCCCGGTAAGCTTGAACGCAAGGTAGCCCGGCGCATCAAGAAAGAGATGAGTTTTGGCGTACACATCCGGTTCGTGGTCTCTGACCCACATGGCCTTGGGAAGCAGCGATTGCGTGGTGATAGGGTTAGCCGTGATTGTGAGGGCCTCGCCCGGCCCAAGCCGCGCTCCAAGCGCCGCTATCTCCTCATGGGCGCGACCATCTATCCCGTACAGTATCGCCTGCCTCAGGGGGCGACCGCTGTCATCGACCGGGAGCAGGCACGGCCCGATGCCGCTGCACCCCACACCGGCAATACTCTTGGGATCGATCCCCGATTCACTGATCAGTTCGCGGACCACGCGGACAAAGCCGCTCCACCACATCTGCTCGGGGTCATGCTCCGCTAGGCCAGGCGCCGGCATGTTTGTAGTGTGGGTGCATGAGACCGTTCCGAGCACATCCCCCTTCGGCGTGACCAGAACTCCCTTGACGCCAGAGGTGCCGATGTCCACGCCTAGCATTGCTGGTTCCACCACAATCCCTCCATATCACGCTCTACTCGGACCCCCGACAAGCTGGAAGCGGAGCGGAGGCACGCTGCGCGCAGCCCCCGCCCCGAATTGCCACTATCACGTATTCATCTGCTCCTTTGCCGTCGCATGCGCGCGACACGCAAGCCGAGCCTAATCCCAGGGCCACGCGCCCTTCGCCGGAACGTTGGATGGAGTCACCAGCGGTGCATCCACATAGATCGTGCTGGTCGGGACTGCTTTGTCTATAGCCTTGCCCTTGACCACGATGTCGTCGATCAGATCGATTGCAGCCTTTGCCATCAGCTCGAAGGGCTGAGCCACTGTCGCGACAAAAGGCGAACCACCTCTGATGAGATCGAACGACTCCTGCTCTCCGTCCACTCCCGTCACGAAGCACTTGTTCCTGCCTATCTTGGAGGCTTGCAGGGCCATGGTCACCGCCATCGCCGGTCCGTCCCACGGGCACCACACGGCGTCGATCTTGTCGCCATACTGAGTGATGTACGTCTCCATCTTGGCCTGCGCATCTTGCATGAAGCCTGCGGGCGGCAGATTGTGGGTAGCTAGCACCTTCACCTCGGGGTTCTCGGTGAGCACCATGTCGAGCGCCCGTCCGCGCTTCCTCGTACCATGGTGCTCGCTGAACTTGAACACGATGATGTTCCCCTTGTGGTTGAGCCTGTCCATCATGAAGGAAGATATCTTGGAGCCCATGACGAAGTTGTCGGTTGTGATATCGGCAATCACTCCCTCGGCCACGCCGGAGTCGATGGATATCACCGGGATCTTGGCTTTGTTAGCCGCATTGATGGCAGCTTTGATGCTTGGCAGGTCCGACATGGCAACGACGATTGCGTCAACCTTCATCTGTACGTAGTTCTCGATCTGATCAGCCAGGCTCGGCCACGAGCCTTTCGCATCGGCGTTGATTACTTTCCACCCCTTGGCCTTCCCCTGAGCAACAAACGCATTAGTCGTTCTGACCTGAGACGTAGCAGTCATGTTGGCCGTAACATAGCCAATCGTCGGAACCTTAGCCGCATGACCCACAGAGACTAGCCCCATCACCAAGACTATAACGCATACAAGAGTCAACTTCGCAATCTTCGATAGACTCACTCTGATGCACCTCCGCTGCATATTTGGTCCCGCGCAGATCGCTGAACTACAGGTAGTGGAGGACTTCTGCCTACTTGGGATCCCATATCACCTCCCAGGTTCCAGATGCATTATGTATACCGCTCATCCTAGTGCTTCGGCCGCAGAGTCGCCAAGGTTACTGCGAGAACAATGATGATACCCTTTGAGATATCCTGCCAGTAGTACGAGACACCCAACAGTGTTAGGCCGTTGTTTATCACGCCGATTATGAGGACTCCGATGAAGGTTCCGATAACGCTGGGCCGCCCATCGCGCAGGACTGTTTGGCCCAAGAAGGCTGCTGAGATCGCGTCTAGGAAGAAGCCTGATGCAGCAGTGGGCTGCCCCGACCCAAGGCGAGACGCGAGTATGATGCCCGCCGCCCCCGCGCCCAGGCTCGAAAAGAGCAATCCCAGGCCGCGGTACTTGCTCACCGCGATTCCGGATAGCCGGGCCGCTGTGATATTGCCCCCTATCGCGTGCATGTACCTGCCGGTGCGAGTCCTCGACAGCACGAATTGGCCCAGGGCTACAATAAGCGCCATAATGATGACCGGCGCAGGGATAATGCCCACATAACCTCTTCCGATGAACTCGAATGCGGGCGGGAGCTGCGCATATATGGCTTGCCCTTGCGTATACAGAAACGTGACGCCAGTAGCCACTGAACCGGCGGCCAGGGTAGATATGAACGAAGATATGCCTACGCGCGTCACGAGCACTGCGTTTGCCAGGCCGAACAGAGCTGCGACGCCCAGGCCTGCCAACACGCTAATGATGGTGGGCACTCCCCGAACCAGAAGGCTCACAGTCATGACTCCTGCTATAGAGCCTATCGATCCTATGCCAAGATCGAAGTCGCCCGTCACCATGCAGAACGTGAGCCCAGTGGCGATGATCGCGAGCATCGATATCTGGCGTAGGATGTTTACGATGTTTCCGAATCGCAAGAACGCATCGCTCATCGTGCTGAAGAACACAACCAGAACCAGCAATCCGATCAGTGTCCCGTATTCCCATATGATGTTAGTCAGACGTTCGCGAAAAACCCCGCCTACCGCGCGTTCCACTGCCTGTGTTCCAGAACCGGAAGGTCCGTCCACTGCTATACACCTCCAAGGGCACACCTGAGAACAGCCTCGCCGCTCAGGTCCACATGCTCGATCTCGCCCGCCATCCGGCCGCCTCTCATGACATACACACGGTCCGACATGGCCACCAACTCGGGCAAGTCGGACGATATCAATAGCACTGCAGCTCCGTCCCTGGCTATGTTGAGCATCATCTGGTATACCTCGGTCTTCGCGCCAACATCGATCCCTTGGGTAGGTTCATCGAAGATGAACACACGCCCGGGTTTCGCAAGCCACTTGGCTACGACCACCTTCTGCTGATTGCCGCCGCTCAATGTGGCAACGGGATCAGTTGCCCGCCTCGCTTTGACCTTGAGGTCGCGCATGAGCGTTCCCACCGGCGCCCGCTCTGCGCTGGTACCTACGATCCCCCATTTCGTAAAGTCGCGCAGAAACGGAAGGCTTATGTTGGCCATCACAGATTCGCTAGAGATGAGGCCGTATTCACGTCGCTTCTCGGGGACAAGGTATATTCCGGCCCTGATGGCCGCAGGCACCGACCTCGGTGTGACGTCCTGTCCGTCCACGTAAACTCGGCCGAAGTCAGCCCTGGCCACGCCGAATATTACGGATGCCAGCTCACTTCTGCCTGCACCCATGAGCCCGCCCAGGCCGACGATCTCTCCGGCCCTAACTGAGAGCGATATGTTCTCCAGGCCGATTCTGCTGCAGGTCAGATTCTCAACTCTCAGAACCTCGTCCCCAACAGGAACAGCCTCCTTCACGTACTGGCCGCCCAGATCCCTATCGATCATGAGCCGAACTATTTCGGTCGAGGTGAACTGGCCCACAGATCCACAGCCTGCCACTTGGCCGTTGCGCAGAACTGTGACTGTATCAGCCATCTCGAATACCTCGTTGAGGTGATGAGATATGTAGACTATGCCCACACCCTGCCGCCGAAACTGGTGCAGGAGCTTGAAGAGAGACTCTGTCTCATGATCGCTGAGCGCTGCAGTGGGTTCGTCAAGGACCATGATTCTGGGTTCCATGAGAGCGATCTTCGCGATGTCCACCAGCTGCTGATCGCCTGCCGACATCTCGCACACCGGAACATCCATTCGGATCGACAGGTTCAGCATGCTGAGAGCCTTCTTGGCCCTCTCCTGAATAGATCTGCGGTCAAGGACGCCGTATCGCGCAGGCTCATTCCCCAGAAGTATGTTGTCAGCGGCCGTGAGAAACGGCACCAGGGTTCTGTCCTGGTAGACGACGCCCACGCCGCACGCCAGAGCGTGCCGAGGATTGCTCATCTGCACCTCTTTGCCATCCATCAGGATCTTCCCCGCGGTAGGCCTGTATACCCCTGATAACACCTTGATCAGAGTTGATTTGCCCGCCCCATTCTCGCCTACGATGGCATGGATCTCGCCCCGACGCAGCGTAAGATCGACATCATCCAGAGCCCTCACGCCTGGAAAATCCATGCTGATCCCTTTCATTTCGAGAAGCGGGGAATCCACTATGACCTCACCTCGTTCGGGGCCTCGCTCAGAATCGCGGCAGCATCACAGACTGAAGCTCCCTCATGGACGATCGCCCAAAGGGCCCGGATCATGCCCACAGGATTTGGATTCTGCCACACATTGCGGCCCATGTCGATCCCACGAGCCCCTCCATCCATAGCTGCCCTGGCCATTCTGAGAACGTCCACGTCCGTCTCCATCTTAGGTCCGCCGGCGATTATTACCGGCACGGGGCAAGAATCAATCACCGACTCGAAGGAATCGGGCGTGAAATACGTCTTTACCATATCGGCCCCATGCTCAGCCGCGACTCGGCATGCGAGCTTGAGATAGCGCGAGTCGAATTGCTTCTCACGATCCTTGCCCACTGCAGTTACGGCGAGAACCGGAATGTCACATGCCGAGCACTCGCCGGCCAACATCGCCAGGTTCTCGATTGACCCTCTCTCGTTTGCGGTGCCCACGAAGATCGACGTGGCTACTGCATCGGCCGAGAGCCTTATTGCCTCATCCACACACGCTGTCAACCCTTCGTTGGTCAGGTCGGGGCCTGCGATTGTCGTCGCGCCCGAGACGCGAAGCACTACCCCTATCCTTCCATCCGGCGCAAAGCAGTGGTTGAACACGCCTTTCGTCGCCATCAGGGCGTCAGCATGTGGCGAGAGGGTTCGTGTTACGTCTCCTGGCCGTTCGAGGCCTGTTATCGGACCCAAAGCCATTCCGTGATCGAGAGCAAGCATGACGCTGTTTCCGTCGACTGGGTTGAACACCCGGGCCAGCCTGTTTGCCTTGCCCACTCCTATACCCATTGTGTTGTCCGAACCTCCCTTCTCACTCGCTCAGTCAAAGCGAATCTCCACTTTGACGCTTTCAGGTTTCGACGCGACATCCAGGGCCTTTGTGATCTCCTCCAACGCGAACCGGTGAGAGATCAGTCCGGTCAGATCAAAGGACTTGCCATTGATGAGTTCACCAGCACGGGCGAAATCCTCGGGCGTGAACCCAGAACTTCCGTACACTGCGATCTGCTTGTAGTGGATTAGGTTGGGATCTATGGAAGCCATCTGCCCCTGCGGCAATCCTCCGAAAAGCATGACTTTGCCGCCCGGGCGGGCAAGCGCCAGGGCGCCTGGTATGGCGGCGACCGAACCTGCAGCCAGAACAACATGGTCAGCGCCGCGTCCATCCGTGAGCGACCGTACGGCATCGACGGGATCACACACGGCGGGATCCACGGTCTCAAGTCCAAGGGACGAGGCAATGCCTCGCCTGAGCGGGTCGGTCTCGATCTGGATCACCCGGGCGCCGCCCACAGACCGCGACATTATCGCATTGAGGATCCCCATTGGGCCTGCTCCGATCACCGCCACCGTATCGCCGGCGCCGATGCTCAGGTCGGCCAGGGCGTTTACGACGCAGGCAAGCGGTTCAGTCAGCGCCCCCTCTTCCCATGAAGTGTCGTCAGCCAGGTGAACCAGCCCGCGTTTTGCGTATTCCTCGTCTATCCTGATGTACTCGCTGAAGGCCCCATTGCTGAGCAGGCGCCTAGATGTACACAGCTCACCCACGCCTTTCTTGCAGTAAAAGCATGATCCGTCATTGATAAAGGGAGCGGCGGTCACTCTATCGCCCGGCTTGGCCGCTGACACTCCACTTCCGACCGCAACCACCTCGCCGGAGAATTCGTGGCCCAAAACAGTAGGGGGTTTGAACATGGGGTGACCCCGAAGATACGTCTTAACGTCAGTACCGCACACCATAGAAGCCCTGGTCTTGATGAGAATTCCGTCGTCCCCTACTTCCGGTATGGGCCAGTCTTCAAGCTCAATTCGTCCTGGCCCATAGTAGACTGCTGTTCTCATTCCTCACCCACCCTCAATCCAATGTGCCTAAGTCGCTCAGGCTTCCGGTCTGGTCATTTGGGTCAGCCTGCTCAGTTGGTCAGAAGCGCCGACGCTGTGTCAGAGTCGGTGACGAGTACGTTAATAAGGCCCCCTCGGAGCGCGCCCTCAATGGCTCGCACCTTCGGAAGGCCTCCCGCCACTCCCACACGCCGGGGAGCCTTACGCAGTATTTCGAATGAAATCGCGAGCAATCGCCTGTTGGCTGATGCAGGAGCTTCTTCGCCGTTTGGGCCGAAGAATCGCCCTGATATGTCGCCCACAGCGCCCATGTCGACAAGTTCGTTGATTTCCTCAGTTGTGTAGTAGCCGGTTTTGCGCATGGGGGAAGTCGGTGGGCTTTCGCCTATCCCGATCACTGCGACGTTTAGTCGCCGCCACATGCCGACCATCTGAGCGATGGTCAGCTCCTCCATGAGGAGCTTCACCGTCTCTTCCCTGTCGGACAGAGCGGGAGCGTGCAGCATGACGAATTCGGCGCCAAAACACTGCGCGAACTCGTGAACTAGCGCATTGACCTGATGCTCCGGCATCACCTGGCCGAGGCCTCCGATCAGCGGAATGACGCGGATGGAGACTGGCCTGCGATATGACGGCAATGAGTTAACCATCTCTCGCATGGTCACACCCCAAGACAGGCCAACCAAATCGCCATCGTCCACAAGATCGGCCACAAGCTCAGCGGCGGTGGCGCCGATGACCTTCTTGTTCTGCGCATCGTCCTTTGGTGCGTTGACGACCCGGCACTCGGCCAGGTTGAACTTGCGGCGCATGCCGGCTTCAAGCGTCTCGACACGGGAGAAGGGGTTGATAACCCGTATCTCAACTATGCCCTCATCTTCTGCATTCTTGAGCAGACGTGATACCGTAGCCACAGAACAGCCAAGTTCCGCGGCTATAGCGCTCTGACTCGCCTTCTTAATGTAGTACAGCTCAGCGCAACGAAGAGCCAATGCCATTCGGGAATCCTTGGTGTCGTCAGGAGGTGCAAATTTTCTCTGCAAATATTCTCACCCCTTCATTAGTATTCTATAGATGGCCCAACATGTTTGTCAAGGGGATAAAACACCCCCGCCCACACTTTTAAGTTGACACCGCCCATCCGCCGTGCTATGCTCGTTGGCAAGGACTAATCAAAGTGGCAGCTGACAGCAGAATACCTGCAAACGCAGTGATGGGGATGAGTAGTCGCCGAGTACTGGCTACAGAGAGCCGGCCTTTGGCTGAGAGCCGGCGCCGGGGAAACGCGATGAACATGGCCTCTGAGCGGGCGCCCGAACACTCCAGGTAGTGGAGCCAGTAGGCGCGCACGGGTGCGCTCGTTAAAGCGCCGGAGCATCGCAATGCCTCACGATTTCGGTGAGCTTTGCCGCGCTTGACGAGGCACGTGCCTGCAAAGGCGGTGCGAACCAGGGTGGTACCACGGTGGATCTATATCCTTTCGTCCCTGGCCTATGGCCAGGCGCGGAAGGTTTTTTTGTTGCCCTGACAGTGCACTACCGCGCAGCATCTCGGTGTCGGCCTCACGGCGGTCGAAGTCGCAAGTGGCAGCGATGCGCGCGGTGCCGTATCGACTGGGTGATCGGCACAGCAAGCACCAAGCGCAGCGACAGATCGCAGGTAATAGAGAAGGCAAAGGAGGTTAGCGAAAGATGAAAGCATTCACAAGAAACACAGCATCCATCTTCCTGGCTGGTCTGGTGGTGTTTGCGGTGATGTGGGGCGGCGCAGTGGCAGCGCCGGCAGCGAAGCTGAAGGTGGGCGCCACGCCCGTACCGCATGCGGAGATCCTTGAGGTAGTCAAGCCTATACTGGCTGCCAAAGGCATAGCGCTGGAGATCATCGAGTTCACCGACTATGTAACACCCAATCTGGCTCTGAACGACGGCGATATCGACGCCAACTTCTTTCAGCATGTCCCTTACCTGGAGAGCTTCGCGAAGGACCGGCGCCTGAACATCACCTACCTAGCCAAGGTGCATATAGAGCCCATGGGCGCCTATTCAAGGCGAGTACGCAGTGTGAAGGACCTGCCCAACAAGGCCAAGGTCGGGATCCCAAACGATCCCACCAACTCGGGCCGGGCGCTGCTTCTGCTTCAGAAGGCAGGGCTGATAGGCGTGGACAAGAAGGCCGGGATCACGGCCACGGTGTTCGACATCGTGAGCAACCCCAAGAATATACAGATCATCGAACTCGACGCCGCACAGCTACCTCGGTCGCTGGAGGACATGGACCTGGCGATCATCAACTCCAACTTCGCCCTGGAGGCAAAGCTGGTTCCGACGAAGGATGCGTTGTTCATCGAGGACAGTGATTCGCCCTACGCCAACGTGCTCGCTATCAGGAATGTCGACAAGAGCAATCCTACATTGAGAGAGCTGGCGCGTGCGCTAACGTCAAAAGAGGTGGCAGACTTCATAGACAGTAAGTACAAGGGTTCAGTGGTTCCGGCATTCGGCCTCAACTTCTAGACCTGAGCCCGCAGGCTGTCGCTAGTCGTGCGTTTGCGAAAGGCTGGGCCGCTCGGCCCAGCCTTCTCATGTTCCGGCCGCGCCGGCCCGCGACTTGTTTGGCTTGGCCGGTCAGCGTATCTGCACGTAAACATCGCACGTGTTCTCGTCAGGATATGCTTCGAACCCCTCCGGGCCCACCTCGAAGCCTGCCTTGCCGGCCCACGTGCGTATCTCGCACCAGGCAGCCTGGATCCGGGGCACGTCCATGGGAACGCGCACTGCTCCATACAGCGACGGACAGAGCGTCACGCTATCGAAACCATCAGGGACTGAACTGCCCTGCGGCAGCATGGCGCCTGCCAGATACGTGAAAGCGCCTGACGGCGAATCGTAGTGTGCACACACGCCGTAGAGGGTATGGAGGCAGCACACGCCAAGCGCCTTCCTCAAGGCCTCGGACTTCCCGCTCTTCCAGAACTCATCCCAAAGCCGAGGTATGACATCCTTCGGCGCCGATACTGACGTGCGGAGAGCGAAGCCTACGAACGTGATCTCGTCGAACTGATGGACTTGGAACTCGCTATCTGACCGACTCTGATGACGACGCAGCCTGTCCACCCTGGCCCGCAGATCGTCGATGTGGGCCTCCGGTGTGATTCGAGGGTCCTTTAGCTCCACCATTCGCTTGCACGGCACCGCATCGCATTCCCCACAGGTCCCAAACCCCCTATTGACAGCACATTCGAAGAGTTCACACACTTCGATACCAGCATCCTCAGCCCATGAAGGGCGCCCCGCAACCTCAATACATCCGCCACAGCCATTTCCGAAGGCCTCGCACTCACTGCAGAGCAAACCGCATGCACTCAACAAGACCAATGCCCCCTTCCGTCACTTGCTCGCCCATCGTACATGTCACACTGAACGTGTCGATCAAAGGACCCGCGCCTGCTTGATCAGCCAGTCCCGAAACTCGGGTATCCCCTCGTCGAGGCGCGCAGCCGCGATTATATGACTCAGCTGGCTCCACTATACGTGACAATTACAGGCAGTGTCAAAGGCAAAGCACTAGAAGGCCGAGTACTCGAAGGATTCCTGACATCGCTGGAGTAACTGTCATCTAGGCGCACATACTGCCCGCGAGGTGACGACGGTGGCTCAGGCCATTACCGGTGCAGAAGATCATCTCCATCCTCACTTGGCTGCCGCCATGGAGCGTGCTGAGTGCATAAGGATGATCGTCTCATTTGTCATGGAGTCAGGAACCAGGCTCATCGCACCCGACTTGAAACAGGCTGCGGCGCGCGGGGTTCCCATTCGACTGCTCACAGGGCAGTACCTGCAGATTACCGAACCGTCTGCCTTGTATCACCTTCTTGCCGAGCTAGGCGCCCTCATAGATATCCGTTTCTACGACGGTGAAATACGGGCTTTCCACCCCAAAGCCTACATCCTCGACTACCAGGGCGACGCCGACGTCTTCGTGGGCTCGTCCAACCTATCACGCTCCGCCCTCACTACTGGGGTCGAATGGAACTATCAGTTCCGAAGGAGCGAACAACCGCATGAGTACGCGCGGTTCAGCGACACATTCGAAGCACTGTTCAACCGGCACTCCGAGCGCATCACGCAGGAGTTGCTGAAGTCGTATGCGCTGAAGTGGAAGAAGCCGGCGCTCGCATGGTGTGCGGAGGAAGAGCTCCCCCTGGCACCCGACCCGACGCCCCGTCCTCGCGGCGCGCAGATCGAGGCGCTCTATTACCTGAGGCAAGCCCGCGAAGAAGGCGTCGACAAGGGGCTAGTAGTTGCAGCCACCGGTGTTGGCAAGACTCATCTCGCTGCCTTCGACTCGGCCGCGTTTGGGCGCGTTCTCTTCCTGGCCCACAGGCAGGAGATCGTGGATCAAGCCCATGAGGTATTCAGATCCATCCGACCCGAGTCAAGATTCGGGCTGTATACAGGCGAGCGCAAGGATGAAGATGCAGGCGTGTACCTCGCCACGGTGCAGACTCTCAGCCGCGATGAGCACTTGCAGGTTTTCCCCCGTGACTACTTCGACTATGTGGTCGTAGACGAATTCCACCATGCCGCGGCCGACAGCTACCGCAAGGTGATCGACCATTTCAGGCCACGTTTTCTGCTGGGCATGACTGCAACGCCGTTCAGAATGGACAACAAGGACATCTTCTCACTGTGCGAGGACAACATCATATACGAGATCACTCTCAAGCAGTCAATTGAGCGAGGCTTGTTGGCGCCGTTTCACTACTATGCCGTGTACGATCCAACGAACTACGACGGCGTACGAATGGCCAACGGGTCGTACGTCATAGAGGATCTGGAGCGGCAGCTATCTCATAAGGAGCGTGCCGACCTCATACTCCGGCACTACATGAGGCTGGCAGGCGAACGCACCCTGGCATTCTGTGCCTCAATTAGGCACGCGGAGTACATGGTTGACTTCTTCACCGCGCACGGCGTGCCTGCGGCGGTCGTCCACAGCGAGCATGCCCGCACAGGTCACGCACTCGACAGGGCCACTGCCATTGACGAGCTCGAGTGCGGTCGGCTGAGGGTGGTCTTCGCAGTCGACATGTTTAACGAGGGCGTCGACATACCCTCGCTCGACACAGTGATGTTCCTCCGCCCCACCGAGTCCTATGTAGTCTTCCTGCAGCAATTGGGTCGCGGCCTGCGCAAACATCCCGGCAAGAATCATTGCACGGTGATCGATTTCATCGGGAACTACAAGAGAGCGCACTACCTGCCCCGTCTCCTTGCGGGAGAGAACCCGTGGGTGGATCGACCGGCGGATCGACCGGCAGATCGGCCGACCGCGTCAAGGCGCGCACAGGAACATGAGTTCCCCGAAGGATGCTCTGCCAACTTCGACTTCAGGGTCATCGAGCTCTTCGACCAGCTGGCCTCACGCGATCCCCTGCCCGTCCGGATGCTCGATACCTATTCGAGGATCAAGCAGTCGCTTGGTAGGCGGCCCACTCGACTGGACATATATCAGGGCAGCGACATACCGATCAGAGAATACCTCAAGCACGGATGGCTCAGGTTCTTGGAATCTGCGGGCGATCTCGACGCTGAGGAAGCGGCCTGGCTGGGCCGGCCGGCAGAGGAATTCCTCAGAGACGTGGAACGCACGCACCTTACTAAAGCCTACAAACTGCCCACAATAGGCGCGTTCCTGGGAGACGACGGGATCATGTCCAGCAGGGTCGGTCTGGATGAGATAGGCAGGAGCATGATGCGCTTCTACGTCGATCATCCATTGCACCAAAAAGACCTGAACAACGACAGCAACCGTGGCTGGCAGCAATGGAGCATAGATGACTTCACCCGGCTGGCGCGGCAAAATCCCGTCACCTATCTGTCTCGAGGGCGGTTCTTCAAGTACGATGAAGTCGGCCGCATGATGCACCTCAGCCCAAAGATTCGCACCGACCTTACGCCCAGGTTCGCATCACATGTGCAGGACATCCTGGAATTCAGACGAATAGACTACTTCCGCCGCAGGTTCACAGATTGACAATGAAGGACTGATACCGTTGCCCGAATGCGTATTCTGCAGCATCCCCGAGGATGAAGTGATCGCCCAGAACGACCTCGCACTGGCTTTCTTCGACAGATATCCGGTGAACAAGGGCCACGTGCTGATCATACCCAGGCGTCACGTGGCCACCTACTTTGAAGCCACACCAGATGAGACCAATGCCATCGCCAGTCTGCTAGATGAAGTGAAGAGGCAGCTTGACGCCGAGTTCGCCCCCGACGGATACAACATCGGAGTGAATGTGGGCGCCGCCGCCGGTCAAACTATCTTCCATCTTCACGTGCACCTGATCCCAAGGTACACGGGGGATGTGCCCGATCCACGCGGCGGTGTGCGGAGAATCAAGAAGAGCCTACTGCCATACGCTGGGGAGGGCGAATAGGCGTGCGCATAGATTACGACAAACTGGTCAGGGATAGGATCCCCGAAATCATAGAGTCAGCAGGGAAAAAGGCCGTAACGCGCATAGCCGAGGATGCTGAGTATCTGAGCTACCTCCGCAGGAAGTTGTCCGAGGAAGTAGACGAATACATGGCCAGCGGGGATGTTGAGGAACTCGCCGACATACTCGAAGTCATCTCGGCGCTCGGGCGCCAGGGGGGCGTGCCCTTGAGCAGGCTTATGGAGATCGCTGACGACAAACGTCAAGCCAGAGGGGGATTCGATGGCCGAGTCCTGCTGATCCGCGTGGAGGACTAGCCTATGTGATTCGCCTCCGCCTAGCGGTGCACCCGCAGCCAACGCAACCCCACGTGAAATGTGCTGTTTCGATCATAGGCAAATCGAAGCCTGGGAGTGGGAAAACCGCAGCGGTGGACTGCAGGACGGATGGGAAAACCTAGGTGTCGATTCTATGAACGCATTCCTAAAGGCCAGGTAGATCGCCCTTTCGCGGCGAACTAGCAGAGTACGGCGCATGTACATGGCCTACTATCGAGCGCGACGTGTTCATTCCCGCACCGATTCCCCATTGAGCATCATCCTCGGGAGATAAGCTGCAGAACCACTGCAGTGAGCTGCTTGTGCATTTTCCACACCCAGGCGTACCGGCCCCGACCAGGCGGTATCATGCCTGGTCGGGGCGTCGGATCGGCCTGGTCGCGTGCGGTTCGAGCGGGATTCCCGGCGACTAAACCCCGGGGCAAGATGGGGCTGCGTCTACTGGGAATCCACCGATCTCGATGTTGCTTATCTTATCCAGGCGTATCAGTGTGCACTGCGCGTACTCGGTGTCGACTACTCCTCCTCCGCAAAACAGCCTGATGATGATCCCAGGGCACGGGTTGAAGGCCGCCAATGACAGAAACCCGCTGGCGATGCCCACTATCCTTGCGTTGCATGCCTTCTTACAGCACTGACCGCATTCGAACTCCACAGCCACAGGCTGACATGGATCTGGGCACTGAGCTATGAAGGCCCCGATAGGGTGCCTGATGAGCGTGTCTGCGGAGAACATCTCGGCCTCCGGAGAGATTGGGGTATCCATTATCTGCCGCCACCTTTCAGCGTTCTTGGCCCCTTCCGGGCCATACTACCAACAAGGTATGCACCGGCGGCAGAGGAACACTACCTGCGTGTTGTCACGATTTGCGAGGAAAGACCGGGCGCCCTTGTGCGAACGCCCGGCCCCGACAGCATCTATCTGACTACCTGACCACAAATGCTCCGCCCACTCCGTAAGAATCCCACATTTGGGGATGCTCCGGTTGGTTCTCTCGCGCCGCCATGAAGGCATGCATCTCCACGGCGCTTATCTTGCCGTCGCCGTTGGAATCAGCGTTGGTCGCGGCTCCGGTGATTGTCTTGCCAGACAGGGCGCTGATCACGTAGTAGTTGTACTCACCGTGATGATACTTCACGCCGTTGTACGTCTCCTGCTCGAGGTCTGCCCTGTGCGCGTTCTCGCTCCACATACACGCGGCAGAGATGAAGTTCTTGTCGTTCTGCAGGTTGTCGACAAAGCCGCCGCTTCTGCACTGTTGCATGAAAACGGCTCTTTCCTTGCATGGGATGGAGTTCAAGCTACCCGCAAAATCCGAATCGTAGTAGACTCCATCCCGCAGACAGAAGTAGGCGGGGTTGCCGCCTCCTCCGTGGTCGAACACCCATACGAAAAGGCTATCGATGGAGGTGATCTTGTTCACGCCTATTGACGGATCGCCGTTCTTGAGCCCGTTCAGGATCTTGTTAACCCATGCCACGGTAGCAGGGAAGTCGGTAACTTTGCTGGTATGCTGGTAATTGGGGTTGGCTGAGGGGTAGTCGTGGCCCCAGCCGTACAGCACGTAGATGTTGTTCTCCTTGTAACCTGCTGCAAGCAGTGTCTTGTACATCCACACCGTGTCGTTCCAGAACTCGTCGTAGCCGCTTTCCGCCACATCCCCACATATGAGCAGGGCATAATCCCGGGCGAGTGCGGTTATGGGTCCGATCACAAGGTCTTTGGCTTTCCATATCGGAGCCAACTGCGGCGCAGTAAGCACCTTAAGGTCAGGCTTCAGGATTCGTATGCTTCTGTCAGCGGGGGTTAACACCCTCACCTCGTTGTCCCTGACAACTATGCCCATGGGGTCCGGCGCCTGAAGGTCTATCGCCTTAGTGCTGAGCCTGAGTGCCGAATCGAACAACCGCAGTTGGCTGTTTTCGGAATCCAGAACATAGAGGTTGCCGCCCACAAACTGCATGGCCTTGGGCTTGTCACCCGGGGACCATGCCTGCATAACCGCCCTATTCGACGCCGGATCCACTGCGAAGATCGAGCTTGAATAGCCCGCCGACATCGCCACATATACATACTTCCCATCGAAAGCAACGCTAGATAATCTACCGTTCCTCACCACGTCGCCTGCCATCAGATCTCCGTAATCCGTTGCCGTAAGGTCCAGCACCTTGGCGGATTGACCGGACCTTATGTCCACAGAGAGCACAGTGTTGTTGCCGCAGTCGCCGATTATGGCCCGGCCTGCAGTGTAGGCCGATATGCCCGCGGGTTGCTCAATCGGTATCGCCACTGACTTCGTAATCTTGCCCTCTTGGTCCAGCGCCACAAGCTGATTCCTTGCGGCGCCGAAGACTTGACCTTCAACCTCGCCCATGGCGACCAGGTTCGATAGCGCTGCATTAGTGATCCTGAGCAGCGCAGGTGCTGCGGGGATGTTAAGCATGGGAGTCACCGGAAGCGAAGCCCCAGCAGCAACCTCAGCCAAGATCAGCAGCGCCATCAGTACTACAGAACACCTGAGTGCCCGATACATCTCCCTCACTCCCTCTTTCAGTATGTTTATGCGGCGGAGCAGAATTTCGCCAAGAGCCGGATTGTTCCTGTATCGGGGAAAAATAAACCGCGGTCTCCGGCGGTGTACCAGGATGATGGTGGGCATGGGCGACGATCGTGGGCACCGAAGGGGCATCAGGCATCAGGCCTCCACGTACGGTATGGTCTGAGGCCCTTCAGGCAGCACGCATATCCTCGCGTCCGGACCATACTTTTGCAGCAGGTCCGCCAATGTGTCTTCGATTCTATCGCATGGCTTGAGCATGGTGGTGCCTATCTCATCCTTCGAAAGACGCCGGGAATACAGGTAGACGTCTGACCGCATCTGTATCTCCGCCTGTAGCTGCACCTGCCATTGATCCTGCGTGGAGAAGCCTGGGGTTGCGATCAACTCAAGCGCCCGTTCGGGCGTGCCTGCCCTCTGCAGCAGCTTGTGGAAGTGACTCCCCGCTGGGATGCCGTCGATGCACTCTGCCGCGGCGATTATCGCTCCTCCATCCCTAACGATGGACGCCGCTGCCGAGATGCCCTTTATGGTCTGGTAGACATTTCGGTCCAGCGGATACCCGCTATTAGTGGTGATCACGATGTCGAAAGACTCCGGCACCGCCCGCATAGCCGTCTGCTTGGCGTGCTCGGCGCCTCGTGCGTGCGCCGCCCGCAGTTCTCCGGCGAATACGCCGGTAATCGCCTTCTCGGAGTTCAAGGTAACGTTGACTATGAAGTCGGGCGCTGTTAGCTGTGCGCCTTCAGTGAGCAGTTCCCACACTGGATTGCCGTGCGTAATGCCCCAGGTGGACTTAGAGTGCGACAGTATTCGGTATCCGTGGGCTTCCTTGATGTTATCGAGGCTCGCGATCCCTGGAAACACGAGCTTACCTCCGCCGCTGAACCCAGCAAAGAAGTGCGGTTCTATGAAGCCGGTCAGTATCTTGAAATCCGCGTTGAGGTAATCTCTATTCACCCAGAACTCCTGCCCGGTGCTGAGCCGACCAGCAAGCGCCATCGCCCTGCGGTCGTTGCAGTCGTGCTGGACAACCCGGTAATCGCTAACCAGGTCCTCGCCGAGAAGCTCCACGAGTTCCAAAGGCGGGCTCGGCCTGTGCGTGCCAAGCGCGTTTATGAGGACTACCTGATCCCTCTCCACCCCGGCGCTCTCGAGCTCTCCCAGGAGAACCGGGAGGATCAGCTTGCTCGGCACAGGCCTGGTGGCGTCGCAGAAGACCACGGCCACCGTGTCCGATGGCCTGACCACGTCTCTCAATGCCGGGCGCCCAATTGGATGTTCGAGCGCATCGGCCACCGCTCGCCGCTGGTCATCGAGCCCCGGCACGAACACTGGCCGAACTACAGTCACATTGTCGTCTGGCAGTTCTACAGGCAATCCGGTTTTGCCGTAAGATAGTACAACCTCCACTGCGGCACACCTCAATATACATGTTCGTTCTTCGATCCCGCGCCTTCCGCTGCATGGACGGACTGTGGGTCCTAAGTGCCTTCTGTTCAACGGGCCCATGGTTATTCCTCCAGCGTTCGGCCTCAAATAGGTGGGAACCGGATCGGCCTGACTATCTGTCGATCGCCGCCACAACCGCATTGAGAAACCTCGGCCGAAGATCCACCAGCGCCTGGTTATCTCTTGTCTCATGTACTCTGTTTGTGAGAAGCACGACAACTAGTTCACGATCTGGATCGATCCAAAGGACTGTACCGGTGAAGCCGGTGTGGCCATATGCTCTGTCGGATATCAGGCTTCCAAATGAGGTGTTCGGGCCCTTGAGCTGCCACCCCAAGCCCCGGTTATCGCCCATTCCGGCGGTGAGATTGCGTGTGGCGAGTTCCACGGTTGCAGGCGACAGCACCCTTACTCCCCCGTAGCACCCGCGTTCTAGGTACATCTGCCCGAACTTGGCGATGTCAACCGCTGTGGAGAAGACCCCCGCGTTGCCGCTCACGCCGCCCATGGCAAGCGCGTTCTCGTCGTGCACAGCGCCCCACGCTACTTGCCCATCGGTGTGCAGGTCAAGGAACTGCCCGGTACGGTTGAGCCATGCCCACAGCTCCTCGCCCTTCTCGCACGAAGTACGTCTCTCGGTGGGCGCCACGCGCGCTAGCTCAGCGAACCGCTCTACCGTATAGTAGCCAGTATCCTTCATCCCAAGACTAGCGAAGATCTCTCGTCGGGCGAACACATTGAGGCTTTCGCCAGTGACCGCCTCCACGAGCAGGGCGAGCAGGATGAAGCCCATGCAGCTGTACTCAACCTTGCTCCCTGCGGCATACTGTGGCAACACCGCGCGTGCCGCGCGCACACAGTCGTCTCTGCTCTCGGCCGCCCTAAATACCGTGATCGAGGGCGGTAAGCCGGATGTATGTGTGAGCAAGTTCATGAGCGTGATGCCTTCCGGGGCCCCGGGCAGATACCGCCCGACCGGGTCGTCCAGGTTGACCTCGCCCATCTCAACTAGCCTCAGGACAGCGGTCGCGGTAGCTATGGGCTTGCTCAAAGACGCCACATCGAATATGGTATCGCGCGTCATGGGCTCAGCCGACTCGTCGTATGACCGGAAGCCGAAGGCTTCATGCACTACCTCGACGCCATGGCGCATTATCAGTACCACAGCCCCAGGGTATGATGGATGATCGCTTTCGCCGGCGCATCCCGCCTTTACAAGGTCTACCGCATGCCGAAGCCTGCGCGCATCGAATCCCTGGGCCTCGGCCCGGGTATCAGCCTCCGGGTTCGGGTACATCAAATCGTTTGACATCTGAATGATCCTTTCGCCTCCGTTCATCTCCCCGCGTCTTCCTGGCGCTTCGCGTTCCTCTGTGCATGGAATTCGCCGCGTGTGTGGATTGTTCCTTGAATCTGCTGGCCTGATGCTGTGGAGTAAGCAAGAACCGCCGGGCTCAGCTTGGCCGGAGCCTCGGCGGTAAGTGCAACCGACAGATCAAATGCTATGACAACTAGAGCGGGAGTAGGACTCCCCGCATCATGCTCTCAGCTTCAAGCCGAGCTACGTCTGCCATTCGGCCTCCCGCGGCCCAGACAGTTCTACATTGGCGGTCGGCACGCTCACGTTGGGCGTGTTCGCCGTGCTTTAGGATGAGCAGATGCACATGGCTCACGGAGCGTACGCCGTCCGCAACGACGTACAATCCATCGTCTCCCGGAACGAACCGGATCCTTGTGCCTTCATCGTCAGTGAATACCCATTCCTGAGCCGGCACGCCGGTGATGAGGAACGAAAGGTTCCGGTATCCGACGCCGCGAACCCCCGTTGTGCTGCCAAGGTGCATGCTATCACCTAGGTTGATAGGGAGGATCGCTCCTGCCCTGACGAACACCGGGATTTTCCCAATGTCGCTGGGGTAGCTCGGCATCGTACATGGTCCCGTTCCAATCTCCTCGAAGGTCCAGAAATCCAGCCACTGCCCAGGCGGAAGATGAACCGACCGCTCGCGAGCATGTTCGTGCAGCATGGGCGCCACAAGTAGATCGCGCCCGAACATGTACTCATCGTCAATTGAGAAGGACGCCGGATCGCAAGGGAAGTCAATCATCAGTGCCCTCATGAGAGGCTCGCTCGACTTGGCCGAGCTCACTGCCTCGTTGTAGATGTAGGGCAATAGGTTCATCCTCAGATTCGCGTAAGTTCGGTATATCGGCACGACACGCTCGTCTCCGGTTCGCGCCGCGATGTTCCAGGGTGTCCGGTCCCATGCCGCGGGGCCATCGCTGTGATACTGCATCACCGGCGAGAATGCCGCCATCTCCAGGCCCCGGATGAATAGCTCAGCTGGGGGGATCTCACCTGAAAGCCCGGCCATATCGAATCCCCAAAACGGCACACCCGATAGGCCCATGCTGAGTCCGGCGGTCAGAACGGCGCGCGACTCGGCAAACGACGATGCCTGATCACCCGCCCAGAACAGGCCGGACGATTGGGCGCCGACATGCCCTGCCCGACTGAAGGTTATCCGACCGGGTCCGGCGAAATCGCGGTATGCTTCTATGTAGGTCATTACATACCTGTTGCGCATTGAGGCGCCGTCGCGACCGTCCCAGGTCGTCACTGTGTCGTCGAATATGAACTCGCCGCCGTCGGTCTTGAAGCCGTCCACTCCGAGTTGGTCGATGAGATACCGGCGCTTGCCGAACCACCACTTGGCCGCCTCCGGGTTCGTAAAATCCAGAAGCAGACTTCCTGCAAACCATCCATCAGGTATTCGGTATGGCGTGCCGTCGGTGTTTCGGACCACATAACCTCGAGCGATGGCATGCGCCTCGTCGCGTTCGTGCTGCTCGCACCGAGGTTCGTGCGCGGCCAGTTGCTTCAGGACCGGAATCTGCCACAGTACTAGCTTCATCCCGCTATCGTGCACACGATCTACAAGGGCCTTGGGATCGGGCCATTTGCCATCGACAGGAAACATGAACTCGTCGAGCCCGAACGCATGCGCCCCCGGTTCGGGTGCATGCTGAGCGTCGTTCCATGTATAGAATGTAGCCTCATCCGACCAAGCCTCGATGACTACAACCGTTGCAGGCAGGCCGAGCTCGTCACTGGCCCGCAGTTGCTCTTCCACATCTCGCTGAGTATTCCACGCGTTTCCCGACATCCACGGGCCGAAGGCCCATCTCGGCGGAAGCGGAGTTGCACCGGTCGACCGGGAATACGCGCGGACTATGTCGGCCGGACTGCCCAGGAAGACAGTTGACTCAAGAACAGGCAGACCCGGATCGATCTGCACCTCAATCACCATCGCTCCCGGCAATCGCGGAGCCAGCCTGAACCGGACGTACCTGTCTGTGGCCAGATGCATCCCATACCCGGTCTCAGTCACAAAAAACGGCATGGGGATATACGTTCTGTCGCCCTGTCTGCAGTACTTGTTCACTACACATGCGTCAGGGTTGAGCCCATTTTGGTCCAGCGAGTCAAATCGTTCGCCGAAACCGTAGTAATGCGATGCCGAACTACCCAGGCTCAACGTGAACTGGAACGCCTCCCCGTCGGGGGCGGCGCGAAACTTGAAATGTGGTTCGCCGGGCGCGCTGCGCAACAGAGTCCGTCCATCAGCAGACGCCACAGCAAACCGAAACGGGTTACCTTCTACCTCCAGCGTAGCACCGGTTTCCGGATCCACTATGCATACGCGCGACTCAAGGTCTCCTGCGTTCATGGGTTCTGTCGGCAATGAGTGAGTCATGTGTAGACGCCCATCGCGGAAGAAGAACTCGACTCGCGGCACGAGCTGCCCAACGTTGTCGAACTGCGCCGTTACGAAGCCATCGATGATACGCAGCCTGGCACTGCTTCCGCACGCATACTCGGCGCACACTCTGAACTCATCATGATTCGGCATGCCGTACACCTCGTGATCCGTGTCGATTCCTTGAACTGCATTCCGCCAAGGAAGGCTCCGCCGTCCACCTTACCCTGCGAATCGGCGGAGCCTGTCGTCTTCGGCGTGATGCCCGGGCCTCGCGCCCAAACCTATGACCTGCGGCGCATGGTCTATAGCTTGATCTTCTGCTCCAACTCTCTCTGAGCGTCGTCCAGCGCCTGCTTGGGGGTCTTCTCCCCATCCCGAGCCTTCTGCAGTTGGAGATCGACTGTCTCCGCCATCTCGTTGAACTGCTCGATTACAGGCGGCGTCACCAGATACTTCAGGGAGTCAAAGACTGCCTTGCGATTGTCCGGCGGACGCTCCGCGATGTACGCATCGATGACGCTCTTGTCAGATACGGGCGGGGTCTCCCACCCTGCCTCCAGCCTCAGCATTGACGATTCCCTGCTGGACGCCAGCCATGTTATCCATCTCATGGCTTCCTGCTGCTTCTTGCTGGACTTATTGATGGCATACCCGTTCGAGAAGAAGTGACACGCCTTGTGCTTGTTTCCGGGCTCCACAGCAATGTCCCACCTGAACTTGCACTTGTCCTTCATATAAGTGAATGCCCAGTTGCCCGTTATGAGCATTCCGACTTTACCGGCGGCGAACATGTCCCACTCGCCCTGGTTGGATTTCTGTGCCTGGGTGGGCTCGATATTGTACTTGATAATCTTATCGACCATGTACTGCAGTGCTTCCACATTCTCAGGCGAGTTCACTGTGAACTTGGTGCGATCGGCATTGAACAGGCTGCCGCCGTTCTGAGCAATAGTCTTGTAGAACTCCCAGAACTGCACAGTCTGGATGATCCCGAAGGTGTCGTCTCCGAGCGCCCGAATCTTCTTCCCAGATTCGATTACGTCTTTCCACGTCCAGTTGTCGTTGGGATAGGCCACCTTGGCCCTGTCGAAAAGATCCTTGTTGTAGAAAAGGAGGACTACAGAGTAGCTTCCAGGCACGCCATATTGCTTCCCTTTGTACTTGAAAGCGTCAAGCGCGTTGGCGTCGTACCCATCAAAGCTGACTCCGGCGGCCTTTGCCAATGGGCCGAGGTCGGCGAGGGCATTCTTGGCCGCGAAGGCAACGAAGTTCTCGTAGTTCAGTTCGTAGCAGTCGGGCGCTGTCCCTCCTGCAACCTGCGTCTGCAGAAGCCTGAAGTACTCGCCGAACCCAGTGCTCTGAAGCTTGACCTCGATATCTGGGTTGGCCTTCTCGAACGCCGCCTTCATCGCGTTAAGGGTAGGTTCATTATCGGATCCCGCGGAGAAGTTGCCGTAGGTTATGGTTACCTTCTTTGCGCCATAGACCGGCATTGCACACAGAGTAACGAGGGCGACACACATTGCCGCCAGGGCAAGTCTCTTCTTGTGCACGCGTATCCCTCCCAAGTAGTGAGTAGATAGTGGAACGCCGTCACGCCATTATGGTCAGTCCGACAATACTCCAACAGTCTCCACTCATATCGTTGCGTCGCCTATTCCCTAAGCTCACCCTCTTCCACCCCGGCGGTTTCCTAAGATTTGAGCCCCCCGACCGAGATCCCGCTTTCGAAGTACTTCTGGGCAAAGATATAGGTCACGATTATCGGTAACATCGATATGAGATTCCCGGCCATGAGCAACTCCCACTTCTGCCCCCACCTTGAGTTCAAGTTCCCTAGGGCGAGAGTGAGGGTCATCTTTTCGGGGTCGGATATCATGATCAGAGGCCAGAGGTAGTCGTTCCAGGTCCCCATGAACGTGAGCACTCCCAGGGATGCCAGAATCGGCTTCACCAGAGGCAGAACCACGTGCCTATACACGGCGAAGGGCGTCGCTCCGTCGATTATCGCCGCCTCAAAGTACGGTTCTGGGAGCGCCATTATGTTCTGCCTCAGCAGGAACAGCGCCCATGCGTTGTAGATCGAAGGCAGCACGAGTCCGGTGAAGGTGTTGGTCAGGCGAAGAGTGCGCAGTACCAAGTAGTTCGGGATCATAGTGACCGCTCCCGGAACCATCATCGTAGCCAGAAAGGCGAATAGAACTCTGTCCCGGGCCCTGAAATCGAACTTAGCCAGCGCGAATGCAGCCATCGACGCCGACGCCAGATTCACCAAGGTGGTGAGCACCGATACCACCAGCGAGTTCAGAGTGGCACGGTGGAACGGCACTACTGTCGATATCGTGAAGAGGTCACGGTAGGCCTTGAGGCTGATCCTCTCAGGTATCCACCTTACGGGCAGCACCATCACTGCCTCGCTCTCCTTCAGCGATGTGCTGATCATCCACAGAAATGGGAGTATCATGAACAGGGCAATCAGGCTGATGGTGACGTAGAACAGAGCTGTGCGGAATGCGCCCGCTCGCCTAGCCATCATAGAACACCCACCCCTTCTGGAGACGCCACTGGATCGCGGTGATTATGAGTATTATGACGAATAGCACCCAAGAGAGGGCCGATGCATAGCCCATCTTGAAGAACTGGAAGGCGTATTTGTAGATTCTCTCCATTATCACTTGGGTAGCGCCGGCAGGCCCTCCATACGTCATGATCTGCACCTGGGCGAATACCTGGAAAGAGTTGATGATGGACGTAATGGTCACAAAGAACGTGGTAGGTGACACGAGCGGCAGGGTAATGTGCCTGAACTTATTCCAGGGACTTGCGCCGTCGATCTGGGCGGCTTCGTAGTACTCGTGATTAATGCCCTTTAGGGCGCCCAGGAATATCAGGGCGAAGAACCCTGCATCCTTCCATACGCTCGCAAGGACAATTCCCGGCATCGCCCAATACTTGTCATCGAGCCATGCTGGGCCCGCGACGCCAATGTGACCGAGCAAGATGTTCACCAAGCCGTACTTGTGGTTGAGAATCCACCTCCAGATCAGCGAGCCGGCCACCCAGGACGTCAACACCGGAAGGAAAAACAGCACCTTGTACACGCCAACTCCGGCGAACCTCCTGTTCAGAAGCGCCGCCAGAGCAAGCGACGATACGAGCATCAGAGGGACATAAAGGACTATGTACTCCCCCGTGTTTCTCATCACCCTCCAGAACTCCTCGCTGCCCAGGAGTACCTTGTAGTTCTCCAGTCCAACCCATTCGGCGGGCTGCAAAATATCCCATGATGTGAAGCTGAGGTAAAGCGAGCGAGCTATGGGGATCAGGCTGAAAAGGAGAAAACCTACCACAGTCGGAGCCAAGAATGCCGCGATAGTGGCCCGCCTCTTCCTCCCCCGGCCGATGTACATGCACCTTACACCTCCCGCGCGCGATCATCTAGCTCCTTGCGAAGAATGAGATACATCGCATGAGACCACAGAAGCGGATTCGCCGGCGGCCCCCAGCATGTGACCCATGGCTCATACAACACAGGATCGACAAGATCCCGGTTCACCTGTTCCGGCAGGTGAACCCCATCGGTGACCTGATCCTCAACCCACCTGAGGCACCCCAGCGCCTTCTCCCTGTCGCCCGTGCGGCAGTAGTACCAGCCGAGCCACGCAGTAAGAAGCGGCCACAAACCGCCGCCATAGTAGGTATCGGCTGCGTAGCGGCGCACTCCGCCTCCCCTGGCCAGGCCCCGCTCGATCGCCCTTACTGTGCTCACCATGCGCGGATCATCGAGGTCAAGCACTCCGTAGGGTACCGCAGCCCAAAGAAGGCTTGCATCGACTGAATCGCCAATGGATGGCCCCGCGTGAGTACGCCTCTTGGGAGGCCATTGATCTCCACGTCGCTCTCGGCTGCAGAGTTTCGCAAGGCGCCCGTCGAACGCACCGTAGCGAATGATGTAGTCCCGGATTGCGGCAGCCAATGAGAGAGCCCGATCATCGCACGCCCGGCGACCGATTCTCTCAAGGCCGCCAGCTATGCAGATCAGAGTGGATGTGTGAACCCGATCGGGATACTCCTCCCAGCAGTCGCTGCTAGGCGTCGACCACACCTGCGATAGGCACTCCACGACGTACCCAACGGCCTCACGCGACTCATGCCATAGGCCTAGGTCTCCAGTGCGCTCAATATGCTCGTCAAGCCCCCACAGCCATGCCCCATACCCGTCTGGCTGGTAGTTTGGCCATTCGGAGTTGTCGCGCCTGCCATCCAAAGTCCATCGTGCTCTGAGCAACTGCCGTGCTAGTTCCACCGACTGAGTACATCGCTCCCGACTTCTTAGCCCGGCGTCTTCGACAGTATCGGGGCAGCGCCCAGTGTCGGCACAGTTGCCGGCAATGGTCGCGTTCACCCAGCGAAAGAAGGCTTTCGCGCTGTCATGCTCGCCATAAAGATCCATAGCGTGAGCTATGTAGGTTCCGTCGCGGAGCCAGCAGTATGCGTAAGTCGGGAAGCTGGGCGAGGCTATGTACGCTCCGGATATGTGCTGGTTCTCCCTTATCAGCGAAATGCTTGCCCCTACTAGCGTGTCGTGCATCACAATTCTCCCATTCCAATCAAGCTTGTTCGATCTATGAGCCTTGCATCAGGTCCGGAATCGATACCGCCGCAACATGCTCATGCCGTTCATATATGGGGGCCCCGAAAAAATCGTCGATGACTAGCGAGGCAGCGCCCACAATCCATATCCTGTCGCCGAGGCGCGACTGGACGACCTCTAGCCTCTGGGCAAGAACGCTCATAGAACGGCGGCGGATGGAATCACGTATGGGCTCGAGGAGGAGATCGCCGAAGTCTGTGGCGGCCTCGCCTGCAACCACGATCATCTCGGGGTTGAGAATGTTGACCAGTGTCGCCAGACCGACTCCGATGTGTTCGCCGGCCTGCCTCACCACTGACAGAGCCGCATCATCGCCCTCCCTAGCGGCACGGGCGATCATCGACCTATCAAAGCCCCGGTTCTCCTCCGCGGCAATCCCAATGACGGCGCTACTTCGGCCCGACTCGACCATTCGCTTCATCTCGCGCACAAGGGCGGCATCGGACGCAAACGCCTCTAGGCAGCCGCGGTTTCCGCAGGTGCACTCAGGGCCATCTTCCTGGATTGTGATATGCCCTATCTCGCCTGCTCCGGCCACAGCGCCTCGGTACAGCTTGTTATCTATGATGATGCCTGCGCCGATGCCGATGCCGATCGTCACGCACACGAAATCCGATACTTGCCGGCCGTGCCCCCTCAGCTTCTCTGCCAAGGTCGCGGCGTTCGCGTCGTTGTCGATGAACACGGGCACGCCGAACTCCTCCTCCAGCAGGTTCCGCAGCGGCAGGTTTTGCCAAAGGAAGAACTGGGGCGAGATCGACACGCCGGTACGCGAATCCACGATGCCCGGCACAGCCACACCTACTCCAATGACTCGGTCCATACTGACTCGGCAGTCGGAGACGACTGCGTATACGGCCTCGGATATCTGCTGCCTTACAGCCCCTTCGCTCAGCTTGGCGCCTATCGGCCTTTCCACGAATCCAACCACTTCAGCATCAAGATCGGTCACAGCAGCCGTTATCGACGCAGGAGCGAGCTTAACTGCCACCACGAACCTAGAACGGGGGTTGAACTCCAGCATTACCGGAGGTCGCCCCACGGCGGGCGACACGGAGTCGGGATGGCCGCTGCCGATCTCGCGCATGAACTCCTCCTTGAGCAACATGCCTACGATTCCCGACACGGTTGACCTTCCCAGACCGGTTGCGCGCGCCACGTCCACACGGGATATCGGGCCATGCTGTCGTATCTCGTTCACAACCAGCGACATGTTGATGTCGCGAATCAGCTGTCTATCACCGGTTCTCAGAGTTCTGTTCCTCAAAGAAGACCATGCCTCTCTTCCCATATATCAATATCGCCACGATCAGGACATTATGATCTATGAATGCATTATTCATGTGACATCGGATTATCGCCACTGCTAAACGCGCCTATTCGGGTATTAATGTTAGTTCGTTCGGTGACGGTACTAATTCTGCATGCACTGAGTTCTACTTCTTGGGCAGAAATCCTTCTGTGGCCTAACACAGAATTTGCGGAATCCGTTATCCTGAGTCAGTACAGTCGTCGTGAGACTGCTGCTACCCTGTCCAATCTGTTTCGTTTTGGTATATGATAATTCTGGCGACAAAGGACCAGGCTTACTTATTCGCAATCCCACCGCCAGTGTGGTTGGGCGGCTCATTCATGCAGGACCACAGCAGGGCTACAGGATAGCCGGCACTGAACAACACCACCCAGGAGGGATACATGAACCACAACACTTTTCCTCCGGGCTTCCTATGGGGAGCAGCGACATCTTCATATCAGATCGAAGGGGCCACGCGAGCGGACGGACGAGGAGTATCGATATGGGATACTTTCTGTTCCATGCCCGGCAAAGTCCTGGGCGGTCACTCGGGCGAACCCGCCTGCCAGCACTACTTCAGGTATGCCGAGGACGTAGGCATAATGCGCGAGCTTGGCTTGGACTCGTACAGGTTCTCGTTGGCCTGGCCGAGGCTGATGCCCGATGGCCGCGGCAAGCTGAACGGCCAGGGGCTCGACTTCTACAGGCGTTTGGTCGACTTGCTCCTGGAAAGCCAGATCCGCCCCATGGCTACCTTGTACCACTGGGACCTGCCTCAGGCCCTTCAGGACAAGGGCGGATGGGCCAACGCCGACACCCCGAAGCGGTTCGCCGATTACTGCTTCGCCGTCTTTGGCGAGCTTTCGGATGTCGTGCCAATGTGGATCACCATCAACGAGCCGGCGGTAATAGCCCTCCTCGGGCACGTGACAGGCGAGATGGCGCCCGGCCATCGCGATGCCCGGGAAGGCCTTCTGGTGGCCCATCACCTGCTGCTGGCGCACGGCCTGGCAGTCAGGGCTTTCAGAGATTCGTCAAGCCGCAAGGGAGCTGCAAGCGCCGATACTTCTCAGCCAGTCGACGGAATCGGAATCGCGCTCAGTATCAACCATCAGGAACCTGCGACCGACGATGAACGCGATGTCGACGCCGCAAGGCGTGTGGACGGCGTATGGAACAGGCTCTACCTAGATCCGCTGTTCCGAGGGCATTACCCCGAAGACGTTCTGGCATGGCTGGACCGGGCAGGCGTCTTGCCCGATGCCCTCGCCAAGCCGCGGCCTGAAGAAATGCAGGTAATCGGCCTGGAAACAGACTTCCTTGGGATCAACTACTACACGAGGGACCAGGTGATATGGGACCCTGCCGAGCGCCTGCTTAATGCCTCGGAAGTCACCCCTCGCCTGCCGGTCACCGCCATGGGATGGGAAGTGTATCCTGAGGGACTGTTCAGGGTGGTCAAGCGGGTGAGCGACGACTACACCAAGATCCCCCTGTTCATAACGGAGAATGGAGCCGCCTTCGACGATTCACTTGCCCCGGATGGCTCCATCGTCGACGACAGCGCCCGCATAGGCTACCTCTCGTCGCACGTCGAGGCGGCGTGCAAAGCGTGTGAATATGGCGTCAACCTGAGAGGTTACTACGTGTGGAGCCTCATGGACAACTTCGAATGGGCCCACGGCTATTCCAAGCGATTCGGGCTGGTGCACGTGGATTTTCAGACACAGAAGAGGACTCTCAAGCGCAGCGCCCTGTGGTATCGGGACTTCATCCGGTCACATGAGTGAATCGGGGGCTTTCATGACAGCCGCCGCGAGCTGATTCCACAGGCCCGCGGCGGCTGCTGTAGCTGGCCTAGCCGCGCGTGGGCGCAGGGTTCAGGTAGTAACCGACGTCGTTTGCCATGACTTCATCGAACGACGGGACTTCCTCTACGATGAGTGGCTCGCCATCACCCACGAATTCCATGGCCCTAAAGAGCGCTGCTAGAGATGATAGGTGCCTCCCCACTCGCGATGGCTGAGGCCATAAAACGTGGGCGGAGACTTCTCCAGTCT